>DATGIQ010000354.1:0-7489 GCA_035295665.1 Gemmataceae bacterium | reverse complement strand
AACCAGTGGGAAGCGTTTCAAAAGGTGCGCATCGAACGAGAAAGGGATCGCCTCTATCCGCATCGCCAACGGGTTGCTGGTGAGGCCTTCTTCGCCCACGCCGCCTAGCGGAAGGGCGGTTACGCCCGGATTCTTACATTGCGGGCCGTCGCGATTGAGGATCCAAGAACGGTAACCGCGGTCCATAAGCCCGCGATGAATAGGCCGCCCATTTTTGTTCGCGACATGCGATTTCTCCTCATTTCAAAGGGGATGTTGACGTCTTGCACTCGACTCCCACGGTTCAGAATGTGCCAGGATGCGTATTCGCAGAGCGATCCGAGTTTCTCCGGTTTCTTCTGATGGAATCTTCTCTACCTTGGCTTTGATATCTCGCCTGGAATTGCAAGGTCGCCGACGTGGCGCCAGTACAGCAACCTCCGATGTGTACACGGTCAACGCCGACCGTGACCATCCCGCCCCTCCGGTCCAGAGCTTGAACGTTGCTCCGGCTGATGCTCTTGCAAATCCCAGGTGCGGATCGCCACACGCCTTGTCCTGCGCCCGGCCCCTGTTCCTTGGGGCACGCTGGCAATACGCTCAGGGCCCCGAGCAGGCAACTGCTGCGTCAGGCACGAGAATGTTGGCCTTCGATCGATTCTCTCCGAGTTTGGGGCCATGGGCTGTTACCAGATGGGCAAAGAATGGTTACAGCTTATTTCCCGCCTTTACGCGTGTCAATGGCCGGACTGGTGGAGCTTTGGTGGAGCTTGAGCTAACCGAACTCCCAGCCGAAGCGCCTGCCGGTACCGTCACCGAGGAGGCAAATCCAAGGCGATTTCAGACTTCGATTGAAATCCTGGATGGTGTTATGCAGAGTGCGCTTCCGATTCATGCCGGGCACGCGCTCAAGAGGATCATTCATCCATTGACCTGGCCAGCCTACCTCTTCGGCCTTCAGAAGCAGGGCTTCCTGATTCTCCGCTGGCTGGCGAAAGCACTTCAACACATGCCGGCCCCAGCTCAAGGTCCGGCTCCCGGCATCGTAGTGCGGAACGAGACGGCCCATCTGCAACTGTCGCCGAATGGAAGCAACTTTAGCCGGACGGTCGAAGTCGAGATCCGCCAAGAACTGCTGAGCGAAAACCGCGCCCCGATCCGTCAGAGCTAGCCGGCTGTCGGGCGTTAGTCGCACACTCTCCACTCGTTGCAATGGGTCGCTCCGCTGAGCGGTAACCGACGGGGGGAGAAGGTGGACGGCATGATCTTGATACAACAGCCAGACCGCCAGGGAATCCGCTGCTTCGGGGCAGCCGGGCAAGCGCGCCATCCCGGTATGCTTGCCGCGAACGTCAATGTGCCGGGCCCGGCACAGTTTCTGATAGAACTCGGCCAGAGCAAATAACTCCTCCGCCGCGACCCGGCGACCTTGCTTTGGCGCGAGCAACTCATACATTGCTGATCCCTCTCCCACCGATATACCCCATGGGGTTCCAGTGTGAACCTGGGTCTGTCTCAGGCGATCAATCAGGGTGGCCACGGCTCATTTATGCAGACTGCCTCGCCCCAGCGGTCGTGCTGCCCTCGCGTACTGATACTTCGCGCAAGTCCTCCGAATGTGGCGCGCCTTTGCCAGGAATTCTTGCTCCAGTTCAAGATTTCTCGACGAATGTGTACAGATGTGCGCATTTGGAGTTCCGTTCAACAGACAGCTAGGATCTCTTCACACTCGGCGACCAAGAGCACAACACCCTTCCGAGATGAACGCAGGAACCTGTCAAGAAGCGTCGGACGCCAACTTTTCCTTTCACTTGTTTGGCTTTGCGACGGTAAGTGAAGCGTGCGATATTGGGGCACACTCACCTTGAGACAAAGAAGCCTGCCAGCAAAGCGTGGAACGAACTTTTGCTGGCCTCGAAAGCTGTTGTGCTCCATCATCGGTCATCGGCCGGATCATATCGCCTAGCAAGATCATCACGGTGGGAATCCTGGTGGTGCGATCCGGCTCACCACGATTGGAAGATTCAGATGCTGCCTAAGCTTACGACGACCCCGCCCCCGTCAGGGCTGGACCCCCGCGGTGGAAGCTGACCTGGATGCAGTGGTGCTGCGTTGCCTTGGCAAAGTGGCGGCCGAGCGTTTTCCCAATGCTGAGGCGCTGCAACAAGCACTGCTGCGGTGCCGGTGCGCCAGCGGAATGAGTGAGGCCGAGGTACGGCACTGGCGGCAGGCCGGGCGCGAGCATGAAGCGTAGCGTGGCCAGACTTCTCACAGCCGCGGCGGCGCCGGTTTCTCCGGCGGCTGGAATGCGTTAGCTCCCTGGACGTTCACTCTTCGTTTGAACACCGAGTTGCCACAGGTGGCGAATAGCGTGTCAAATTTCTCCCCGCCGAAGCAAAGGTTGGAAATCTTGCCGTTGGGCGTGGGAATGATGCAGCGTACGCGCCCGGCCAAACACGTGAGCCTTTGGTCCAGTGCAAGCGCGATCAGCCCGCTGATCTCCGGGGATTAGCAGGCTGATGGGATGACTGGGTTGTCTGGCGATGGGTTATCCGACTTGCCGTGGATGCGCCGGTGCGTCCCGGGTCTGGCTGAGGAGCCAGCGGTCCGGTAGCCAGGGCGTTTAGCGGTGCATCACGGCCATCATCTTGCTACTGAGTGCGGCACCACTTACCATCACGGACGCACCCAAGCAGAGCATCGCCACCAAGACCAATGTCCAGGCGTAGGCAATCCCTACCAGGGCGAGGATGCCCAGAACAATCGCGGCGAGGCCGACTAACGCTTGGGCGGCATTGGATCCGGCCACCATCTCGCTTGCCACATGCCGGCTCATTTCGTGCTCGGGGCCTTCCCAGGCTCGATCAATGGCCAAGGAATTGAGGCGTGTCGACGTCCCAATCCCCAGCAGCAAGGAGCCGCCGAAGACAAGGGCCGCCACGGCCAAAAGCACCACCGGAAATACATTCAGCAAGGCAAGAATGCCCAGCACAATCCCTGCAGCGCCACCAAGGAACTCGGCCGTCATGCCGCCACCGAGTTGACGGTTCGTCAAGCGCGTACCGGCCGTTTCCGCCAGCAGCTCGGAAAAACGCGCCGCGACCGCCGCACTGTGGATGAGCAAAGCTGCACCCAGAACAATCGCCGCAACCGCGGCCAGGTAAATCGGGAACACTCCCGCCAGCCCAATAATGGCCAGCACCACGGTCGCAATCCCTCCGATGCACTCAATCGCAGAGCCGCCGGTCACGAACTCCGCCGAGCGTCTCTCTTCGCGAGGCTGCAATGCTTGGCGACCCTCCTCCCGTCCCCGCATCGTTTGGTTTCCGAAGTCTCGGGTCTCAACAGTAGCCATCTTTCTGCTCCCTTCTTGTATAGGCATCTCCGCGGCTACCGAAGACCCGACTCTTCGGTAGTCGCAGCATCTAAATAGTACAGGAATGGCATATTGCTTATCCAATCAACAAATGTGCATATCTCGTGCCGGTTGCCTGGCCGTTCCAGGCTCCATCCGCCAATACGGCCAATGTAGCTCTGCGGTGAGTTCTGCGCCGTGCAGGAACGCTGATGCGGCACTGCGGCAACCTGATCGAGGGAGCCAAGAAGGCCGGTGGCACGCAGCTTGCAACGAAGAAATTTAGTAGGTGGGTTCACTATGGTTCAGAAACGGAGGACTTGCGATGCAATTCCGACCTTTAGTCGATACGGAACGACGACAACTGTTGGCTGCCTTGCGCGACAATGCGGAGCGTGGCTCGGCCATTCTGATGGATCGCAAAGATACCAGCTTCGCTGGTACGGCCGAGAATGTGACGGACGAAGAAGTCATTGCTGCCATTAAGTCCGTGCCGTGCCATTACTAAAGAATCCTCGCCGCCGTGTTGCTTTGTAGAGTGCTCCCATGGGCCGGCGGCGATGCTTTTCGCTATCCTGCTCGAAAGCCACACCCCTCGATGAAAGGATTTCGATGCTAACCTTTGAACCCCACACGCCGGATAACGTGGTCGTCGGTCACGCCAGTGGCAAGTTGACGCACGAGGATTACGAAAATTTTCGTTGGCATGTCGAAGAGATGATCCACGAGCATGGCAGTGTCCGTGTCATGCTGGAGCTGAGCGACTTTCACGGTTGGGAGCCGCGCGCTGCCTGGGACGACATCCAGCTGGGCTTGCACTATCCGGGAAAGTTCGAGCGTTGCGCGATCCTTGGCGACCGCAGCTGGCAAGGATGGATGGTTCAATTGGCCAAGCCATTTTTCCGGGTGGAGTATTTTGATCGCAGTCAGCGGGAGACGGCATGGCGCTGGCTGATGCAGTCCGTCCCTCAAACCGCTTTCCTCAGTGACCTGGGCTGTTTCGCTCGGAAGCATCCAATGATGAGCCTGCTGGTTAGCACAGGCTTGATGGTCCTACTGGTGAGGCAGTTAGGCTCGTCCCGGTCCAGACGATGGGCCATCTCTCCGTACGGGCAATGACCAAGCCATGACACCGCGACGATTGTGTCCAGGGTAGCGTAAACCCGCGCAACTGAATTTGCAGCCGCGTAAACACACCTGCCCAATCATGGGAATGCGACTGCCTTATGCGAAGGAATACGTTCCCACGTCTTCCATCCTCCCCAAGGGGAACGACGGCGATTCCTCCTGAGGAACGTTGCCGGCAATACGGGCTGGTTAATCCTCTCGATTCCTGCTCGTGGCACAGCAATTGCACCGATTGAGGTTCCGTGACAGATGAATAGCCCACAAGGCAGTGGAAATCTCAGCGAAGATGACCGGTGCATCGCCGGGCAGCGGGCGTCGGGATGGGGTTAATTGGTTCAGCATGAGGCGATCATGCCCCAGGTTTTTCAGCGCCGCGCCGACACGATCGCCCGGGTAGGCCTTGTAAGCTGTGTCCTGATCCCAGCGGGTCTGCTCTGGGTCGGCCTCATCTATACGCGGTCCTCCTATGGGACGAATGTGGGGACTGTGCGTGTGCAGCCGGTGCCATTCAGTCATCAGCATCATGTCGGTATCCTTGGCATCGATTGTCGCTATTGCCACACGACCGTTGAAGTTTCGTCCTTCGCGGGATTTCCTCCCACCAAGACCTGCATGAACTGCCATTCGCAGATGTGGGTTGGCAGCGACATGCTCGAGCCCGTGCGGCAAAGCTACCGCTCCGGAATTCCGCTTCAGTGGCACCGCGTCTACAACTTGCCCGGGTTCGTCTACTTCGACCACAGCATCCATGTCCATAAAGGCGTTGGCTGCAATACCTGCCACGGGCAGATCGATGAAATGCCTTTTACCTACCAAGTGCCATCGCTTCTCATGGAATGGTGCCTGGATTGTCACCGAGCCCCGGAAAAGCACCTGCGACCCTTGGCCGAGGTGTTCAACGTGAAATGGCTGGAACCTCCCGACCAGGTCGAGCATGGACGGAAGCTGAAAGAAGAATACCACATTCGTGATACCCAGTTCCTGACCTCCTGTACGGTGTGTCATCGATGAACTCGCGCAAGAATCTCTCACCGAAACTTGCCGCCCTTCAGAAGTCGCTTGCGTCCGCGCAGGGGAAAGTGTACTGGCGGACCTTGGAGGAACTCGCCGACACCGCGGCTTTCCGTGAGCTTTTGCAGCTCGAGTTTCCAGAGCAAGCTGACACATGGCCGGATGGGCTTAGCCGGCGGCAGTTCCTGACGCTCATGGGTGCCTCCCTGGCCCTGGGCGGGCTAACAGGCTGTTCCACCCGCCCGGCACCGTCGATCAGCGTCGTTCCGTACGTCCGCCAACCCGAAGAGCTCGTGCCCGGCAAACCGCTCTTTTTCGCCACGACGATGACCTTGGGCGGTGCCGGCGTCGGCTTGCTGGTCGAGAATCACCTGGGCCGGCCCACCAAGATTGAAGGCAACCCCGACCATCCGGGGAGTTTGGGAGCCACGGATCCCATCCATCAAGCGTCCATCCTGACCCTCTATGACCCGGACCGCTCACAGACGGTAACGCTACTCGGACAAACAAGTACCTGGGATGCGGCCCTGGGCGAATTCCCAACCCAGGGGATCCAGTCGATTCACCAGGCGATGGTGACCCAACGGCAGCGCCAGGGTCGAGGGTTTCGCTTGCTCACCGAGACCATTGTCTCGCCGACCTTGTATCAGCAGATCCGTCAGCTGCTCCAGACTTTACCCGAGGCTCGTTGGCACCAATATGAACCTTTGGCTCCAAATGCGAATCGCCGGGCCGTGCAGGCGGCCTACGGGGCGTATGTGAACACGCTCTACGATTACCGCAAAGCCGACGTGGTTCTGTCGCTGGATGCCGATTTTCTCACGGGCATGCCGGGTAGCCTGCGTTATGTTGCCGACTTCATGGGGCGGCGGCGTGTTCGGACGACGGCGGAGGGAGCTGCGAAGGCAGAAATGAACCGCCTCTACGTCGTCGAGCCCTGCGTCAGCTGCACCGGCGCCAAGGCCGACAACCGGCTAGCCTTGAAGGCGCACGAAATCGAAGCGTTTGCGCGGGCGCTCGCCGACCGCATCGGCGCCACTTCCGGCGCAGCTGGCACGGCCGGCCGGCACGCAAACTGGGTGGAAGCCGTGGCCGCGGACCTCGAACGCCACCGGGGCCGGTGCCTGATCATCGCGGGTTCCGGCCAGCCCGAATCGGTCCACCTGTTGGCCCTGGCCATGAATCATCATCTGGGGAACATTGGCCAAACGGTCCTTCACACCGAGCCTGTCGAGGCGGAGCCGGTCGATCAGCTCCAATCGCTGCGTGGGCTGATCAACGACATGGAACAAGGAAAGGTCGAAATGTTGGTGATCGTGGGCGGCAACCCAGTATTCACGGCACCGGTGGACTTCCGCATGGCCGAGCATATGCAGAAGGTGCCATTCCGCGTTCACCTGAGCCTCTTCCAGGACGAAACGTCGCGCCTTTGCCACTGGCATCTACCCGAGACACACTACCTGGAGGCCTGGAGCGACACCCGCGCGTTTGATGGGACCGCTTCTATCGCCCAGCCGCTCATTCAGCCGCTCTACCAGGGCCGGTCCGCCCACGAATTATTGTCCGTGCTGAGCCACGACGTGCCGACGCCCGGCTATGAAATTGTGCGCGGTTACTGGCGCAGTCACCATGCGTCACTGGGTCATGCCCCCGAACATTATGAAGAATTCTGGCAGACGGCACTTCACGATGGGGTCATCGCCGGGACAGCGCTGAAGCCCAAGTCCGTCTCGCTACAACCGGCTTGGCGAGATCAACTGAAGCCGGCACCCACTGCACTTCCCGCCGGCGAACTGGAACTGGTCTTCCAGCCGGATCCCATGATCTACGACGGCCGGTTCGCCAACAACGGCTGGCTGCAAGAGTGTCCCAAACCGATCACGACTCTCACGTGGGACAATGCCGCATTGATGAGTCCCAAGACGGCGGAGCGGCTTGGCGTGCATGGCAAGACCTATGCTCACGGTGGGGAGCACGGTGGGTTCCATGTGCCGGTTATCGAGCTGCGCGTCGGGG
>DATGIQ010000353.1:0-8624 GCA_035295665.1 Gemmataceae bacterium | reverse complement strand
CGCCCAGTGGCTTCAGCAGCTTGGTGTCCCCGAAGTCAAGGCCACGGCTCCGGTGCTCGTGGAGCTGATGCGCGATCACCAATCCGAGTTCACCGTTCGGCCATCCCTGATGCTTCGACAAATGCGCCTTGCCGATGTTCGCCCGGTGGCGCCGGCGCTCCTCGAAGCACTCAAGAATCCCAAAGCCGACATACGTCTCCAGGCCGCGACCATCCTCGCACGTCTGGGTTCCGCCGAAACCCAGGCCGCCGTCACCGCGCTGATCGATGCCCTGGAGGAATCCAACCTCAGTACTCGCCTCCAGGCTTGCCAGGCGCTCGCCAAGATCGGCCCGGAGGCGAAAGCTGCTGTCCCGGCGCTGGTCGCTCTGCTCGACGATCCGCAGCGGGTGATTTTCACGATCGCCGGTCAGGCGTTGAGCCAGATCCGACCAGATGCCGTTCAAGCGGTCCTACAAACCTGGAACCAAGAGGAATGGATCGATCGGCCGGGCGTGATCCAAGCGTTGGGGCTTTTCGGCCCGGCAGTGAAGGCGGCAGTTCCGAAGCTCGTCGAAGCGGTGAAGGGTTCCGACTCGACCATCCACGGCTTGGCCAGCCAAGCCCTGATCAACATCGGCGCGGATTCGGTGCCCGAGGTGTGCACGCTCCTGGCCCAAGGGGACCCACGGACCCGTCAGGCGGCGGGCCTGATTCTATCCCGGCTCGGCTCGGCCGCTGCCAGTGCAATCCCTGCGCTCACTCACGCACTGCAGGATCCGGACCTTCCCGTGCGCATTCAGGCGGCCCAGGCCCTGTGGGACGTCGACCGCCGAGTGGAAAAAGTGGTGCCTGTCCTGCTCGAAGGGCTCAAGGATAAGGACGCCAGTCTACGCCGCACTTGTGCCACCGTTCTGTCTCAAATTGATCCGCTGCCACCCTTGGCCATACCCCCTCTCCAGGAAGTATTGAAGGACCCGGATTTTGCCGTGCATTCATACGGGGCATTGTCCCTGTGTCGAGTTCCGGGACACATGAAAGAGACGCTTCCTCTACTGTCCGCCGCCCTCCAGAGACGGTTCCTCCGCGATCCGATCATTGACGCGCTGGGCCGAGCTGGCGCGGAGGCCAAGGATGCACTGCCGGCGCTTCTGCGTACGCTCCAAGACGACAGCACCGACACGGTTTTGGCCGGCCGAATCGGCTCGGTGATCGAGCAAATTGCAGGATCCGAGGGTGTAGAAGGGCTCGTGAAGACGTACGGTTCTGCCACCCGCACGACCCGTCCACGAATTCAACAGGCCCTTGCTCATGCTGGCCCGGCCGGTGCTGCACACGTTGCGAAGTTGCTGGACGATCCTGATCAGGCTGTGCGTGGCATGGCCATTCGGATCCTGGGTCGGCCGGGCCGCGAGACGGCGGAGTTCGTCCCCGCACTGATCAAAGCCGTGAAGGATAAGGACAGCTATGTCCGCCGAGAAGCGGTCCGGGCCATGGGCCAGATCGGTTCGCCCGCCCAGGCCGCCATCCCCGCTCTGAAAGAGCTCCTGAAGAGTGAGCCGCCCATCGACCGCATCGCGGTAGCGGAAGCCCTCGCCTATGTGGAACCGCACAGCCCGGCTGCCGTTTCGGCTCTGGTCGAGCTGGTGAAAGAGCCAGACAACAGCGTTCGCCGCCAAGCCATCCAGGCGCTGGGTCGCATTGGCCCGAAAGAGCCAGCCGTCCAGAAAGTGCTGAGCGAGGCTGTCGGCTCGGCGGACGCGGAGTTGCGCATGGATGCGGCCCTGGCGATGGCGTATATGGGCGGACAGGCCAAGGAAGTGCTCCCCGTACTCCTGGACGTGATCCAAACAAGAAATCATCCCCTCCGTATTCGTGCCCTAGAAGCGGTCGCGCGACTTGGTCCGCCGAGTGAAATGACCCTTTCCGCTTTGGTGCGGGGGCTGTGGGAGGAAGGGGCCAGCCGAATCAAAGCCAGCGAGGTGCTCGGGCGGATGGGCTCCGCCGCAAAATCGGCCGTCCCGAGCCTCCGCGAGCTGCTGAAGGTTGCGGATCTGGACAGCCGGCTGGCCGCAGCCGTGGCTCTTTGGAAGATCGATCACCAGGCCGCGGAGAGTGTTCCGGCGCTGGTGGCCGGGCTGAAGTATTCGGCTACGCCGGTACAGCGAAACGCCTTGACGCTCCCCGGCCGGTTCGGAACCCTGTCGCCAAGCCCCGGTGACCCGCCCTGCGAGCGGGCCGCGGAGGCCCTGGGCCAGATCGGATCGGAGGCCCGCGCGGCCGAGCCAGCCCTCACCGAGGCCATGAACGTTCCCCAGTTCGCTTCCTGTCGGCCGTACTACGCCTTGGCGCTTCTGAAGATCGACCGCCAGGCGGCGGGAGTCGCTCTCCCGGCGCTCGTCGAAGTTCTGGATGGCAAGGGCCCCGCAAGCCGGCTCTCGGGGCAAGCGGCCGCAACCCTTCGCAAGCAAACGATCGCGGCTCTGGGCGACCTGGGTGCCGAGGCTCGGCCGGCCGTGCCCTCGTTGCAGAAGGCGAAGGACACGGATCCAGACGAAGCTGTACGGACCGAAGCCGCGTCGGCCCTGAAGAAAATTGGAGCCTGATTGCGGGGCCACCGCCCGATTCATTCCCAACTCTGCGCCAGCCCCAAAAAGGGCTGGAATGCAGCAAGGATTCCGTCCGCAGTGGATCCGAAAAAGTACCCCTGCGCCGCCAAATGTCCGGGAGAGAAAACGGAAAACATTCGGTGGTGTCCTCCGGCCGTTGCCCCCGTGAACAGCGAACCGGAGGGCATCGTGCAGGTCCAGGTTCGGTGACGCGCATGCCGGCCAATGGTTCGCATGTCCTCGGACAGGATCACACCAACCTCGGCCGCAATAAAGTCGAAGAGCGGCTCGACTCGGCCTCCGCGGCACACATCGACTCTCGTGGTCCGCGTAGCTTGGCCGCCGGCAGCGTTGCTCACCGTGACCGTGATCGTGAAGACGCCATCGTGGCGGTAATGATGGCAGGCGGCAAGCTGGCCGGTTTCTTCATCTACTCTCGACAGGGTTTGCACCGCGGTGCCGTCTCCCCAAGATACGGTCACCGTGTGCGGACCCGCGGCGTCGGCATCGGTGAACGTGCCCCGAAGATCCACTTGGCCATGTCTTGAATGCTGCCTCTCCGGCGACCGGGTTACCACCAATGAGGTGATTACCGGCGCCGATTGGTTGACGGTGAGGGCGAAGGAAGCGGTCGCCGTGGCCCCATCATCGTCGGTGGCCGTGATGGTCACCGTCTGTGATTGCTTCAATCCATCGGTGGTGGCCAATGACCAGCTCCAGGTGCCGTCGGAATTCTGGGTCACGGTCCCGACCGAAGCGGTTAGCGTAACCGGGTCTTGTCCGACGTCGGCGACGGTGCCGCTATTGCTCGCGGTCTGTCCTTCGTTGACTGCCACGGTTGCATTGTTCACGGTCAGCACGGGCGGCAAGTTCGCGACCGCGACGGCAACCGTGTTGCCGGCGGCATGGGTGCCGTCGTCATCGACGGCGCTGGCACTGATCGTGTAATGATTGGGCCCATCCACGTAGGTATGGGTAGCCGACGTTGGATTGCCGGGGAGATTCACGGTTGTGCCGTCGCCCCAGTTAATGGTCCACGCCTGCACGGTATCCTCGCCTGGATGGCTATAGGACAGGTCCAGCGTATACGCCGCTCCTTCGGTGGCCGTGGCCGGGCCGCTGATGCTCACCGCTGGCGACACCGGGTTGACGGTAAGCGCATACGACGTGGTGGCCGTGGCGCCACTTTGGTCGATGGCGGTAATGGTCACGGTCTGTGACTGCTCCGGCCCATCGGTGGTGGCCAACGACCAATTCCAGGTGCCGTCCGCGTTCTGCGTCACCGTCCCGGCTGAAGCCGATAGCAACACGTTGCCCGTCCAGGTCCCCATATTGGTGGCCGTCTGCCCCTCGTTCACCGTGACGGCCGACTGATTTGCGGTCACGCCAGGAGGATGGGCGAGGTCCGAGATGTCCGTAGCCGTCAGAGGCTGGTTATAAATCGTGATGGAGGCCACGGAGCCTGGGACCGCCTCCAGAGCGTGGCTAGGGAAATCGTCTTCGAAGAAAGTCAGGACATTGGTGGAAGGAATGGCAACGTTTGAAGGGACGCCAACATAAGTCTGATCCAGAACGCCGTTGAGATAAACGCTGGTAACCCCGCTAGAGCCGTCCCGGGTCAAGGCGACCTGAAAGTCCTGGTTACTCGTGATGGTGCCGGACCCGCCAGGGCCGGGGTAGAGTTGCAGGGTTGAGCCGGAGACGTAAAGACCTTGATCGATGGTCCGCTCTTGGAAATCGATTACCTTCTTGAAAAACGCTCCCGTGAAGTCGAGCTGGGCGACCAAAACAACCGAATAATTGGTCGTGTCGGCCAGGGCGCCATCCAGGCGCAGCCCCTGGTCCATGCCGAAGACATACCGGCCGCCCGTCAGCGTGCCGCCGTCCGCGATGAGCGCGGGGCCGCCCATTTGATCGGCCAAGCCGCTGTTCAAGTCGTAGATGTGGGCGGGAGCAACGCTCAGCAACGAGCGTTCTTCGAGAGTTTCGAACCCCGGTTGATAACGGGGCAGTTTTCCCGTGATGGGACGATTGTGTTTCGGGAAGAAGCTGGAACGGAACAACCTCGAGAACCAGGCGCAACGGGACATAGATGGGGCCTTTCGAGAATAATGCACTTGAGGTTTCCCTGGCCAAAGCTCTTCCCGGTCCGTACGGTGGACGAGCCGGATGATGTCAAGCGCCAGGAGGACGGGAAACGATAGGGGGGCCCTGTAAGGGAGGGCCAATGGTCATCTTTTCAGGGGAGGGGATGGGTCCAGAACCTGGAGAGAAGGGTGAGTGGCTCACCATAGCCTGTCCGGCTTTCCACCCAAAGAGGCAACCTGCTTCTTTTCCGGGAGGTCGCGAAGGACACTGCGAATGCCGACCCGAAGATCCACAGAACAGGAACCTCGTTCAGCACGAATCACCCTACTAAACCCTTTATCTCACGGATCGGGATTAGTCCAGTAATCTCCGGTCCCGCGAGTATGGCGAAGAAAAAAAGGCACTTCCTGTCGGTGCGGGAATTCGTGCTCTCGCCTGATGCCGCGCATCCATAGCCATTCGGCCAGGCAGCGCCTGTCAGGCCAACTTGGAATCTTCGTAACGAACCGATAGACTCAACCAGCGGAGCCGAGCCTCCGCAACCGCCTCGGCCCGGCCCGTTGACCAGGAACTTGAGCCTGCGAAGGATTGACCCATGAGTGATGCATCCAATTTTTCTCGCCTGGGACGCCGTGATCTCCTGAAGGGAGCCGCCGCCGCAGGCCTGGCCACAGTCCTCGATCCGTTGGCCGGGGCTCTCGCCGCTCCCACTCCGCGGAAGCCCGAGTCGATCCGGGCGGAAAACGACAAGCCTGGCACCACCGACTGGTTGCTGCGCAATACCCGGGTCGATCCACAGACCAAGTACCGCTGCCCCTGGATTGAGGGCTATTGCTCCCGCACCAGCCTGCGGGCCGGCGAAACGCTGGAAATTATGGTCAGCACCAACCCCGCTTCGCCGTTTGTCATGGACCTCTATCGGCTCGGATACTACCAGGGGAAAGGCGGCCGCCATCTGCTCCGGCTGGGACCGTTCGCTGGCAGCGTACAAGCCGATCCCCTGGTGGGTGAGGAACGACTCCGCGAATGTTGCTGGGAGCCGGCCACGAAGCTGGTCATTCCCCAAGACTGGCCCAGCGGCGTTTACCTCGGCAAGCTGACGGCGGAGAAGGAAGGATTGCAAAGCTATATCGTTTTCATTGTTCGCGATGACCGCGCATGCGACTTCTTGTTCCAGTGCAGCGACACGACCTGGTCGGCCTACAACCGCTGGCCCAGCCAATGGTCGCTCTACGATGACGGCAAGAAGGAGTGGTACTGGGGGCCCGGGGTACGCGTCAGCTGGGATCGGCCCTATGGCAAGTATTGCCAGATCCTGGACGCTCCGCTCTCCCAGGGATCGGGCGAGTACTTGCTCTGGGAATTCCCGTTGGCTTACTGGATGGAACAGCAAGGCTATGATGTTTCCTACATCAGCAATAGCGATACCCACGCCGATCCCGAAGGCCTCCGCCGGGCCAAAGCCTGGTTGTCAGTTGGCCACGACGAATACTGGTCGCTGGACATGTTCCATCATGTGCAGGCGGCCATCGCTTCAGGGGTAAACGTGGCGTTCTTGAGCGGCAATACCTGCTGTGGGGTGATTCCCTTCTTACCCAGTGGACGGGGGGTGCCGCATCGTGTCATTAGCCGCATCGGCCAGTATGGCCCGATTCAAGAGGCGACCGTGAAGAATGGCTTTCCCGAACTGAAAGCACTGCGGCACAATGGGCCAAACGAAGCCACTCTCATTGGGGCACGTAGCACCTTTCCGGTTACCGGCGGCGCGGATTGGATTTGCTCTAATGAAAAACATTGGCTCTTCGACGGCACCGGAATGAAAAACGGCGACGGCATTCCTGGCCTGGTAGGCTGGGAATGGCATGGCGATCCGGCGGCGATTCCCGGTCTGGAAATCGTGGCCCGCGGGGAACTGACCAACCGGGGAGCGAAAGGAACCTACACGGCCACGCTTTACCCAGGCCCCCGTGGGAACCTGGTCTTCAATGCGGCCACCATCTGGTGGTCCGATGGTTTGAGCGCTCCGCCCGGTTATCAGCATCCATCCGCGCATGGAGCCAAACCCAGGGGGCCTGATCCACGGGTCCAGCGGATCACGACCAATTTATTCCACCGCTTTCGGGGGTAGTTCCCATTCTGTCAGAATCCCTTACACCTTCTTCTCCACCGTTGCCGGTTTCGGCGCTCCTGACCTCCCTGCCGCTCGCTGTCGAGGACGGCATGCGGCTGCTGCCCACGCTCGGATTTTCGCACGTGGACTTGGTAGCCTTGGTGGAGCGTCCGCCTGCGCATCTGGAAGCGCTGGCGGCAAGCGGCTTGATTGTCTCGTGCGGAGCCATCGGTCGACAATTGCCGGAAGACACCACACTCGATGCGGCCGCGGTGCCTCTGCGCCGCGCCGCGCTGGAGCAAGTGGAACGGCAAATCCTGGACATCGCTCGCCTCGGAGGGACTTGTGCCTATGTCGTTCCAGGCAAGGACACCACTTTCCCAGCACTGGCACGTTTCTCCGAAGCTTGCGCGTTGCTGGCCGATTACGCAGCGGGGTGCGGGGTCCGCCTGTGCATCGAACACTCCCCCAGAACGGCACTGCCCACGGCAGCGGCTACGCTGGGGCTGCTGGAACGGATTGGACACGCGAATCTCGGGCTACTGCTCGACCTGGGTCATTGCTTGCTGAGCCGCGAAGATCCTGCGGGGGTCGTGTCCGCGGCCGGCCGTCGAGTGTTTTATGTTCATCTGGATGATAATGATGGCGTGAGCGACCTGCATTGGCCATTGCTGACCGGGCGGTTGTCGGAGGAGATGCTGCGCGGGATGTTGGCTGCGTTGTCGGAGCAAAAGTACGCGGGGGGATTGGCGCTGGAGTTGCGCGCGGAGAACGCAGAGCCCGCGGAGGCGCTCCGGCGCGGCCGGGAGCTTGTCGTGGGCATCTTGAAAGGCATCTGGGCTCAATAGATAATTGTCTCCAGAGTCCCGACGAATACTGCCGGTCCCTGGACGTCTACTCCGCGGTCTTTGTTTGCCTCGTGCGGACCAATGCCAAGCCAAGCAGGAATGCGGCACAAAGGACGTACGCCGCGGCCCAATGGTAGGGCGACTGGCAGCGAAAGCGCGCATCCGCCGGTAGTTGTGTGAGCACATCGCTCGGCCAAGCCACGGGTGCCGAAGGAAGTGGCGAATGGATGATCCCGAATAGAGCAAAGACTGCGGCCACCAGCAGATAGAGCGCCGACCGAGCTAATTGACCATCCAGGAGCGCAGCCAACGCCGCCGCCCAGAGGAGACTCGTGACGATGAAGCCATTGGCCAGGCAGCGGAGCGTCAACACAACAACCGCGGCGTCCGTGTTGGCCGGCTCCCGCCCGCCCAAGGCCTGGTTCAGCGGGATGGCCGCCAAGGCCGCAAACGCCGGCAAGGCGGCCAGAGCCAAGGCGGTGTAGTGTCGGGCCGGGGTTGCCCGAAACGTCTGCGCCGTGATCTCGATGCCGACGTAGACTAAAATCGGAAACATCGCGGCCCGCGGCAGCCAATCGAAGAGTTGCGTGAACCAGCCGAAGTAGCCAGCGGCGCCAACGAACAAAGCCGTGGCCAACGTGTAGGCTGCCCGGCCCCCCATCGACTTGTACGCGGGATGTCCGATGTATGGCGTGTTCTGGATCACCCCGCCAAAGCAACCCGCCACTACCGAAGCCAAGCCCTCCGTCAACAGAATGGTGCGCGTATCGTAGACATCGCCGGTGGAAGCAGCGCTCTCGGTGCAATCGATGCCCCCTACGATCGTGGCCAAAGCAAATGGCAGGGCTACCGGCAGCTTGTTTAACGCCGACCACCACACCTGCTGCCATTGGCTATAGTCCCAGGCCACGGCGGATAACAAAGCAGGAGGACTCCACGGCGGCCGGGCACCCGCTGGCTCCCAGTGCGGCACCAGCGGCCAATCGAGGGC
>DATGIQ010000352.1:0-22082 GCA_035295665.1 Gemmataceae bacterium | reverse complement strand
TGCTACAATGGCATGTACAAAGGGACGCCAACCCGCGAGGGGGAGCCAATCCCAAAAAACATGCCCCAGTTCAGATCGAAGGCTGCAACTCGCCTTCGTGAAGTTGGAATCGCTAGTAATCGCAGGTCAGCAACACTGCGGTGAATGTGTTCCTGAGCCTTGTACACACCGCCCGTCAAGCCACGAAAGGGAGGGGCATCCGAAGTCGCTTCACCAAGAAGCGCCGAAGATGAAACTCCTGATTGGGACTAAGTCGTAACAAGGTAACCGTAGGGGAACCTGCGGTTGGATCACCTCCTTTCTAAGGATTGATTCTTCCGGCTTCTCACGAGCCGGACACCAAACATGTTCGCATCCCCGTTTTGGTGGTGCTATCGAACCAAAGATAACCCCGTCGTTCTGCCAGGACGACGGGGTTTTTTTTGCGCGCTTCTCGACCCGCTCCCATTTCGGTTGTGGAGTGCGTGCCTGTGCCGCTATCCTGGCCGCGCGGAATGCGCTCTGCCGTTTCAGGCCGATCGAATTGGTCGAATCGGAGGTGCTGGATTCCTTACGCGGTCCGCGCGGATAGGATTCCCCAGCTACTGGGCGAAGGGAAGCTCTGGGTCCATGCCCGCGGACAGGGTAGCAATTTCGTTCCCGTGACCGATGTGTTCGACCCGCATGACATGAACTCGTGTTTCACGCTCGGCCACTCACGGATCGCAAGAAACATCACGATCGCCGGAGGACAGCTGGCGGCGGCTTGCAGAACCGCCGCTTGGCGACCCAACTTTTTTCCAGACAAGGATTTGACTTCGTGACGCGGAGATGATACGACAAAGCAATCCTTGCTCTCGTACGACTAACCAAGCTTTGGTGTTTCTTTTCTGGAGTTCCTCTCCGATGGGCAAAGCAAACGATAAGGTGTTATTCTGGGCCAGCTTCCTGACGCTGATCGCGGCGGGGGTCGGCTTCTCGATTCGCGGAGCGATCCTTTTTGAGTGGGGTAAGCAATTCGGCTACACCCAAACCGAACTCGGGACGATTACCGGGGCCGGACTTTGGGGATTTCCCATCACGATCATTGCCCTAAGTTTCGTGGCGGATCGAATCGGTTACGGTTTCTTGATGGTGCTGGCATTCTTGCTCCATACTTCCTCCGCGGTGGTGACCTTGGCCGCTACGCCGGTCTTTCACGCTTACGGCAAGGATGCGACGTTTCAGTGCCTGTACTGGGGCTCGTTCATTTTTGCACTGGCCAACGGTACGTGCGAAGCCGTCATTAACCCGCTCACTGCGACCCTGTTTCCGCGCGAAAAAACACACTGGCTCAACATCCTCCACGCCGGTTGGCCGGGAGGTTTAATTCTTGGCGCTCTGCTTGGCTTGGTGTTCAACCTCGTGGGCAACGTGCGCTGGGAAATCCAGATGGCGATGTTCCTGATCCCCACGGTGATCTATGGCATCATGATGCTCGGCCGAACGTTTCCGCGCTCGGAGGCCGCTGTGGCGGGCGTGCCTTTCGCGACGATGCTCCTGGAATTTGTCTCACCCATCTTGCTTTTCTTGCTGCTCCTGCACGCCATGGTGGGTTACGTGGAGCTGGGTACGGATAGCTGGATCGCCAACATCACGGGCACGATTCTGGAACACAAGAACTACGGCCTGATGCTCTTCATCTGGACTTCGGGCCTGATGTTCGTGCTCCGCTTCTTCGCTGGCCCTATCGTTCACAAAATCTCACCGTTGGGCTTGCTGCTCGTCAGCGCCATTCTGGCTTGCACAGGCCTGCTCATGCTCGGACAAGCCAATGCCGCGTTGGCTTGCGTGCTGGCCGCCACGATCTATGGTTTCGGCAAGACGTTCTTCTGGCCGACCATGCTGGGCGTGGTCTCGGAACGGTTTCCCAAAGGCGGCGCCCTGACGCTCGGTGCCATCGGCGGCGTCGGGATGCTGTCCGCCGGTCTACTCGGAGGCCCGGGCATCGGCTACAAGCAGGACTACTTTGCCACCCAGAATCTGGAAACCAAGGATCCTGCAGCTTACCAGCGCTATAAGTCCGATGAGACCAAGTCGTTCCTCACATTTCCGGCCATTGCCGGCCTCGATGGAAGCAAGGTCGCCGCACTGGCTGACAACGGCGCTCAGATTGATTCCGATATCCAGGCCTTGGAGAAATCAGGCCGCAGCATCCAGAGTGATCCCAAGCTGGCACAACTCAATAACTGGTGGCAATCCGCGAAAACCTATGCGCCCGCGGACAAAGGCCCGGTGGAGGCGGCCCGGCTTTACGGTGGAAAGATGGCGCTCACGTACACCGCGGTCGTGCCGGCGGCCATGGCTGTGGGGTACCTGATTTTGATCATCTATTTCCGCACTCGTGGCGGCTACAAGGCGCAGGTTTTGGTCGGCCACATGGCCAAGGACGAAGAATTTACCGGTGGCGTGGAGGGACCGGCCGAACTGTAGCCAATCTGCGGGCAAGCAGCTTGTCCATGGGGGCGGTCCGCCACGCGGATCGCCCCCGTTCCGCTTCAGGCAGCGTCGAGCCGGTGCCGGCTTTGCTACAATAGGTCGTGTGGGTTGCCCAACGCCGTGCGGCCGCACACGAAGCTCGTCCTGCACCAGCACACGTTGTGAAGCTTCCGGAAGTCATGACTGCCAAGCTCGGACCGCGAACATTCACCTTCCTGGGTACCGGCACCTCGGTCGGAGTGCCCATGGTCGGGTGTAATTGCGCCGTGTGTCTGTCGACCAATCCGCGCAATCACCGCTATCGCTGCTCGATCCTCGTGGGCACACCGCAGGGCAACCTGTTGATTGACACGGCCCCCGAGTTGCGGCTGCAATTGCTGCGTGAGAAAGTCCGGTCCGTGGAGGCCGTGCTGTTCACGCACTATCATGCCGACCATTTGTTTGGCCTCGATGATGTGCGGCCCCTGTGCCGCTACCTGGGTGGTCCGATGCCGCTGTACTGCACGGGAGAGGTGGAAGACAAGATTCGCCAATCGTTTCCTTACGCCTTTGCCCGAGAAGCGGAACATCTCCCGGCGGGCTATATTCCCAAGCTGATGTTTCGGCAGATCACCGAAGATCCGTTCACGATCCTGGGACAGCGCGTCGTGCCGATCCCGTTGATCCACGCCAATTTTAACGTGTTCGGATATCGCATCGGCGACGTGGCCTATTGCACCGACGTGAATCGCTTTCCCGAGCGTAGCTGGCCGCTCTTGCGCGGTTTGCAGGTCCTTGTACTCGATGCCCTCCGGCACAAACCGCACCCCGGCCACTTGAGCGTGGACGAGGCCCTGGCGATCATCGCCCGCGTGAAGCCAGCCCGTGCTTACTTGACCCATATCGCGCATGAGCTGGATCACGAGACCACCAACCATCAGCTGCCTCCCGGCGTCGAATTGGCTTACGATGGGCTGCAATTTGAGTTTTGATGAGTCGGTTATGTTACGAGCCGTACCCGAGGAGATTCAGCAGCGACTGCGGCAGTTTGGCCAAGAACATGTCCTCCGCTGGTGGGATCGCCTCCGCGATCAAGAGCGGCAGGAGCTGGTGGACCAATTGGCCCGGATCGATCTGGCGCAGCTCCGCGACCTCTACAGCCGGCGGAATGCGTCAATCCCTTTGCCAGCTCCGGAACAGATCCAGGCGATCGGGGTGACTCGCCTCGATCCCAGCGACCAAAGCACCCGGCAACGCGGAGAGGATGCGTTCCGCCGGGGCGAAGTGGCGGCCCTCGTGGTTGCCGGCGGCCAAGCGACACGCTTGGGTTTCGATCATCCCAAGGGGATGTTCCCAATCGGTCCGGTCTCGGACAAGACCCTGTTTCAGATCCACGCGGAAAAGGTGCTGGCGCTGAGCCATCGCTACGGCAAGGGGGTTCCCCTGTTGGTCTTGACGAGCCCCGCCACGGATGCCGAGACACAGGCATTCTTCGAGATGCAGCGCTTTTTCGGGCTGGCGCGCGAGGATGTGCGTTTCTTTTGCCAGGGGACGATGCCCGCCTTGGATTGGGCGACGGGGAAACTTTTGCTGGAAGCTCCGGGCCGATTGTTTACCAGTCCCAACGGCCACGGCGGCACGCTGCTGGCCCTGGCGGAGAGCGGTTTGCTCGAACAAATGGAACAGCGAGGCATCCGGCAGATCTTTTATTTTCAGGTGGATAATCCGCTCGTCAAGGTCGGCGCCCCGATCTTTCTCGGCCATCATCTTCAGACGGGTGCCGAAGTCTCCTCGAAGATTGTCCGCAAGGAGGAGCCGAACGACCGGCTAGGCAATCTGGTGCTTGTCGATGGCCGATGCACGATGATCGAGTACTCCGATTTGCCGGCCGAGCTGGCTCGGCAGACCGATGACGAGGGACGCTTGCGTATCTCGGCCGGCAGTCCGGCCATCCACATTTTTGCGGTCGATTTTCTGCGCCGATTGACCCGCAAAGGGGTACAGATCCCTTTCCATGTTGCCCGCAAAAAGGTACCCTATCTCGACGAGAACGGCAAACCGGTCCAGCCGGACAAGGAAAACGCCCTCAAGTTCGAAATGTTCATTTTCGATGTCCTTCCGTTAGCCGAGCGGTGGGCCGTCGTGGAAACGAGCCGGCGGGAGGAATTTGTGCCCCTGAAAAATGCCACGGGCCCGGATTCGCCGGCGGTTGTCCGTCAGGCCATCAGCAACCGAGCGGCCGATTGGCTGGAACAAGCCGGCATTGCCGTTCCGCGTCAGCCCAATGGCGATTCGGCCGTGGCACTAGAGATCAGCCCACTTTACGCCTTGAATGCGCGGGAGTTGGCTGCCAAGGTGCCAGCTGGGTTGCGCGTCGATGGGCCGTTGTACCTGAATGACCCGGCGACGGGTTGAAAACCACGGAGGGAAAATACATGCTGCATGCTCTGATCATGGCGGGTGGAGGTGGCACACGCTTTTGGCCACGCAGCCGGCAAAAGCGGCCGAAACAGTTCCTGAAACTCACCGGCGAGCGCACCCTTCTTCAACTGGCCTTTGATCGCATTGAGGCGCAGGTGCCGCCAGCGGCGTGCTGGGTGATCACTTCGGCGGCGCACCAGGAGGAGACTGCGCGGCAGCTGCCGCAGATACCGGCCAACCATATCATCGGCGAACCGTGCGGCCGGGATACGGCCGCATGCATCGGCTTGGGGGCTGCGCTCATTGCCGCACAGGATCCCGCGGCCGTGATGATGGTGATGCCGGCCGACCATATCATCGAACCGATTCAGGAATTCCGTCGTGCCGTGCATGTTGCCGAACAGATGGCTATGGAACATCCCACGGCGCTAATCACGTTCGGAATCGTGCCGACCTATCCGGCAACCGGGTATGGTTACGTTCAGCGTGGCCCGGAGCTTGCCCAGCGCCAGGGCGTCAGCGTCCATCGGGTGGAAGGATTCCGTGAGAAGCCGAGCCATGACGTGGCGGAGCGGTTCGTCGCCGCCGGCAATTATTACTGGAACAGCGGGATTTTCGTTTGGCAGGCCTCGACCATACTCAACGCCCTGCGCGAACGCCAGCCCAAGCTGTTCGCCGCCGTCCAACGTGTCGCGGCTGCCTGGGGCGCCGCCGAGCGCTCGACGGTGTTTCGCCGGGAATACGAACCGCTCGACCGCATTAGCATCGACTTTGCCGTGCTTGAAAGCGCACCGGAAGTCTTGGTGGTGCAGGCGCCCTTTCGCTGGGACGATGTCGGAAGCTGGCTCGCGTTGGAGCGGCTGCACGCGCAAGACGCCGACGGCAATACGGTGTTGGCCACGCACTGCGGCCTGAAGACCAAGGAATGCGTTATCGTTTCGGATAGCGATCATGTGATCGGCACCGTGGGCGTCCGCAATCTGCTTATCATTCAGGACGGCGATGCCACGCTGGTGGCCGATCGGAGTGAAGAGAGCGCCGTCAAGCAACTGGTCGAGCTGCTCAAGCAGAAGGGACTGGAGAAATACTTGTGACCGTGGGTACGCGCTTGCTCGGTGTCGATTACGGGACGGTGCGCATCGGACTGGCCATCACGGGACTGGACGGCAAGCTGGCCTTTCCGTGGGCGACCTACACCCGACGCAATTCCGAGCAGGATGCACGCTATTTCCGAGAACTTGTGCAAAACGAATCCATCGAGCGGATCGTCATCGGGTTGCCCATCCTGCTCGATGGCCACGAAGGGTCAAAAGCGCAGGAGGCCCGCGCTTTTGGCCAGTGGCTGAGCGAAGTCACGGCCCGGCCCGTACTCTTTTGGGACGAGCGCTTTACGACCGTGGAGGCGGAAGACCTTTTGTGGTCAGCCGGCTTGACGCACCGCCGCCGCAAGGCCCGCCGGGACCGTGTGGCAGCACAGATTATGCTGCAATCGTATTTGGAGGCGGGATGTCCGGATGAGCTCTCTTCGCCAGGCGTCCCGGAACGGCGCCGTTACCCTGAAGAATCGTAAGCTGGGGAACCGGTGGTGCTAGTTCTGCCGTGTGCGGCGGTCGCACAGCGGCCCATACATCTCCGGCCGGCGATCGGCCACGCGGTTGATCTCATATTTGCCGGGAATGTTCACGATCTGTTTGTGCCGGGCGCGATCTGGATCGAGCACCGCCAACAGCATGGCTTCGCCGTCTCCGTCGGTGGCCGCGAGTAGTTCGCCGTCGCAGTCCACGATGCGGCTTTGACCGATGAAGTGAAAGCCGCGTTCTTCTCCGACTCGGTTGACCGCCGCATAATAAATGTGGTTTTCGAACGCTCGCGCCTGAACGAGGTACTTGACCGTGCTGCGGGCCCCGGTCGGCCAATTGGTTGGCAAGACCACCAAGTCGGCTCCGAGCAGCGTGAGCACGCGCGCCGACTCCGGAAAGCTGCCATCGTAGCAAATCGTTATGCCAACGCGGAGGCCGCCGAGATCATGTATGACGAATGGCCGGTCACCCGGGGTAGCAAATCGGTCCACGCCCAGGAAGGGAAGGTGAATCTTGCGGTAGCTGGCGATCGTGCCCTCGGGACCGACCAGAGCACAGGCGTTGAAAAGCTGGGTTCCATCCAGTTCGAGTAGCCCGAAGATGGCCCAGATGTTGAGCTGGCGGCAAAGGGCGCCGATTCGTTCCGTGCTGGGCCCGGGGATCGGCTCGGCATGGGGCAAGGCTTCTTCCTTGTTCTCAAATGCGTAGCCAGTCAGCGCGCATTCCGGGAAAATGGCCAGGCGGGCGCCCTCTTCGGCCGCCTTGCGCAGCCCCGCTTCGATGCGGTCGCGGTTCCGTGATTTTTCGGCGCGGCTACAGTTCATCTGCACGGCAGCGATTTTCCAGGTTGTCATCGTGTGCCCCACACAGAATCATCGCTTGGGAATGGACCGGAACGGAGCCGATCTTGGAACAATGATACCAAATGGGACCCTCGCATCCCCGGCCGCAAAACGCCCAGGGCTCAGAATGGAGCAGCGTGAATCCCTGTGGAGATTCGCGCTGCTCCCGTGGGCGTCATCACACTCTGGACCCGATTCGCCGCCTGTCACTCGTCCCAACGTCGAAGCAGGCCAGCCTGAAGCAGCTCGGAGCGCAAACGCACACCTTGCACGAAGCCGTTGTAACTGATACAGGACGGATCGAAAATGTGGAACGAGAAAATCTCGCCGCCACCCGGCCCGCCTCCGGCGGCGAAGCCGTACCAGTCTCGGCCCAACGGGCCGATCTGCGTCGTGTGCATCCCAGACGTTTCATGGCACTGCATGCACGCTTTTGCGGTCATCGGCACGTGCGAGCCGGCGTAATTTCGGGGAACGATACTGAAGGAGGATTCAGTCGTGGGCGCGTAGCCTTTGCCGTCCACGGTCGCCACCCAGGTCTCGCCGGAGACATCTTGAAACGGCTCGGCCAAGAGCTGATCAACCATCTCGACAGGCAAGGGCGGTAAGGGATCCTCCACCGCGGTCCGATCGAACACTCGCAACGGATGCTGATCGCGGATGCGGGTGACGGGGCGATCATCGCGTTGCAGGAACTGGCGAAGCGCAGCATCGTCCCGCCAGTCCGGGCGAAGGTCGCGGACTTTCCGGTCCAGTTCGGTGGCAGTGCGGAACGGCCGGAAGACTCTCGGTCTCCAGCCCGCTTCCTCGCGCTGACGCACCCGCAACTCGAAAGTCCGCCCGTAACCATCCGGCCCACGGACGATCAGGATCTCCCCGAACACAGTACCTACCGGGTAAACCCAGCGATAAACGGGATTGCCTCTCTCGTAGGGCGAATACTCCTGCCACCAGCGGATCGGCTGTCCGGCCTCGGGGAAGACGACGAACTTGATGCTGGTCGCATTCTCCGAGAGATCCGTCCCGGCCGGCGCGCCCCAAGGAAATTCCCGCGTGGCATTGCCGAACGGTTCCAGAGGTTGGGCGGCGCTGATGTTGTAGTAGCTGGAATGGACGCCGCCGCCCAGCTGGTAGGCGCGAGGAACCTCCACTTCGGTGTAAAAAACCAGCTTCGATTTTTTCAGGGCGTTGAGCCAGGGGTCATTCGTCTTGGGCAGATACTGCATGTACCGGGCGTGGTCTGCATCACTGACGAGTTGGATCGGTTCAGCGCCCATCAATGCACTGATCCCCGCGAAAACCGACAGGGCAAATGCGAAACGTTTCATGATCAAGTCCTTTCGAAAAAAGCTGGCAAGCCTACGGTTGGCCTCGAGAGTGGGCCAATCCATGTAGCCGCTACGCACCAACAGCGATTGCTCCACGGCCGGCAGGGAATCTCCTGGGACGGCAGCAGAGGGGTGGAGCCTCGTTCGCAAACAACGAAATCCCCGTGATCGGCTCTCGCCAGCGATTGGAGCGACGAGAATGCCGGCCTACGGGTAAGTTGTTCTGCAGGGGAAATCGCGCGGCCGATGGGGGACTCAGGCTTCCTCAGTCGGCCGCGGGGCTGTTTGCGGCTGGAACCTCCCTGTCGTCAGCCGTCGATCCTGTGGGAGCAGAGGGCGAAGGGCGAGAAGCATTGCGAGTGCGAGTTCCGCGGACTCTGGAGTAAAGTCTTATGGATAGCCGGATAAGGGTCAAGGCGGCGCGGCGAAACTTTCATCCTCCCGCTTCTCAATTCATTCCCTTTCGCGCAACCTGTTCAGCCTGGCGGAAGGCACGCAATAGATTGCCGCCCAGGATTTTAAGAATCTCCTCTTTCCGATGCCCGCGGTTAAGCAATTCCTGGGTGATGTACGGATAACACGACACATCCTCGAGCTGCTTGGGCACGGCCCCAATCCCATCAAAATCGGAGCCGAGGCCGACATGGTCCACGCCCGCCACCTGGATGATATGCTCAATGTGATCGACCACGTTGTGGACGCTTCCGGTCGGAATGGGATGCTCCCGTTGCCACTCGCGCAGGGCAAGCTCGAAATCGTCTTCCTTTGGATATTTTTTCCGCAGCTCGCGGGCCATCTGGTACATGGGTTTCATCGCCCGGGCCCCTTCCGGGAGGATAAAGCCCGGGTAGAAGTTCACCATGACCACGCCGCCATTCTTGACCACAAGACGCAGCACGTCGTCCGGCACGTTTCGCGGGTGCGCGGCCAGGGCAAATGCGGAGGAGTGCGAGGCGATGACCGGAGCACGGCTCACCCGCAAGACGTGTCTCATGGTGTCGGCAGAGACATGCGAAATATCCACGAGCATGCCTAGCCGATTCATTTCTTGCACCACTTGTTCGCCAAATTCGGTCAAGCCGAAATGCATGGCCTCATCGGTGGCCGAATCGGCCCAATCCAGTGTCTCCGAATGCGTCAGGGTCAAGTAGCGGGCCCCCAACGCATACAGCATGCGGAGCACACCCAGGGAATTATCAATCGAATGTCCCCCCTCGATGCCGATGAGCGAAGCAATCTTGCCCTGTTTGTGGATGCGCAAAATATCGTCCACGGAATAGGCCATCTCGAACGTATCGGGATAGCGGCGGACCATGCGGTAGATCACATCAATCTGTTCAAGGGTCTGCCGAACCGCGATGCCGTCTTTCCGCGTCGACGCCGGGACATACGCCGACCAGAACTGAGCGCCAACGTTGCCCTGTTTCAGTCGGGGGATGTCGGTGTGGAGTCTTTTCTGCGGACGGGAGATATCGATCGAATGAAATGAAAGATCCTGCTTCTGGCGAAACTGCCAGGGGAGATCGTTGTGGCCATCGACGAGGAGGGCCTCCCGATGGATTCGCAGGGCGTCCTCCGTCAGCTCGACCGGCTGTCGGGCCTTGGGCTCCCGTCCGACGGTCTTCTTGTCGTCGGCCGCGGGCACCGGGCTTCCACCGGCATGAGTCAGGCAGTAGCCAAGAGCCAGCACGATCGTAGGCAGTGAAACGGCAGCATGCTTCATGGACATTTCTCCTGCGGGCTGGAATCCTTGCTCGGCCGGGATATATGATCTACCGGCAGCACCATTCTCAGACGTGGAGGCAGCGGATGCAAGACTTCCTTGCTCGGCGCCGGTTCTTGACATGCCTTGCCGCCGCAACGGCAACCGCATGGGGAGAATCGGTGAATGCCGGGAAAACGGCCGCCATCCCGCATGATCCAGCGGACGGCTCCCCCCGAAACGATGTTGCACAAAGGAGCGCCATGATCCCCATTGTCGACACGCACCAGCACTTGTGGGACCTGACCCGCTTTCGCCTCCCCTGGAACAAGGCAGGTTCGCCGCTGGCCCGCAACTTCCTGATGGTCGACTATCTCAATGCAACCGCAGGCCTGAATATCATCAAGGCGATTTACATGGAAGTCGATGTTGAGCCGGAGCAGCAAACGGCGGAGGCCCAATACATCCTAGATATCTGCCAGCGCGGAAAGGGTCCGACCGTGGCCGCGGTCATTTCCGGTCGGCCTGCTTCGGATGGCTTCCGCAAGTACCTCGATCAATTCAAAGGGAACCGGTATATCAGAGGCGTGCGCCAGGTCTTGCACAACCCAGAGGTCCCCGCCGGCTACTGTTTGAATGCGGACTTCATCAAGGGAATCCGGCTCCTGGGCGAGCGGGGCATGAGCTTTGACATCTGTGTACGGCCCGGCGAGCTGACCGACGCGGCCAAACTCGTGGCTGCCTGCCCCGATACACGGTTCATCCTCGATCATTGTGGCAACGCCAACGTGCAGGCCACAGACCACGCTCAATGGAAGCGGGACATGGCCACGGTTGCCAGCCACAAGAACGTGGTCGGCAAAGTGTCGGGCATTGTCGTTTCGGCCAAGCGGGGGGCCTGGACGGAGGCTGATCTGGCACCCCTTGTCAACCACACCCTCGACGTCTTCGGCCCCGACCGCGTCATGTTCGGCGGCGATTGGCCGGTCTGCACAATGACCGCCACGTATAAACAGTGGGTCGAGGCGCTCAAGAACATCGTGCACCATCGCACCGAGCAGGAGCAGCGAAAGCTCTTCCACGATAACGCGATGCAATTTTATGGACTGGCTTAGGATTTATCTAAGTGGTCATATTGACTGGCTTTGCGCAGGGGATCCATCCACGGCTGCCAAAAGTGTCCTATGAATAGATAGACACCGTTAGCGCATTTTTTGGTTGGCAGTCCGTGATCGACGTGGAGAATTTGACCAAATCGTTTCGGGACCTGCGTCGCGGTCAGGTGTTGGCCGTCGACCACATCAGCTTTGCTGCGCATCCCGGCGAAGTATTTGGATTACTGGGTCCGAACGGTGCCGGCAAAACAACGGCGATGCGGATTCTCTGCACGGTGCTCCGGCCGACCGGAGGCACGGCGCGCATCGCCGGTTATGATGTCGCGACCCAGCCGGGTGACGTGCGAAGACACATCGGCTTCTTGTCGGCGAATACTGCCATTTATGACCGCATGTCCGCATGGGAATTGGTGGAGTACTTCGGCCGTTTATACGGGCTGGAGCCAGAACCCTTGAGAGCCCGCATGGAGGAGCTATTCGAAACGCTGCGGATGAATTCCTTCCGCAACGTATTGGGTGCCAAAATGAGCACGGGCATGAGGCAAAAAGTCTCGCTGGCGAGGGCCATCGTCCACGATCCGCCGGTACTGATTTTTGATGAGCCGACGGCCGGCCTTGACGTCCTGGTCGGTCGAGCCGTCATGCAGAGCATTGACCAGCTCCGCGCCCTCGGCAAGTGCATTCTGTTTTCCACGCATATCATGCGCGAGGTCGAAAAACTTTGCGATCGCGTGGCCATTCTGAGTCGCGGCCAGATTCAGGCATCGGGCACGTTGCCAGAGCTTCGCGAGCGATACGGTCAGGAAGATCTCGAAGAGTTGTTCTTCACGCTCGTTTCGTGAGCTTCATCCTGAGCAACAGGGAATGCAAGAAACGCCTGACGCGCCCGCGAAGGATCGGTTCGTTCCTTCGCGGGCGCGTCACGGTTGTAACCATGAGGTCCGGCAGTTTGAGCTAGTAGCCACCACCCAGGGCCCCGGCCGCTCCTCCAAAACCTGCAAAGGTACCGCCAAAGCCCGTTAAACCAACGCCCTGGCCGGGGAGCAAAGTCCGGGAGCCCAGCACCCCGCCAAAGCCGCCGAGCCCGCCGCCGCCAAAGCCGCCGATCCCACCGCCACCGAATCCACCGAGCCCGCCGCCGCCCAATCCGCCGATCCCACCGCCACCCAATCCGCCCAGGCCGCCGCCGAGGCCTCCGCCACCGAGGCCCCCCAAGCCACCGCCAAGCCCGCCGCCACCGAGGCCGCCCAAGCCGCCACCAAGGCCACCGCCCAAGCCGCCGCCAAGACCTCCGCCAAAGCCGCCGCCGAGGCCACCTGCACCTCCGCCGCCGAGGCCGCCCGTGACCCCACCTTGCTCGGGCGGGTAGGCGTAGATGAAATTGTTGTTCCCGAGCGGAAAATCGCCCAGTGAGCCATTGTTGAGCGGAGTGATGTTCGATTTGCCGGGCATTAACTGTACGTGCTGCGGTATGATGAACGTACTGGTGATCCCGCTGAGCGGATCGGTAATCGTGAGCTGCTGGTTGGACGGTCGCTGGTTAAGCGGCGGCCCGCGAAGCTGAACTTGAGCCTGCGCGACGGCTCCCAAGCCCAGGATGCACAACACGAGAGCCAGCCAGCGCCCTCTCGGAACGCGGTTGTACGTGAACATGGAGAACTCCTCGCTAAGCCGCTCAACTTCCCCTGCCCTGCTGATCTTTCTCGGCACGTGCTACCCTGGCACCAAACTCTACCCCCGATCAGCCGTCCGCTCTGCCCCGGGTGCCTGCCAGGGACAGCGGCCATATCGTGGGAGATGGGTTGAACGTACAGAGTCAATTGTCAACGGAACCGCCTGGCAAGTCAAGGAGAAAGGGGACAAAAGGCAAGCTCTGCGGCGGCTGCGACGTCGGCGAGGCAGATTGCGCAGACTCTGCCAGTCTTGTCGGGCACAACCGTCAAAGCGCATGCTCCGCGAATTCTTGCGGTTCGATTCTTCTGGCTTTTCCGATCTCCGAACCGTGGGTTATAATCCTCTCCATGCCGAATACCTTCGAGAAAGAGTTGCAACGGTTTGGTCCTGATCGCGCTGGAACAGTCCTCCATCTGGCCCAGGCGCGCAGCTATTGCAGTCGGCTGGCCCGCTCTCATTATGAGAATTTTACCGTCGCCTCGCTCTTGCTTCCGCGCCGGCTGTTACGGCACTTCCATGCGGTTTATGCGTATTGTCGTTGGGCCGATGATTTGGCCGACGAGGTAGACCGTGGTCCCCGTGCCCTCGAGCTGCTGCGCTGGTGGCGGGAAGAACTGCTCCGCTGCTACGATGACGAGCCGCGACACCCGGTCATGGTAGCCCTGCGCGAGACCATCCGGCGATTCCGCATCCCGCCCGAGCCGTTCCTCAACCTGCTCTTCGCGTTTGAGCAGGACCAGATCGTCAAACGCTATCAAACGTTCGACCAGCTCCTAGCCTATTGCCGAAATTCCGCCAATCCGGTCGGGCATCTCATTCTGTATTTGGTCGAGGCCCACACGCCCGACCTGGCGGCGTTATCGGACAACGTGTGTACGGCTTTGCAATTGACCAACTTCTGGCAGGATGTGGCGCGCGATTTCGACATCGGCCGGGTTTACTTGCCGCGCGAAGATTGCGTCCGCTTTGGCTATCGGGAGTCCGATTTGCAAAATGGACGCTGCACGTCCAGCTTTGTCGAGCTCTTGCAGTTCGAAGTTGAGCGCACGCGCGATCTGTTTTACCGTGGACTGCCCCTGCTCGACCGCGTGCCGCTGGAGATTCGCCCTGATATCGAGCTCTTCATCCGCGGAGGCTTGGCCGTGCTTCGCAAGATTGAGCGCTGCCGGTACAATGTGTGGGCCGTTCGACCAACGCTGGCAAAATGGGAAAAGGCTGCCCTGCTGGGTGCGACGGTCCTACGTCGCTGGAACGCGGTTTGGTTCTCCTCCGAAGCCGCAAACGGCAAATCCTCAGCCAGGAATCGCACCGTGGAACTCCTCCGATGACTCCGGCGTTGTCCGCTTCCTATGCCTATTGCGAGCGCTTGGCCCGGCGGGAGGCAGCGAATTTTTACCCCGCGTTTCGCGTCCTGCCGGGGCCGCAACGCCGCGCGATGTGTGCCCTGTACGCATTTCTGCGCATCTCCGATGATCTGACCGATGGGTCGGGTACGGTGGCCGGGAAGCAAGCCCGGTTGTCGGCCTGGCGGAACGAGTTCGAACGGGCGCTGGCAGGTGTCTACAGCCATCCGCTCCACCCAGCTTTTCACCATGCCGTGCGTGTCCATGACATTCCCGCCTCCCGCCTCCGAGACGTGCTGGATGGAGTGGAGATGGACCTGTTCCAGGATTCCTATGCTACGTTCACCGAGTTGTACCGCTACTGTTACCGGGTCGCCTCCGCAGTTGGGTTGGCCTGCATCCAGATCTGGGGATGCGCGGACGAGCGGGCCCAAGGTTATGCCGAGAGCGCCGGCATCGCCTTTCAGCTCACCAATATCCTTCGCGATCTTCGCGAGGATGCGACCCGTGGCCGGGTCTATTTGCCTCAGGAAGATCTTCAGCGATTTGGTTACGGTCTGGACCAGTTGTACCGTTGCAAGCGGGACGAGCAGTTTCGAGCGCTGATGCGCTTCCAGGTGGAGCGCGCTCGCCGTTATTACGAGAGTGCCCTGCCGCTGGCTGGATTCCTGCCGCCGCCCGGCCGAGCCGTTTTCCAGGTGATGCTCCGCACGTACCGTGGATTGTTGGAGACGATCGAGGAACGCGATTACGATGTTTTCAGTAGCCGAGTAAGCCTGAGCCGTTGGCGCAAGCTCAGCCTTGTCGTGCAGGCGGTGCCGACCCGCCTGGGATGGGTTGGGACCGATGGCTGAGACGGTCGTGATCATCGGGGGCGGCCTGGCTGGCCTGGCGGCAGCCACAGCCCTGGCCCCTTACGGTTTTGAGATTACCGTACTGGAAGCGCGCGGCCGATTGGGCGGCCGGGCCGGATCGTTTCACGATACGGCCAGTGGCCAACTGATCGATACGTGTCAGCATGTCAGCATGGGCTGCTGCACCAACTTTGCCCATTTTTGCCGCACGGTCGGCATCGAACATTTCCTCCAGCCCCAGCCCTGCCTGAACTTCATAACCCCCGACGGCCGACAGAGCCGATTTCGGGCCGACCCGCTGCCGCCGCCCTTTCACCTGGCGCGGAGTTTTTGGGCAGTCCACTACCTTAGCTTGCAAGAAAAGCTGCGCATCGCCTGGGGGTTGACCTGTCTCCAGCGAACATCGCCGGATGCAGATCCGCCCTTCCGCGCTTGGCTCACCGCTCATCGGCAAACGCCGCGGACCGTGGACCGCTTCTGGGGTGTCGTCTTGACCAGTGCCCTCAACGAAACGCCCGAACGCATCGGCTTGCAGTATGCACGCAAGGTGTTCGTGGATGGTTTTCTTCGGCATCGCCGGGGTTTCGAAGTGTCCCTGCCGAGTGTTCCCCTCGGCCGGTTGTACGGCGAAGAACTGCGCCGTGCACTGGATGAGAACCGAGTCCGACTCCGATTGAATTGCGCCGCGAAGATCCTCGCCGCCAGCGAACGGCACGTGGATCACCTGGAACTCCGCACGGGGGAAGTGCTGCAAGCGGATTGGTACCTGGCAGCCGTGCCGTTCGAGCGGGTGCTGGACCTGCTGCCGGCCGAAGTCGGCGAAAGCCATCCTGTCTTCCGTGGCCTGAAGCAGTTGGAGAGTTCGCCGATCACCAGCGTCCATTTATGGTACGACCAACCAATCCTGCATTTGCCGCACGTCGTGTTGGTGGACTGCGTGGGTCAATGGCTCTTTAACCGGGGCGAGGTTGCCCCCGGCGAGCACTATGTTCAGGTGGTGGTGAGTGCATCGCGACAGTTCCGCGGCCTGGGACACGACGAGGTCGAACGGCGGATCGTTCGGGAGCTGGCCGAGTTGTTCCCCCGTGCGGTACCGGCCGCTCTCCGCCGCGCTCGTGTGGTGACGGAACACGGGGCGACATTTAGCGCTGTGCCAGGGGTCGACCAGTGGCGGCCGGGACAGGTATCGCCGTTATCCAATTTGCTGCTTGCCGGCGATTGGACGGCGACCGGTTGGCCTGCCACCATGGAAGGGGCTGTGCGGAGCGGCTATCTTGCTGCGGAGGCGGTGTTGCAGCGCACTCTCGGCAAGGCCATCCCGCTGGTTCAGCCGGATCTCGGGCGCTAAGCATCCGGATTTCCAAGCATTACCGCCCCCCACATCAAACCCGCCCCCACCGCGGTCCAAATGGATCGGCCCTTCGGCAGCGGGTGCGCGGCCCAGGCGACCGGCAGAGACGCCGAGCCAAGATTGCCGGTCTGTGGGGTTGCACTCCAGATCCGCTCCGGCGGCAGCCCCAGCTTGCGTGCCAGCAGTCCTGGCAGCCGGCCATTGCCGCCATGGACGACAATCGCGTCCAGATCGGAGATCGAAAGTCCATGTCGGCCGGCCAGTTCTCGGACACTGCGTGCCATGGCCTCCACCGCCCGGCTGGCCAATTCGAACCGGCGCATCCGAAATTCCACGCCGTTTTGGAGAAGCTCCGCCTGCAGCAATCCCGCACTGCTCCCATCCGCGCCAAGCACGACGGGGCCAACTGGAACGGCATCGACGCCTTGGGGGTCCCTACAGAGCAGGCAAGCCGCCGCTCCATCCCCGAACAGAGCGGCGTCCTCGCCGGCCGGTCCAGGTTGCACGTGCAGATAGCGCGTGGCGGCCTCCACAGCAATCACGAGAACCGAGCCGACCTGATCGAGCAGCCCCTGTGCAATTCGGAACGCGGCCAAGAAGCCCGTGCAGGCGCCGCCGATTTCGATGGCCGGCGCATGGGGCTCGAGGCGCAGCCGGTGGTTCAAGTTAGCCGCCATTCCGGTCAGCAGCGGCGGGGCTTCCGAAGTGACCAGTAGCGCCCCCACCTTCTCCGTTGGCCAGCGCGCCTGTTCCAGACAGGCAGAGCCCGCCTGGCTGGCGGCAGCCAGGGAATCTTGGTCTGCCCAGATCCGCCGTTGGTGGATCCCGGCATGCCGCTCCAGCCAACCCGCCGGCCGCTGAAGCTTTGCGTTGATCGATGCGGCGGATTCGATGCTGTCGGGAAGCTGGACGCTCGTCCTCACAAGCCAGCAGGGGCGAACCGAAGCCGGCGGAACAGGTGCCACCAGGGACGGTGCCCTTCGTGGGTTGTTCGTGCTGTTGGGTACCCAGCCGGCCGAGTGGAGCTGGGCGGCCATTTCGGCGATTGTGCCGATCCTACGGCCAAGGCATTCCTCGATCGCCGCCAAGCTTATGCGATGATCTTCGGCCACGACGGCTAGCCACTCCACCATCGCCATGGAGTCCAGTAGGTCGGCCAAAGGCTTGTTGGGATCCTCGACGCTCGAGGTACTCTTCTCTAGCCGCTGCAATACCTCGTTCAGCCGGCACAGCAAATGGGCAATGGCATCCTGGATGGTGTATGTCATAAACCTCAGGGTTGCGGATCCATCAGGGAGAAAAAGCCATCCGCCATGACCCAGCACATGCCGGGCAGGTCGGACCGGCCTACGAAGGGACGGGACAAGCCAAGCCGGACGGCCACCGGGTCACCCATGCGCTGCACGGCAGCGGTCAGGAACTGGATGCGCTGTTCGATGTCGGGGCCGGCCTGTTCGGCCTTCCGCAGCAGGTGATGATCCTTGACCGGAAGCGATCGATTTCCCCAGTCAGGCAGCGTTAGGGACGCTCGGATGTCAGGCTCCGCACAGCCTTCGCGCCACACCCCGACAAAATGAATGGAGTCAGATGGCACAAGTAGCGTGGCCAGGCTGCGCGCCCCGGTGCCGGGCCGCTGATAAACGGCCGTCCGGGTGGTGGCGAGATCGGACCCGAAGAGCGATTCACCCGCTCTGGGCAGGGTGGTGGTCAAGATCGCCCGGCGTTGCTCCAACGAAGCAGTGGCACCTCGGAACCTCAGGGAGCGGACCCAGAGGTCTTCCACGTGGGGTGGCTCCGGCGTAGCCGGCTGCGGTCCGATGAGTTCCATAATCTCCCACCGGACATGGCCATCCAACAGGTACGCGGACCAACCAACGGTACGAACCGGCCCTTGGCGAAAGTTCGTGAGCAATGGACGGACAATGCGCCACTGCTGATCCTGCCACACGGCTCCGGCAATGCAGTAGGCCCGTCCCATCCGCGTCCAGTCCAGCAGAATCATGTCCATGGTGGGCTACCTCTCCATGGGGGGATGATCCGGCTATTATGCTGCAGGAGACCGGAGAAATGCAAACATTCTAAGGCGGAAGATGGCTGGTTGCGTCGGTCCCGGTTTCACGACGGTTCGCAGAACCGCCGGGAAACAAAAAACGGACTCGTTCAACCCGAGCCCGTATCAGACCGACAAGCCGGACGCACCAGCGAAGGGCCTTCGTCGCGCATCCGGCTTGTAGATTTCAGGATCCGGTGCGGTCTTTAGGTCAGTTCGAGGTCCAAGATGTTCATGTGCGTTCCACCCACGACCTGCCCATCTTCGTACACCGAAGCGACGGTCGAAGCGCCGTTGGGATCAAAGGCAATGAACGCCAGGTGATCATTCTCCGAACTGAACTGAACGTCCGCGATATCCGCGTGGGTTCCGCCCACGATTTTGCCATCCTCATAGACAGAGCCCACGGTCGAAGCGCCGTTGGGATCATAGCCGGTGAACGCCAGGTGCTGGCTATCCGGGCTGAATTGGAGCGAGGCGACGTTGATGTCCTGGTGGGTTCCCCCTTGAATTTGGCCATCCTCATACACCGAGGCCACCGTGGAAGTGCCATTGGGATCGTAGGCGACAAACACCAGATGCTGGCTATTCAGACTGAACTGCAAGGAATCGACGTTGATGTCCTGGTGCGTTCCGCCGACGATTTTGCCATCCTCATACACCGAGGCCACGGTGGAAGCACCATTCGGATCATAGGCAACAAACGCCAGATGCTGGCTGTCCCGGCTAAATTGGAGGGAGAACACATTGATATCTTCGTGCGTGCCTCCCTGGATTTGGCCATCTTCGTACACCGAAGCGACGGTCGAGGAACCATTGGGGTCATAGGCGATGAACGCCAGGTGTTTGCTGTCCGGGCTGAATTGCAAGGCAATGACATCGATATCCTCATGGGTTCCACCCTGGATTTCGCCATCCCGGTAGACCGAAGCCACCGTAGACGCACCATTGGGATCATAAGCAATAAACGCCAGGTGTTCGCCATCCGGGCTGAATAGCAGCGAGAACTCATTGATATCCGCGTGGGTCCCGCCCACGATTTTTCCATCCTCGTACACGGAAGCCACGGTCGACGCGCCATTGGGATCATAGGCGATAAACGCCAGATGCTTGCTGTCCGAACCAAAGACGAGATCGGTGGCGTCCTCGTGCGTGCCGCCTTGGATCTGGCCGTCCTCGTACACCGAGGCAACCGTGGAAGCACCATTGGGATCATAGGCGATGAACGCCAGGTGTTGGCTATCCGGACTAAACTGGACGGAGAAATCGTCGATATCCGCGTGCGTGCCACCCACCATCTTGCCGTCTTCGTACACCGAAGCCACCGTCAAAGCGCCGTTCGGATCATAGGCGATGAACGCCAGGTGCTGGCTATTCAGACTGAATTGCAGGGAGTAGACATCGATGTCTTCGTGCGTTCCGCCCACGATTTGCCCGTCTTCGTAGACCGAGGCGACCGTGGAGGAGCCGTTGGGATCGTAGGCGATAAATGCGAAGTGCTTGCTGTCCGGGCTGAAACCGATGGCCACGTCGTTAATGTCCTGGTGCGTTCCGCCCATGATTTTGCCGTCCTCGTACACCGAAGCCACCGTGGACGAACCATTGGGATCATAAGCGATGAACGCCAGGTGCTGGCTATCTGGGCTGAATTGAATGGAGTAGGCGTTGATGTCCTGGTGTGTTCCGCCCTGGATCTGGCCATCCTCGTATACCGAAGCCACGGTCGCGGAGCCATTGGGATCATAGGCAATAAACGCCAGGTGTTGGCTATCGGGGCTGAAACCGATGGCCGCGTTGTTGATGTCCTTGTGCGTTCCACCGAGGATTTTGCCATCCTCGTAGACGGCGGCCACGGTCGTAGCGCCGTTCGGATCATAGGCGATGAACGCCAGGTGCTGGCCGTCCGGGCTGAAGAACAGGTCGGTGATGTTGGCGTGCGTGCCGCCCACAATTTGGCCGTCCTCGTATACCGAGGCCACCGTGGCAGCGCCGTTCGGATCCACGGCAATAAATGCCATGTGCGTTGCCGACAGAAGCTGCCTTGTTTCCAGGCATTCCAGCCGCAAGTTTGCTCGGTGTCGTTGGAGAAGTGATGTGCGCGATGCCCGCTGCTTGCGGCCGCTCGTGAACCAATCTGTTACAAACCGTTTCATGGGAACTCCTCGTTATGGGACTGCGACTGATTGCCTGCCAGGGGGCGTCTCACTTCTGTAATTGCCGATGGAGGCCAAAACCGGCCAAGATTATTCATGACAGGATCCAAACAGCCAAAGCGACGTCGCCTGGCCGAAATCGTCACGCCGTTGCTTTTGCGGAACTGCTGTGGTAGGCTTGGTTTCCGTCAAACGGCCCCAGGGAACGGCAGAAGTTCCCTTTGAGCGAACCATTGGTCCCTTCCGGGTCTCGATCTCATGACCGCGGAATCACTTTCCGTCATCACGATTGATGAGGACGCGCGCCGCCGCTTCGAGGCTGCGTGGTACCAAGAGCGGCCGCAAGCCATCGAAGACTTTTTGCCGGCCTCCGATCAGCCGCACTACCTGGCGACGCTGGAGGAACTGGTTCACATCGAGCTGGAATTTGGGTGGAAAGCGTGGGGACCGGGGTCCGGCGTTCGGCCGGCCTCGGTGGAAAGTTACCTGGCACGTTTTCCCTGCCTGAACCAGCCCGTCCTCATGCGGCGACTGTTGGAACAGGAATATCGCGTCCGGCACCGCTTCGGCGACCGACCACCGCTGGCGGAATAGGATGGTCGATTTCCCGGCCTGGCCGTCGCCGGCCACGTCATCGATCCAAACCTCCCTGACGCCCGGATCGGTGCGGACGACTTTCCGGAGATTCCGGGGTATCAAATTCTCGGCTTTCTGGGCCGTGGCGGCATGGGAGTGGTGTACAAGGCTCGGCAAATCAGCCTAAATCGCATCGTCGCCCTGAAAATGCTCCTCACCGAAAGCTACAGCGGCAAAAAGGAGCGCGCCCGTTTCCAGGCCAAGGCCGAAGCAGCAGCGCGGTTACAGCATCCGCACATCGTTCAGATCCACGAGTTTGGCCAAACACGCAATTGCCCTTACCTGGCCTTGGAGTTCGTGGACGGCGGCACACTGGCGCAGCGGTTGGCCAGCACTCCGCAGCCAGCGCGTCTCTCGGCCCACCTTGTGGAACTGATAGCCTGTGCCATCCTTATGGCACACGAGTACGGCATCGTCCACCGAGACTTGAAGCCGGGCAATATTCTCCTATCGGAGTCCTTAGGGCCCGCGAAAAAATAACTTCGCCGAATTGATCTATCCGTGTTAGGACGGTTTTGGGATAAGCGGAGCATGCATGATGCAACTGCTGTCGCACGTATACAACGGAAATTCGCGGCCCTTGACCCCGTGTTGGAT
>DATGIQ010000351.1:0-23850 GCA_035295665.1 Gemmataceae bacterium | reverse complement strand
CCGGGCGGGAGAGGCCCCGGCGTTGGGTCGACTGCTGGAAGTGTATCGGGCCTACCTCTTGGTGCTGGCGCGGGTGCAAATCGGCCGGCGCTTGCAGGGCAAGGTCGATGCTTCCGATGTGGTGCAGGAGGCGTTCCTGGGAGCGTGCCGCGATTTCCCGCAGTTTCGGGGCACGACTTCGAAAGAGTTCCTGGGCTGGCTGCGGCAAATCCTGGCCTCGCTCCTGGCCAACCTGGTCCGCCACTATCAGGGGACGCAACGCCGGGATGTGCGGCTGGAGAGACAATTAGTCCTGGAGCTGGATCAATCTTCTCAGGCCCTGGACCGCGGTCTGGTGACCCCGCAGAGTTCGCCCAGCCATCAGGCCATCCGTCGTGAACAGTCTGTCCTCCTGGCCGAAGCACTGGGACGCTTGCCGGAAGAATGGCGCGAGCTGCTGATTTTGCGTCATCTGGAAGGACTGACATTCCCCGAGGTAGCCCAGCGTTTGGGCCGCACGATCGATAGCGTCAAGAAACAATGGCCACGGGCACTGGCTGGTTTGCGCCGGTTGCTGGATGGAGAAACGACATGAGCCACAACGAACCCCAGCAGCCCGAACCCGGGACGCTTTCGCCGGCGGTGGACGATCCACGCCTCGTCGAAGCCCTGGATCAGTACCTGGCAGCCATCGAGGCGGGAGAGAAACCCAACCGCCAAGCCTTCCTGGCCCGGCATGCGGAAATCGCCGGGGCTCTGGCTGATTGTCTCGATGGACTGGAAGCGCTCCAGGCGGCCAGTTCCTCCGGACGTGCCACCACCGCCGGAGTGAGCGTGGCCGGCATGTCCGGCGAATGGCAGCCCGAGGCCCCGCTGGGGGATTTCCGGATTGTCCGGGAACTCGGCCGCGGGGGAATGGGTGTGGTTTACGAGGCGGTGCAGCTATCGCTGGGGAGAAAAGTCGCGCTCAAGGTCCTCCCTTTCGCGGCAGCCCTGGACACGAAGCAGTTGCAACGCTTCAAGAACGAAGCCCAGGCGGCCGCCCACTTGCACCACACCAACATCGTCCCGGTCTACGCCGTCGGCGTGGAGCGGGGCGTCCATTTCTATGCCATGCAGCTCATCGAGGGGCAAAACCTTGCCATCGTCATTGGCAACATGCGTGGCCGGGCCGCGCCTGCGGGGCTGAGCGGCGCAAGCTCGGCACCCAGAGCGGAGCCGACCGGACCGTACTCCCCCCTACCCTCTCCTGTCGGCATCCCCGCCGCCGAGACCAAGCCCACACTGCGAGCCCAGTTGTCCACGCAGCGCTCGGAGGGATCGCCCGAGTTTTACCGCTCTGTGGCCCGGCTTGCGCTCCAGGTAGCGGAGGCGCTCGATTATGCCCACGGCATGGGCATCATCCATCGCGATATCAAGCCGGCCAATTTGCTTGTCGATGATCGCGGCAACGTTTGGGTCACCGACTTCGGCCTGGCGCAATTCCATGCGGATGCCGGCCTGACGCAGACCGGCGACCTGGTCGGCACGCTGCGCTACATGAGCCCCGAACAGGCCGGCGGCCCCCGTACCCTGATCGATCAGCGCACCGACGTGTATTCGCTCGGGGCAACCCTGTATGAGTTGCTGACACTGCGGCCCATCTTCGATGGCACCGATCGGCAGACCCTGCTGCACCAGATCCTGTATCACGAGCCGCCGTCCCCGCGGTCAATCGACCGGTCGATTCCCGTGGAGCTGGAAACGATCGTCCTGAAGGCGGTGGGCAAGGCTCCTTCCGATCGGTACACCACGGCACGCGACCTTGCCGACGATCTGTCACGCTTCCTCGAACACAAACCGATCCGTGCCCGCCGGGCTACGCTGTCGGAGCGAGCACGGAAATGGACGCGGCGGCATCCGTCGGTGGTGGTCGCCGCCGTCGCGCTGTGCGCCCTGACTGCGGCCGGCTCCCTGATCAGCCTGGGCATGATCCGCTCCGCTTATGAGCGTGAGAAGGAACAGTTCCAGATCGCCCGCCATTCGGTGGACGAGCTGATTCGCCTGGCGGAGAAGGAATTGGCCGATAAGCCATTTGTCGATGTGGTGGGACTGCGCAAGCAAATGCTGGAGGCTGCACTCTCGTACTATCAAAAATTCATCGATCAGAGCCGCGACGACCCCTATGCTCTCCGGTCCGACTTGGCCGCCACCCAGGAGCACGTGCAGAAGATTGTCGAGGATTTGACGGCGCTCCAAGGAGCCTTTCGGCTCAAGCTCTTATCTCAGGAAGAAGTGGTCAAGGACCTGCATTTGACCGAAAAACAGCAAGCGCAGCTCCGCGCGCTGGCGAAGAATCCCGCCGGGCGGCGCGGTGCGTTTCGGGAGTTCTACAAGCTGACACCGGAAGAGCGCGAGCAGCGCTTTGTGGACCTAGCCCGCGCCGATGCGGCGGCTGTGAAGGAAATCCTCGAGCCGGAGCAATCTCGTCGCTTCGAACAGATCGTCTTTCAGCTCCAAGGTCCGCAGGCCTTCCGTGAGGCGGCAATCGAGACAAAACTGAAGTTGACGGCGGAACAGAAGGACCGGATCCGTACCATTCTGGCGATGACCTACTTTCCCATGCCGCGGGATCTAATGCCGCCCGAGGGCTCCCCCCCGGGTAAACCGCCGGGTAAGGGGATGGGCCGCGAGGGGCCACCTAGTAAACAACTGGGGAAAGGGACGCGGCACGGTCACGATGGACCGAAGCCACCCGACGACCAGCGGGGAGTGGCCATCGCACGCATCCAGGAGCTCTTGACCCCCGAGCAAGCCAAGCTCTGGCAGGAGATGATGGGTGAACCGTTCCTGGGACAGACACCGTGTACTTTGCCTCCACCGGGCCACTGTGCACCGCTGCCGTGAGTTTGTCCGATCGGGCAAGACGCCCCCTGCACCGACAATAATTTCCGTATTCCCAAAAACCGCCAAATCGGGTCCAATCGCCGTCCAGGCGCCGTGCCGTCCTCGGCGCTGGTGGATGGAACCACCCAGTCGGCCCGGGTTGCCCCTATGGCACAAGTTAACCCTTCTTCCCCACGGCCCCTAGATGCCGTGGCCAGGCTCGATCCGCTGCCGAACCTGCGCCTGGAGCTGCGTCACGGCTCGGCCCGGCCTGTCTTCTATGAAGTCTCCGAGCTGGGGTTTCTGGTCGGCAGTGTGCCCGGTTGCGATCTGCGTCTGCCCGGCACGGAGTTGCCGCCAGTCCTATGCCTTGTCACGCGCCATGCCGGCGGTGCGGCGGTCCGCAAGCTCGTTCCCACCCAGCCCATCTTGGTCAATGGCCAGCTCCTGGTCAGCGGTCCCCTGGCAAACGGCGACCGGCTGAGCCTGGGATCTGTCGAAATCGTCGTACACCTGCGCTCCACACCAGCCGCGCAGTTCTCTGAACGGGACGACACAGGTCCTGGGGAACACGTGCATGCCGGCGCTGTATTCCAGCAACGGGAGGCATTCGAAGCGGAGCAAAAGGCCCGCCGTGAGGAGTTGGAAGCGTACGCCCGCCAGTTAGACCTCCGCCGTCAACAACTGGAGGAGCAGACCGAGGAACTGGAGGCCGATCGGGTCATCTGGTACCGCCGCCGCGAAGAGATCGAGCAAGAATGCCAACGGCGGGCCGCTCCACAAGACGTGGAGGTGACGCGCCCGCAAGAACAAGCCCCTGCGATCGGAACGGTCAAACTCGCACCGGAGCTTACCCATCAACAGCGTGATTTGCAGGCGCGCGAAGAACTCCTCGCCCGCCAGCAACAAGAATTGGCCGGGCTGCGGCAAGAGCTGGCGGACATCCGCCGCCAACTTTACGATCGCTATCGCCAGCGCCGCGATCGTCTTGCCGGCTTGCAGGAAGCCGTGGACCGCGCCGCCCGAAAGGTTCAAGAACGCAAGCGGCAGATCGATACCGAACTCGAACACAGCAGCGCGCGGGTCCGCGAGTTGGATGCCCGCCAAAGTGCGCTGGAAAAGCGCGAAGACCAGCTCGCGGGTGATCTTCAGCTCCTGGAGGAGCGCGACCGCTCGCTCAGCGCCCGGGAACAAGAATGGCACCGCGCCGACGCCAGCCGGCAGGCGGAGTATGAGGCACGCGAACAGGAGCTGGCCAAGCAGCGCGAGGCTCTGGAGAAGGACCAGGCCCAATATCAAGCTGACCTGGCCCGGCTGGACCGTCTTCAGGACACGCTGGAACAGCGGCAACAACAGCTCCAGGAGCGGGCCCGCGAGACGGATCAGCAGTTCGAGCAGCTCCAGCGAGCCAGTCGGGAGCTAGAGGAACAGGCCCGGGATCTGACCGAATGGCATGACAAGCTCCGCGCCGAAGCCAGCCGGCTCTCGCAACAGAAAAGCGAGCAACAGGCGGCATCGGTGCAGCACGCCCAACGGACCGCGACGCTGGAAGGGCAGCAGGCGATGTTGGCCTCGTTGCGCACCCGTCTGGAACGGATGCGCGAAGAAGTCCGCCGCGAGCAACAACGCCTCACCGAACAACAGACGCGCCTGGATGCCTCGGAGATCGAACTGCAACAACGGCTGGAAGAAGCACGCCGGCTCCGTGCGGAGCTCGACAGCGAAAAGCAGCTCAGCGATCAGGAACGCCGGCAGCTGGAAGAACGCCGGACGACCCTGGATGCCGCGGTGGCCCAGCTCGGACAGGCTCAGGAAGCCTTGGCACGAAAAGAATGCGAACTGGATCGACGGATCCAGGCCATCGACGCGGCAGCCGGCAAGCAGGCCGAAGAAGCCAAAAAACTGGGGGCCGAGGCCGAACAGCTTCGGGAGGCCCAGCAGCGCCTGGCCACTGACCGCCAAGCCCTGGGAGAGCGCGAAGCGAGCCTGGCACAAATGGAGCAGGCACGGGGGGCCTTACAAGAACAACTACGCCGCCGGTCCGAAGAATTGGCGGAGCGGCAGCGCAGCCTGGCGGACCAGGCCCGAAAACAGGACGAGGTGATCGCCACCTTGGAAACCCGCCGCGAGGAAATGGAGCGGGAACGAAAACAAGCGGACGAACAACTGGCCAAGCTTCGACAGGAGCTCGACAGCCGAGGGACCGCACTGGAGCAACAGCAGGCTGAATTGCTTCACCGCGAAGAAACCTTGCACCATCGCCTGGAACAGCTCAAGCGTACCGGCCGAAAGTTGGCTGCTGCCCGGAAGTCTCTACACGAAGAACGGCAAGGCTGGCTGGCCGTCCAGCAAGAAGCCCAGGAAGCAACGGCCCGCACCCGTGCCGAGCTGGAGGCGGCGCGGCACGGTGTCGTCGATCTTCAGCAACAGCTCCCCGAGCTCATGCTTCGGGCCCAGGCCGCGGCCGAGCGCCTGACGCAAGCCCGCGAACAGCTCCGCAACCATGTGCAAGAATTGCATGCCTACGCCCATCAGAGTCAGGAAGCCGTCGAGGCGCTGCGGTCCGACGTGCAGATTGAGGCGGGGCAGGTCCGAGAACAGCAACAGGCGCTCCATCGTGCCTGCGAGGAACACCGCTTGGCCGTCGCAGCTTTCCGCCAGCAACTCATCGAATGGCAAGGGCAACTTACCGAAATGAGACGCTCGCTGGCCCAGGGCGAGACCCGTCTGGAACGGCGCCAGGCCGAGGTGGATCAACAGGCACGGCAGATTGACGCCACGTCCACCCGCTTGGCCCAGCAGGCCGAGCAGTTGCAGGCCCAGGAACGCATCGTCGCCGAACGGCGCCAGGAGATCGAACGGCATCTGGATGACATGCGCGAGTGGTATCGCCGGAAACTGCGGGAGTTGTCGCAGGCCCGATCAGCCCCGGTTGGAGCGGAAGGAGAACCGACAAACGCCCGCCAGAGATCGGTACGCCACGATCTTCTGACAATCCCGCAAGAAGTCGAGCCGGCTGATCGGAAGCTGGGCGAGCTGCTCCTCACGTTGCATTTGGTCGATGCCGATACCCTGGCTGCGCTGCTCGATGAGGCCGGCAGGCAGCATCGCTCGTTACGCCAGGCTCTGCTTGCCGGCGGCTACCTGACGCTTTACCAGATGGCCCTGATCGAAACGGGCAATCTCGATGGCTTGGTACTGGGCCCCTTGCGCGTCATTGATCGGCTCCGGGTGACGCCGTGTGAGGCGGTATATCGGGTTTTCGATCCGCGCCGCAACCAGGAAGCGATCTTGCGCCACCTGGCCGAGTCGGAAATGGAAGACGCAGTCCATCCAGATGAATTCCGTCAACGCTTTGGCCAGGCGGCTACGGTGCGGCATCCGCAGGTGGCGGCAACGCTGGAAGTTCTGGAGATCAATGGCCGGCCGGGTGTGCTACAGGAATGGTACCAGGGCGTGCCGAGCAACGATTGGCCCGCACTGGCTTCAGTACCCGGTGTCTGGTTTCGTCTGCTGAGCCAGGCTACCCTGGGGCTGAACGCGGCCCATCAAGCGGGGTTGATTCACGGCCACCTCCAGCCGGCGTCCTTTGTGCTCAACGGAGAAGGCATCGTGAAGCTGTGCGGCCTGGGCGAGCCGCGCTGGCTGCTGGTGCCGCCGCCGACTGGCAGTGAGGAGAGCGTCGCCGGCGATTTGGCCGATCTCGGCTGGATTGCCGCGGACTGGGCCAGCATTACGGCGCGCCGTAAGGGGGCGAAAGGGAAGCCGTTGCCCGAGGTCCTGCAAACGGTTCTCGATCGGCTGACGACGCCGGATATTGAACAGCGACATGCGAGTGCTTCGGCGCTTCTCGAAGAATTGGAACGGATTGCCTCTGCGGTGCCAGCGCACGCCGAGGCACGGGAGCGGTTCCTGCAACAGATCCAGCTCCAGTCGGCCGGGGGGACGGCCTGGCGGCAGTCGGCGTGAATGGGACGTAGAGTCGTGTTATGGACTGGCGGCACAAAGCCGCCGTGATGCCGCTGTACATAAGCCTGACGCGCCAACGAAGGACCGCAGCCTCCTTCGCTCACGCGTCAGGCTTGCGGGATGCAGAATCCGATGAAGCGCTCTCGTCTTCTGAAATAAGTCGCATCGGCCGGCGTTCTCCGATACATTACAAGAAGCAGCAACCTCATTCTCTACGGTGCCACGGATCGGAGGCTTGCGCAGCTGCGAGCGGTGGCGGCTCCTATCTCCTTCGTGGAACCGGTACTCAATCAGGGAGAATCGTTCATGGCGGTGCCAACCAGGCGTGTGCGGCCCGGCTTTACGCTGATCGAGTTGCTCGTCGTCATCGCGATCATCGCAGTGCTGATCGGACTGCTGTTGCCAGCGGTGCAGAAGGTGCGCGAGGCGGCCGCACGCACACAGTGTAGCAACAACCTCAAGCAGTGGGGCCTGGCGATGCACAACTACCACGACGCGCAGGGCAGCTTCCCGCCCGGGGCCCAGAACAGCACTGGGTTCCCGCGTCGGGTTTGGGTGGTGTCGATTTGGCCGTATGTCGAGCAGTCGAACATGTACGCCCAGTTCAGCCTGGTCACCCCCTTCTATCAGCCTCCCAATACGGTCCCGAACACGACGAACGGCGTCTACGCCCAACGGCCCAAGATGTATTACTGCCCCAGCGACCGGGTCGATGCCCTCTGGCAAGGCGACATTTACTGGCGTGCCCGCGGCAGTTACGTCATCAACTGGGGCAACCAGGCCATTGACGCCCCCTTGAACCCGGCGCTCGCCCCCTTCGGCTACAAAAATGCCGCGTACGGCAATCCTCCACGGACAAGCCACATTGGCGACTTTACCGACGGGACCTCCAACACCATGCTCCTGTCCGAGGTCGTCATGGCCAAGAACGACACGGATTATGACATTCGCGGCGACATGATGAACGATGACACGCCTTGCACGCAGTTCATGACGATCAATACACCCAACAGCGGCACCGACAGCTCGCCGTACTGCAATCAGACCACCTACCCGGCGAATCCGCCGTGCAATAACACGTCCCCGTATCAGAAGGCAGCGCGCAGCAAGCACGTGGGCGGCGTCAACACGATCTTTGCCGATGGCCACGTGCAGTTCATCACGAACGCCATCGACCTGAACACCTGGCGAGCACTGAGTACGATGAACGGCGGCGAGGTGATCCCGGACTTTTGATGTACCCCGAACCAACGTACCCGTTGTCTCGGCCGAGCGTCTCTCCCCGGTAACGGAGATCTTCCGATGGCACAACCAATTCGGCGTGCGCTCCTTTTACAGTTTGTCCTCATGGGAGTCGTCGGCTGTTCCGGCTCGTCCCTTCAAGGCACCGTCAACGGCACGGTGACCCTGGATGGCCTACCGCTCAAGGAAGGCGACGTGCGATTCGTCCCTGCCAACGGTAAGTCCCAGACCGCCTCCGCAAAGATCATCGATGGCAAGTTCACCGCGGAGGTTCCGACGGGCGAAATGCGCGTCGAGATCAGCGCTCCCAAGGTGATCGGCAAACGCAAGATGTACGACACCGCCGACAGTCCCGTCGTGGACAAGGTGAAGGAATTCTTGCCGCCGCGCTACAACGCCAAGAGCGAACTGCGGCTGACCGTGAAGTCGGGGGTCCAGGACGGAACGTTTCTGCTGCAGAGCAAGTGACGGTGCTGGCAACATCCTATGTCAGCGTACCAGCCTGACGCGCAAGCGATGGACCGTAGCATTCGTCGCTCGCGCTTTCGGCTTGTAGGCGCACAGTCATTGCGGAAACGAACTGAGTATACCGCCTGCCTGGCCACGACTCCTGTCTCACAATCCGAATTGCACAGCCACCAACACGGCAAGGGATGCCGCCACGCAGTAGATTCCGAAGTATTTCCAGCGGCCTTTCTCCAGGGCCGCCGAGAGGAGTTTCAGTGCGAGTAGGCCGGCGAAGAAGCTACAGACCATGCCGACAGCTCCCGGCAGAAGCAGCTCCATGAGTCCCGCCGTCGTCTGCCACTCCTTGGCCCGCAACAGACGGTAAAGCTCCAGCACGATGACCGGCGGCGTCAGCACGACGGCCAGGGCAAAACTGAAGTCCTCAGCCAAGGGACGGGCGATACCGCAGAAGAGTGCGGTGGAGATCGTCGCTCCGGAACGTGAGAAACCTCGGAACGGCAAACACAGGCCCTGGGCCATGGGGGCCATTGGTGTCAGTTCATTTTTCCGTCTGTTTCCGAGGTCGGCCTCGGGGGCGCGGCATCAACGCCAGCCCCAGGCTGCGCGCCGTCGCCTCGACCCAACCCGGCGAGCCGAAAGGCCGGCCGCTCGTCACCGCACGCCGCACCGCTGCCAGCTCGCGCTCCGTTAACGGAGTATGGACGAACCGGCGCCAACGGGCTTGACGTGCACGCTCGGTCTGGCCCAGCGTGTGCCAGCCAGGCAGTTGCGTAACAAGTTCGTCCCCTTGGCCCAAGCCGTGGACGGGGTAGCTGCACCACGGGTACTGTTGCACATCGCTCACCAGGCCGGCCCGCATCGGGTTGGACTCGATGTAACGGAGGACGGTCAGCAGATGGTCGTCGTCCTGGATCACCGGGCTCTTGAACCGACCCTGCCAGACATGGCCGACGCTGCCGTGCGCTTTATGGAACCGCCAGGTGTGCGCGACGGTGAGCGATTGGAGAATGCGGCTGATGTTCTGCTCGCTTTCCGGCTGGAGCAGCAAGTGGAAGTGATTGCTCATCAAACAATAGCCATAAAGCCGAAAGGGGTAGCGCTGGCGCGTCTGGCGCAGAGCGTGTAAGAAAGCGGCAAAGTCGGCGTCTGCGCTGAACACGGCTTCGCGGTTGTTGCCGCGGTTCAGAGCATGGTAGACGAGGCCATCCGCGATCGGGCGGGGCAGGCGTCCCATCCCCGTAGACTAACGCCACGCCAGGTCAGCGCCAAGGGAAAAATGAACTGACACCATTTCTTCATTTCTTCCCCGGTGGCGTGAGCGGTGCCGCGAATCTGAGTTCGTTTACCAATGCCCAAATCAGTAGCTATTACCAGAGCCTGTTCCTCTCCTCCAGAGGGACCGGCTTGGATGTGGAGATCCTGGACACCGCCCTGGATGTCTTTGCCACGACCCTATCCCTAGGCGGCACGATTGGGCAGAACTATGGCTTTGCGGTCAATAGCTATGGCCTGGGCGCCTATTCCTGGAATATTGGCAGCAGCGGCCAGGCCTTCGGTGTGTCCAACAATACCGTCCTCGATGTCTACCAAATCCTCTTGGCCGCCAACAATTCCGCTGCGGGCGGGGAACCCTGGAACGGCAATACGTTTCTCCGCAACGAGGCCTTGAGCGTCTTCCAGGGGATCAACGCTGCTTAACGCTCCAAATCGTGGCGGGTGGCGGGAGAAGAAGACAGGGAGCAGCCAGAGAATGCTCCGGTCTCTTCTCCCGCCACACGCCAGCCGCCCCGGTCCTGCTGAGGATCCACTTAGCCGCCAACGAGCCTCGGCCGCTCCTTGCCCCATCCAGAATCGTCCTGGAGCGGCGGCAGGTGTGAAGGAAGGTCGGCACGGCTAGCATAGCACGTATGGTAAACGCGAAGAGTTACATAAATGCTGATGTTCATGGCGTTTTGCGGGTGGGGCAGACCCGCGTATCGCTAGATTCTATCGTCTACGCCTTCCGGTGAGGGCACTCCCCTGAGACGCGGTCCGGCGGAAGGTGTCCGGTGCTTGTTTAGCGGCGGTTCGCAGAACCGCGTGGGGCGCATCCCCGCGCGGTTCTGCGAACCGCCGCTAAACGGACACAACCAACCGAATCGTGATTGAGACGATCCGCGAACAGTATTCGGCCCTCAGTCTGGAGGAGGTCTATGGGGCCGTCGCGTTTTATCTAGCGAACAAGGATGAAGTGGATCAGTATCTGCGACAGCAGGAGCAACGCTGGGATGAGTTCCGCCGAAAAGCCGAGCAGAACCCGAATCCAGTTGTCGAGCGACTCCGCGCTTTGCAGGCGGCCGATCTTGCCGACAAGCGATGAGCCGTCCCCGTTTCCTGGCTGACCAAGACTTCAACGAGCACATCATCCGTGGAGTGCTGCGTCGTGAGCCGGTGATTGACCTCGTCCGACTGCGCGACGTGGGCCTCGAAAGGCATCCCGGTGCAGAGATCTTGGCCTATGCCGCGATGGCCCACTCAACAGGCCCATCCTATGGGCCCATCTCCTGCACCACTTCCCCGCCCGCTCGGGTAGCCAGTGCCGGCAAGACGGCATTGGCTTGGTAGGGTAAGAACCGGACTGAGCCATCGGCGAAGAGCCAGTTGCCGCCGCCGGGATGCTGGCTCCAGAAGTGGTGCGTATCGCAGTTGGTGTTGTCGCCGGGACGGTAGTTCTCGGGAAAGAAGGAGCGGCATAGCACGGGGGAGTCCTCCGCTGCTGTCTCGTAAACGGCATAGGTATTGCGCACCCCCAAGGATGCATCAAAAGCACTCCAGCTCCACCATCCCCAGAAGAGATCCAGCGACGGCGGCCGTTCGCCGACAAGCATGGTGTTGCTGGTGCCGTCGGTGATGTCGGCCAGGCGGGTGCGGGAGCTCTCGTAGATCACGCCATCACATTTGGGTCGAGCCCAGGGGGTAAGCGGGTTGCCCCTAAAAGTCATGGTCCCGGTCACCGCCAGATAATCGGTCAAGGCTTGCCGGGCGGACCCATCCGGATCCGCATACAATCCTCTTGCCCGGCGCTCAGAAGGACAGACAAAAAGCGGTACCGATTCGGCGTGGTAGTAGGCATAGCCGGTGTTCGCCAAGTTGCCTTGTTCGAGAAACGGCAGAATCAAGGTGGCCCAGCTTTGCGTGACGAGGGTACGGTTGCCCTGCGGGGAGATAGGTGTCTTGCTCGGGTTGAGGAACAGGGCCCGGGCATCGTAGGCATGGGGAAAGGTCTGATAGCTGTCATGATACGCCTGCATCGCCAAGCCGATCTGCTTGAGATTGTTCCGGCACTGCAAGCCGTTGGCGGCTTCCCGGATCTTCTGGACAGCGGGGAGAAGAAGGGCGATCAGAACCGCAATGATCCCCACGACCACCAACAGCTCCACCAGCGTAAAGCCTGCTGGCCGCGCAGCGCGGAAGAAGGAGAATCGCATGAGAATGCGCTCCATTTCGAAGGCGGCCCGCAGTAGAATGGGGAGGTCATCGGTCCGGGCGCGCAGACCAGCCGTCTGGACGATGCCGGGCCGGTGAGGAGATTGCTTGGCGGCATGGCCTCACCGGCCATTTGTTACAGATGGCCGCGGCGGCGCCCCAGGAGAAGTAGCACAGAACGGGCAGCCGCCTGCGGCCACAGCTTTGGCTCTCATTTCTGAAGCGGCACTTCTTCGATGCCTAACAGGGCGGCCGCTTCGGTACGATAGCGGTGCAGTTCTTGATCGCGGGGCTTGTTCTTGTCCATCCACTCCGCCGCTTGGTCAAACCAATGGCGGGCTTCCTCGGAATTTCCTAGTCGGCAGTAGGCCATGGCCAAGAAGAACCAATCTCCACTATCGCCGCCGTCGCGGAGCTGCGTCGACTTCGTGAGCGCAGCGACCGTATCTTGCCACTTTTCGGCACGATAGTAGGCCAGGCCCAGAGTGTTCCAGAAACCGCCCTTCAGCGGTGCCATGGCGACGGCTTTGCGGGCAAGCAGAACGGCCAGCTCGGTATCGTGAATCGGCGGTTCTGATTCGCTGGCCAGGAACCAGGCCACCCGATTGGCCACTTCGGCATTCTCCGCACCACGCTGCACCGCTTGCTCCCAAGCAGCGACGGCCTCGTGCGGAGCGCCCAGGCCGGCCAGCGCCCGTCCCCATAGGAGGAAATAACTTGCAGGATTATCGGCTCCGGTCTGGACCGCCTCCTGGCAACCAGCGATGGCCTCTCGATAGGCGGCGAGGGATTCCTGTTGCGCTCCTAGCCTGTGCAGGGCATCGCCCAATTTCCAGTGGGTAATGATCACGCGCGATCGGGTTATCCACACGCTCGGGAATGCCGCCGCGACTTTTTGGCGGAGAGCCAGTTCCTGGCGAAGCGCTTCCACTTCCTCCTGCACCTTGCCGATGAGCTGGAAGAATCCGGCGCGGTCCATGTAGGCGTCTCCCAGGCGGAGGCAAGCGGCCATCTTCTCGGGAAAGACCTCGAACGTTTGTCGGCGCACTTGCAGCTCGCGGTGCAAAATCGCCTCGGCCTCCTGCATGTGATCTGTCATTTCGAGCAGGTTGCCGAGGTTTCCCAGGCTCTCTCCGAGCTCGACCTGGTAGAGCAACTCGTTCGGTTTTTCCGCGACCAGTTTCTCGCGGATTTCCAAGCCTCGGCGTATCCATGCTTCCGCCTCGGCCGGCGGGAGGCCGCTGTGGTAGAGGTGGATATAACCGAAGCGGGCATTGGCCGAACCGAGATCGTGCCAATACTCCAGGTCCGTGGGCACCTCCTGTACCAGCTGGTCCAGGATTCGCAAGGCATTCGTGAAGGCGTTCTCGATCTCGGTACGCCGTCCCGATAGCTCCTGTCCTATCCACATGTTTCCCTCCATCCCATCGACGAGCAGATAGCTTTGTGCCAGGCTATGCCGATAGTGGCGGTTCTGCGGAAATTCGGCCGCGAGCTGGGCGGAGACAGTCAAGGCCTGCTGATAAGCGGCCATCGCTTCCCTGTCCTGGCCGAGCCACTCCCGGACCTCGCCGATGCGGCGGCAAGCCTGCGCCATCTTCAGACGCACCTGGGGGTCGCTGCTATTCTGCTTGGCAAACTCCGCATAGAACGCTAGGGCTTTATCCAAGAAGCGGCGATCGTCAGCCGTCAATTGCTGCTGCTGTGGCAGCCGGTTCTCCGCATTCGCCAGGTAGATTTCGTCCAGAATCCGGTAGGCGGTGTCGAGATTGCCCTGGGCGCGCTCGTAGTTTTCCTTGGTTCGATCGCGCTCCCAGACGATCAGCACCGTGGCGATGCTCGATGTACTCAGGATCCCCGCCAGGAGCAGCAGAGCAGCCCAGACCGCCGCCGGGTGCCGCCGGCACCACTTCGCAAGGCGCTGGACCAGCGTCGGTGGGCATGCCTGCACCGGCCCGTCGTCGAGGTAGCACTGCACGTCCGCGGTAAAGGCGCTGGCCGTGTCATAACGGCGGTTGCGATCCTTCTCCAGCGCCTTCATTACGATCCAGTCCAGCTCCCTCCGGAACAGCCGGTACAGGCGCCGGGGCTCGCTCCTGCGGTTGGCTGAGACAATGGTTGCCGCCTCCCCCAAGGTGCTAATCCGTGTACTGGGCTTGGCCGGCTCCTCATTGCAGATGATGCGGCGAATCTCGTCGTAGCCGGAATCCCTCAACCGTTCCTTGTCGAACGGCGTGGTTCCCGTCAGCAATTCGTACAGCAGGACGCCCAAGGCGTAGACATCGGTGCGCGTGTCTACGTCCTGTCCGCTCATCTGCGCTTGTTCGGGGCTCATGTACAGCGGCGTACCCATCATGTGGGTAAACCCAGTGAACAGGGTCTTATCGGTCAAGCGATCGTGGCCCAGCGCTTTGGCAATGCCAAAATCGATCACCTTGGCCACTGGGCGACCATCGTGCAGTGTCACCAGCACATTGCTCGGTTTGATATCGCGATGGATGATTCCCTTCTGGTGAGCATGCTGCACCGCCTGGCAGACAGTTACGAACAGTTCAAGCCGCTCCCGCGAGGTGAGCCGATTCTCGTCGCAAAATTGGGTGATTGGAATACCCCGGATCAATTCCATGGCGAAGTAAGGGTGGCCCGAGTCAGCCGTGCCGGCATCCAGCACATGGGCGATATGTGGGTGGTCCATCAAGGCCAGCGCTTGCCGCTCCGCTTCGAAACGGGCGATAACTTGCTTGCTGTCCATGCCGGGCTTGATGATCTTCAAGGCGACCTTGCGGCGGACAGGATGTTCCTGCTCCGCCATGTAGACGATGCCCATGCCTCCTTCGCCGATCTGCTCTAGCAGCTTGTACGGTCCGATCATCGTGCCGGCGTATTCGCTCAGCGACTTCTCGGCGGTGCCGACCGGAGAACAAGCCGGCGGTTCGAGGAAGCTGCCCAGTTGCTGGTGCATGGCGAGCAACCCTTGAATATGCTCACGCAGCTCAAGGTTATCCGAACAGACCTCGGCCAGGTACGCCGAGCGCTCAGCCGGATCGGCAATGGCAAGGGCGGCGTCGAAGATCTCACGCTCACGCATGGCGCTGTCCTTTCCCGGGGAAGGTCCAAGCCTCCACCCCACAGTGCGGATTCTGTCTCCGCATTCCGCCAAAAACATTCGAGAAATCCCGAACGCGCGTCCGGTGCATGGCTGGGATTGTTTCCATGCGATCTCAGGTAAGCGCAGAATTCTGTTAAGGAAAAAGGGGTAGCAACGCGTGGCCGCGTGGCCCTGTGACTTTTTGCAGCTCTGTAAGTTGCGACTTCAAAAGCACTTCGGCAATGTCCCCTCTCGCCAAAGTCAGATGTCCACGCGGCCCAGTGGCCCCGTCCTTTTCGTTCCTTGCTCCTGCCTCGCCATACTGTTGTGACAATGTCTATCGGTCATGATCGGGGATTCTTCAACTGCTTGAGCAGAAACGCCCGAGCATACGCCCAGATGCGCTCCGCGCTTCGAAGCGACACGCCCAGGGTCTCGGCTGCCTGCGTGGAAGTGAGGCCGGCGAAGAAACGCAATTTGACCAGCTCCGCCGCTTCCGGATCGGTGGCGGCCAGTTGATCCAGTGCTTCATTCACGGCCAAAATGTCATCATCAATTCGAGGAGCGGCGAGACTCGCTTCATCGAGCGGATGCCGATGATGGCCAGCGCCCCGTTTCAGACTCTGTTTGCTCCGGGCCGAATCTACCAGGATCCGCCGCATGGCTTCTGCCGCGGCAGCGAAGAAATGGCCGCGGCTATTCCAGTGCTGCGCTTTCTTGGTATCCACCAACCGCAGATATGCCTCGTGGACCAGGGCCGTTGCCTGGAGTGTCTGGCCAGGCTTCTCGTGGGCCAATTTCTGGGCCGCCAGTTTGCGCAGCTCGCCATAGACCAGCGGAAGAAGCTGCTCCGCAGCGTGGCGATCTCCTCCCTCGATCGCGGACAGGACACGGGTGACCTCGTTCATCGGCGGCACCCAGATGCTGGCAAATCCTAGATCAGCGTGCGTAAGTCGGCAGCCCACAAGCCTAGCGCGACAGCGAAGGGCCTTCGCTCGCGCTTCCGGCTTGTAGATGCACAATCATTGCGCAAGTGAACTGAGTATACCGCCTGCCTGGCCGCGACTCCAGTCTCACAATCCGAATTGCACAGCCACCAACACGGCGATGGATGCCGCCACGCAGTAGATTCCGAAGTATTTCCAGCGGCCTTTCTCCAGGGCCGCCGAGAGGAGTTTCAGTGCGAGTAGGCCGGCGAAGAAGCTACAGACCATGCCGACGGCTCCCGGCAGAAGCAGTTCCATGAGTCCCGCCGTCGTCTGCCACTCCTTGGCCCGCAACAGACGGTAAAGCTCCAGCACGATGACCGGTGGCGTAAGCACGACGGCCAGGGCAAAACTGAAGTCCTCAGCCAAGGGACGGGCAATGCCACAGAAGAGTGCGGTGGAGATCGTCGCTCCGGAGCGCGAGAAACCTCGGAACGGCAAGCAGAGGCCTTGAACCAAGCCGATCCAAATGGATGACCGGGGCCTGATCGTCCAGGTTTCCGATTTCCTCTCCCGCGAACCGGCAGCAAGGATGAGAAGACCCACCAGGAAAAGCCCCGTCGCAATCAACGGCATATTCTTGAACAGATGCTCGACCTCGCCCTTTTCATGGTGCAGCATCCCAATCAGGATGACCTTTTCGATCAAAAATTTCAGGCCCAAGCCGAGCACCCCCGTGACGACGGTGGCGAGCAGGATCATTGTGATGAACTGAAACTTCGATCTGGGCGTCGCGTCCTTGGTCTCGCCGGCCACCGCAGGGAACAGCAATGGCTTCCAGCGGGGCCAGAAGTAGAACAGGACCGCGAACATTGTTCCGGTATGGAGCATCACGAGAAGGAACGTCAATTCCGGGGCGCTGGGATCCAGTCCCATCAGCCGTTCGGCAACGATCACGTGGGCCGTGCTGGAGACGGGCAGCAACTCCGCCATGCCCTGAATCAGCGCAAGAAGAATGATCTGAGGATAATTCATCGGATCAGTATAGCGTCTCGTGCAAGGAGCGGCGAATCCGACTCGTCCAAGCCTGAAATGTCGGCGCGGGCCGGTGCGGTGGCGCGCGGATGCATCGGGATCCGATTGTCAAGCATTGCCCATTCCGCAAACAAAGAATCGACCGCCTGCTGGGGTGTGGTTGGCCGCAACGCCATCGTCGTATCCTGCCGATGTACCGCAGGCTGCATGAGCGGGACCGGCAGCGGGGGCAATTGCGTGGGGCGGATTAGCAAGGCTGCCGGCGAAGGACTCGGTGGCGGACTGCCATTTCCTCCATTTGCCTGGAAGACGCGGAGCCCGGCAACCAGGCTGAGGTTCGACCCCTCAGTGACGATGCTCTGGGCTCCGTTCGGATCGGTGAGATCAATCGCCAGGATGCGGGCGGCCGGCACCGCGCCCGAAGCGATCGTGGGGATGTAAATCACGCTGCCGTCCAGACTCACCGCGATGCCGTTGTCGCCGATAAGCTTGTCATGGGCGGAGAGCTCGGTCAACGAATCTGGGCCCACCAGGACCAGACTCCCGGCAGTTCCATCTCCCCCGATCGTGGACGCATACAGATTGCCCGTCCTCGGATCGACCGCGATGCGATCCAGGTGGGCCTCAAATCCGGACGTGGGAAACATCGGACCGAATCGAGATTGCGCGCCGGTCTGGATGTTGACTTTCCAAATCTGGCCCGGCAAATTGCCGCCGACGTTGCCCGGTTCATCGCCGACGTAAATACTGTCCGGATCGCCGACAACCGGTGCGATGCCGGTTGGATTCGTGAAGAAGTCCGCCCATCCGCTGCCATCAGTGATGAGCGTTTGGTTGCTGGTGATATCGAGATTGTTCGGGTCGATCCGGACAATATTGTGCGTGAAGCCGGAGGAATCTCCCGTGTCGGCCACGTAGATGTAACCATTCAGGAACGTGATGGAATTCGGAGCGTCGAGATACCCACCCGTGGCCAGTAGAGTCTGGCTGCCATCGCTCGGGTCGATCCGAACGACCGCCCCCGTATCGAACGCAGTCAGATCGGCGACATAGAGATTATCCTGCGGAGCGGGTCCTTCACAAATCTCCAGGGGCAGGCCGAACAGCCCAGCGGGCCGAACGGAAACGGCCGTCTGCACTCCGGTCATGGGATCCACGCCAATAATGCCGGTCGGAGCGGAGGTATCGATCGGTGTGGACGAAGGCGATGGGCTGGTGCCGACATACAGCTGGTTTGCGTCGCTAGAAAACGCCAAACCGGCCACGAGACTTAAATTCCCGCCCGAGGAGAGGACCGTCTGTGCTCCTGTGCGGGGATCCGCGGCGAAGAGAATGGCGGGAGCGGTTCCGCTGGCCATCGCACCGACGAAGATCGTCCCTGGACCATCGATGCCCGAGCCGGCCACGATGCTGCGCACACCACTTCCAGATCCGAACGAGGTGAGCAGAGTCTGCATGCCGTCCGGGCTCACGCGGACCGCGTTTCCATCCCCGCCGTTAATCACCAGGAGATTGCCGGTCGGGAGTCCGCTGTCGGGGTCGAGTTCCTGCGTGATGCCCGCGGGGAAGTTCAGAAGATTACCTTCGGTAATTTCGTTCTGGGCACCGGTGGAAAGGTCGACCTCGAAGATGGCCCCCGTTCCCGAGCTGCCCGCTTTCGCGTCGGCCAGGTAAACCTCGTTGTCGTTGCCCGGAACCGGTGCCAGGCCGACCGGATCAACGAAGTTTCCGCCGTAAGAAATCTCTGTTTGTGCGAGGCTCTGGAGATTGACCTGGACGAGATTGGGGAGCACCGTGCCGGCATCGTTTCCGGAAGAGGCGACGTAGAGAGAGCCGTCGATGTACGTCAGGGCCGTGGGACCGTGAATATGGTGGAGATCTCCGGGCGGTGCGATCAGGCTTTCGCTGCCGTCGGCTGGATCGACCTGAAGAATGCCGCCCCCTCCCGGTCCGAAGACGTGGTGATCCGCGACGTACAGCCTTCCGTCAACGATGGTGATTGCCTCGGGCAGCGACAACAGCCCCCCGGAGCGGGCAGCCACGAGGGCCTGGTTGCCCGTGCTGGGATCGACCGCAAAAACTCCCGTCGGAAAGGAGGCCAGAGAGCTCCACTGATCCCGGGGGACGAATCCCGACGGACTGGTGGTTTCGACGATCCACCCGTCGGGGATGAGGGATGGAACAATGCGATCCTCCAAAGTTTCCAGCTGCGGACGATGGGCCCGGGAGGAAAATGAAAACATCTTGTTGGCTCTCCTTCTCGGATGTTTCGCCGTGGTTCGCAGAACCACCGCGAAACAAGCGGGACCTTTCATGGCTTGCTCATCCCGACAAAACTTCCCTCGTTCTCGCGGGCCAGAGCCCAGAGAAAAGCTCCGACGTCGGGGCTTTCGTAAAAGAAGCCGACGGTGTTGATGCGCACACGGGGGCGATCGGCCAGCGGGCGATTCCAGGTCCGCCGCAGCAGATTGCGGATGTACTTGGCAAGAATTTCCGAGCGCTCCGTTTCCTTGAGAGCGTTTTGCTCCGGCGTCAGGCCGGGGCCGGCATTGGGTAACCCGTCCGATAAAACATACATCGTGTCCAGGCCGGCGCTGCGGTAGCGAAACGCGGCTTCGAACGCATCGTACATGTTGGTGCTGCCCAGCGGCCGAACGGAGGCGAGAGCCAGCGTGACTCGATCGGCGCTCGTTTTTGGATCGTAATCGAGCCATTGCCCCTCATTGCCCAGCAAGTAGGACACTTTATTGGCAAAAAGGAGGACCTGGAACTTCTCCAGCTCGGGAAGGCTGCGCATGATCTTGGCCAGGGCTTCCCGCACGCCGACCCATTTCTGGGCGTCAGGAGTGCGTTCATCGACCAGGTCCATGCTGCCGGACATATCGACGAGAAAAATCACCCGCCGTCCGGTCAGCGTGATGCCTTCAAAGCGGTTCTCGACGGCCGCCAGCGCCCGGCTAGCCTGATCGGCCAACCGTTTCTTTTCGCCCTCCAGCTCCACGAGGCGACGGTTGATGTCGGCCAAGTCCGCGCTCTTGGTTTGGGTGGCTTTCTCGAGAGCCTGGACCTTGCCCACAGCAGCCAAGAGTTTGGAACGAGAACTCGCCAGGTCCGCCCGCAGTCCGGGGACCTGGTCCGCCAGTGCTTGCAGTTCCTTCACCTGCGCCTCTGCATCTTGCAGTTGCTTCTGCAAATTCTCCACGCGCCGGGCCGACGCCTTGGCCATGTCTTCCTTTTCGCTGAGCCGCTCTTCCAGGGCCATGGCCTGTTGTGACACATCCGCCTTTTCTTTCGCCAGCGCCCGCTGCTCGCGCAGAAGTTTGGCCAAGCGCTCTTCTGCCAGCTTCTGCTCGGCGCGTAAGCGCTCCCGATCTTCCTGAAGGGCAGCAAGCTTGGCGCGCTCGGCTTCGAGGGTGCGTTCCGTCTGATCGCGGCGACTGGCGGCTTCATCGAGGAGCGTTTGCGTGGCTTTCAGCTGGTCCCTGGTTTTGCCGACGGCCAAGGTTTCTTCTTTTGCCGCGCGCAGATTCAGCAACCAGAGGAGGATGACGCATCCCAGGGCACAACAGAGCACATCCACCATGGAAATGTTAAAAACGGTCGGGATGCGGTGGCGGACTTGCATGGCTTATCAAGGCAGAAACGCCTTCTCTAAAGATCAAAAGAAAGCAGCCGAAAGGTCCTTTTTTTCGCTTCCCCCGTGTCGGGTAGAGGCTCGACTGTGGGCAGAGGAAGGACACAATCCAGACTGCCGTGCGGCAATTCGCCGCGCTGGATACGAACCGCCAATTCATGGGCGGCCTGGGCCGTCGCATCAGCGGACTGCACGGTAACTCCCAGCGGCTGCCCGTTCGCGGGAAGGAGGTCCTCGCCAAAATCTGTAGACGATTCGGGATCGGCGGCGGGTGTTGCTTCCGCCAACACGTTTTGCAGCGCCGGCACCAAGCCCGGCAGCCGGCCGACGGCCCGGCTCACGACCACCAGGCGGAGCGATTCCCGGCTCGTCGCCGTCGCCAGAAGCTCGCGGATTGCCTGGAGTCCCTGCTGCGCCAGCCGACCACAGTACGCGCGGATTTCCTCCGGCTGAAGGAGAAGATGCTGATACCAGTGAGCCGTTTGCAGCAAAAACTCAACCGCTCTCCCCTGGACACACGTGTCCAGCGCATCGTCGATCCGTTCATAAAGCGCTTGCTCGGCCGCGGGGGTGTCGCGCGGGTCGCGCCGGCTCTGACGGATACAGCGGTCGGCCACCGCGTCCAGCAGACGTCCTCTCCAGATTCGCAGATTTAAATGAGTCCAGGATTGCGACGTGTGCAGGTTGAGCTGGCCACCCTCGGCAGCGACGACCGCGGCCGTCAGGGCATGGTCATCGGCGTCCACAAAGAGCGCCGGCCCCGACCAAGGCTCGGCGCGGTAAATGGCCAGCGCGCTGGCCAAGGGCGCCCGTACCGAACCGAGCAAAGGCAGGTGTGCCTTCTCTGCCAACGGTGGCAGCAACAGGAGCTGGGCACGAGTAAGGTATGCAGGAATGGCCAGGACCAGGCCTTTGGCTCCGGCAAGCGCTTGCTGCAGTCGTTCGAATACCAGACCGAGGGCTTTCAGCGCATCCAAGCGATGGCGGCCGGCCACCCATTCCCGCGGTTCGCCGACATGCGCCAAAAAATCGAGACAGGTCAAGTGTGGCATGAGCCGGCACAGAGCAGCTCCCGCCTGACCGACTTCCGCCTGGCGCCCTTGCAGGCTCAGGATCATCGGCAGATCGTCGGCATTTCCAGCCAGCGGCAGGAGTCGCGGCAGCGCTTGCGCCGGACCATGCACCGCTCGGGCTCGGCTGGCATTGAGATCGAGACCGATCAAAGTGGGATCAGGGTCCACCTTGCTTGCCGGCACCGATTTGCGGGCCCAGACCATGGTGGCGTCCTCAGGGGAGCGTTGCATCGTGGACCGGCTCCAGATCATAGAGCCGGTTAACCAGGTGCTCCAAGCAATATTGCTGGCAGTCCATGACCAGCGCTTCTTCATCGCGCTGCACGGAATGGACCAGAAACATCAGCACCAGGCTCAGAACGAGCGCGATGAGCGTGCAGTCAAAGGCAACAGTCAAGTGGCGCGTAGCCTGGTCGATGAAAGACTGGATTTCCTGATCGACTTTCCCAGCCATCGATAGGCCGCCCGACAGCCCGCGCACCGTGCCGAGAAAACCGAGGGCAGGAATGGCCCATGCCAGGTAATGGACCGTAGCCATGCTCGTCACCAGCCGGCCGAGATCGACCTCAGCCTGGGTCCGGACGGCATCGCTGACATCCTGACTGGCCCGGCTGACCGCATACTTGCCGAGGGCGAGCCGAATCATGTTGGCCAGGATGTAGGGCCCGCCCCGCGACGCGATCTGGTCGACACGCCGCTGCAACGGCCGGGCATCCTCGGGCAGGATGCGCACCCCCTCGTCGGTCGGCAACAGGCCCAGATAGAACGCACGGCGCTGGCGATAGACTTCGGCATAACGGCTCAGCAGGATGAAGCCGGCCCAGGTAAAGCAGCAGTAGCAGGCAATCTGTTCTGGGCCCAAGAACAGTCGGCCGAGGCGCTCCGGCGTCCACTTGGCCCACTGTTCGCCGCCGAGATCATGGCCTGCGGACCATTGCCAAAGGGGGATGCAAATCGCGCCGACCAGCGAAAGAGCCAGAACCAAGAGGGGCCATTCACGCGTCGGCCGCTGGGTTGGGGTGATTGCCATCGTGTGATCCGCCTGTTGCGGTTGCCGGTCAAGAACGCGGTTCTATTCGGATTCCTAACTTTCCCTTTCAGTGTCGGAAAATTGATTGTGCAAGTTAAGCCGATGGATTGTCAAGTCCTGCGGACAGAGAACTCCGGAGCCAGGGATCCTACAATGGAGGTAGGATGAAAAGAGATCTTCATCGAAGCGCGTGAATTTACGGAGGTAATGCAACCGTTTTTTGATGACAACGCGTGTACCGCCAATGACAAAGAAACCCAAACGAAGATCACTGTTGCAGCGGCTGCAATCCGCTTTGTAAGAAGGAATTCAATTCGCGCGGGGAAGAGTCGAACTGCCGCTCACCGCGATGCCGTCTCCGCGTCAGAACAGAACTTCAACAGGCAAATCGGGGTGACGGATTCCCTGATGCCTGACACCGCTCTTGCCAACGAACGCTCCTGCGATACCAAAGACTGCGTTGTTCTTACCCTTGACCGCGTGGGGATCCGCACCGTGAAATCTTTCTGGACACTCCTGACCGTCACGCTCCTCTTCTATTCCGGGCTACCTGCCGGCTTTGCCGCAGATGGGAAGGCCGATGTTGTCTTTCCCCGATTCCGCATGCAAGAATTGGCAACCGATCTCAAAGTCGGTTATGCCGTCCTCCTCGTGGACCTCAACGGCGACGGCAAGAAGGACATCGTCGTGGTGGATACGACCCGGGTCATCTGGTACGAGAACCCCACCTGGAAGCAGCGCACGATCATCCAGGGACAGACCAAGCCCGATAACGTCTGCATCGCGGCCTATGATATCGACGGCGACGGCCAGCTCGACCTGGCACTCGGCGCTGACTGGAAACCGTCCAACACCAAAGACAGCGGCACGCTCCAGTGGCTCAAACGCGGCAAAACTCTCGATGAGCCGTGGACTTTGAATCCGATCGGCTCCGAGCCGACCTTGCATCGCATTCGCTTTGTCGACCTGGACGGCTCTGGTAAAGCCAAACTGGTGGTCGCTCCGCTCATGGGGCGTCAGAGTACCGGCGCGCAAAACTGGGTGGATGGCTTGCCGGTGCGTCTGCTCGCTTACTC
>DATGIQ010000350.1:0-7488 GCA_035295665.1 Gemmataceae bacterium | reverse complement strand
CGCATTGGCAAAGCGTACCGGCTCCAGCCGGTGGGTCGGATCGAGCGGCCGCCCTTCGCCTTCCACATGATCGTCAATACCCAGAGCGAGACACCACGCCTGATCGAAGACCTGATTATTTCCACGAAAAACAATCAACCGCTCCGGGTCCGCGACGTGGCCGATGTCAAGATTGGACACCAGGACCGCGCTCTTTCCATCGGCTACGAGGGGCGGGACGCGGTGGTGATTACCGTGTTCCGCCGGCTGGGTGGCAACACCGTCAATATTTCGCACGGCATCCGGGCCTTGCTGGCCAAACAAAAGCTGCCAGGCAATGTCCACGCCACGGTCGTCTATGATCAGGCCTCTTTCGTGGATACCTCCGTTAGCAACGTCCGCGATGCAATCCTGATCGGCGGCCTGTTCAGCATCCTCATCCTGCTGGCGTTCCTGCGGAGCTGGCGTGCCACCCTGATCTCGGCCCTTGCCATCCCAACCACTCTGGCGATCACTTTTCTCTTCCTGCACTGGAGCGGCGAAACCCTCAACCTGATGTCGCTGGGCGGATTGGCCGTGGCCATCGGGTTGATCATCGATGACACGGTCGTCGTCATCGAAAACATTGCCCGCCATCTGACGGACAAAAAGGGGGAGAAAGGTTTGCGGATCGAAGACAGAGAATGGCGGCGGGACCATGGTGAACGGCCTCCCCAGGCGGCAACGTCTTCCGGCCGCGACCCGGTCGACGCGGCTTCCGGAGAGATCACGGGAGCTGTGGTCGGTTCCACCTTGACCACGGTGCTGGTGTTTGTCCCGTTGGCGTTCATTGTGGGCGTCTATGGCCAATTCTTTGCTTCGCTGAGCTGGTCGCTCTCCATTGCCGTGCTTGTTTCGATGGTGATTAGCCTGACCCTGATCCCCGTGTTCGCGGCCAAGTTCCTGGCCGGCCGGCCGATGCCGCCGCCGGGCCCAATTTACCGCTTCTTTGCGTCGCTCTATGAGCGGGTGCTGGGGGTGGCCTTGCACTTTCCGTGGGTGACGTTGGCTTTTTCTGTGGCCGCCCTGGGCGCCGGCGCGGTACTCGTGACTGGGATTCCGGAATACCGCAAAAGCGCGGGCACTGCTTCGGCGCCGCCGGCTCCGCTCTTCAAGGGCCTGGAGACCGGCTTGATGCCGGCCATGGATGAAGGGGCGTTCGTGATCGATTACTGGGCGCCCTCCGGCAGTCCGCTCGAAGAGACCGAGCAAAAAGCCAAAAAGATCGAAGAAATCCTGTCGAAAAACCCCGACGTGAATGCCTATGTCCGCCGGACCGGCGCTGAACTGGGGCTGTTCGCTACCCAGACTAGCCGTGGCGATATTCAGGTGGTCCTCCGTGAGGACGAAGATCCGCTCAGCCAGCTCTATCATGGCCGGCCGCCCAAGCCGGTCCGGCCCGAATTCAGCAAGGTGGAAGAGGAGCTGAAGCGGGAGGGCCGAGATTATGTCCGAGCCAAGTATCGCCGCCGGCCGATGAAGAAAATCATGGAAGAGATCGAAGACGAGATCAAGGAAAATTTTGCCGAACATCAGCTCAAGATTGAACTGGTCCAGGTGATGCAAGACGAGCTGGATGATTTGTCGGGGGCGAACAAGCCGATCGAGGTGAAGGTGTTCGGCCCCGATCACAAGGAGCTGCGCCGCTTGGCCGACGAGGTCATCGGCGATATGCTCGAAAAGAAAGGTAAAGGCCGGGGGATCAAGGAAGTGAACAGCAATGTCCGGGAAGGGAATCCGGACTTGATGATCGACGTGGACGGCGTGCAGGCGGCCCGGCGCGGCCTCACGGTCGATATGATCGAGCGGCAGCTGCGGGCCATGTTCCTGGGCCAGATTGCCACCCAGGTGCGCGAATCAGCGGCCCGGATCACCGATGTCCGCGTTCGCTACTCCAATCTGGAACGCTTTGGCCGCGCCGGCTTTGATCGCGACCGCCTGCTCAACCAATGGATCCTGCTCGACCCCTCTACGCTTTCCAGTGGAGGCACTCCAGCTGTGCCCGTCAACCGCGATCGCCTGGTACCGGTGTCCGCGGTGGCCCGGGTTTCGGCGGTCCGCACTCCGGATGAACAATACCGCGAAAATCAGCAGCCGGCCATCTTCGTCACGGCCGAGCACAAGGAAGAGGAGGCCGGGCTGGGCTCCGTTGTCGCCGACATTCGCCGTTGGATGGCGGACGTTCCTTTGCCGGCCGGGTACCGCTGGGAGCTGGGCGGCCACTACCTTCGCCAACAGGAAGCATTCACGAGCCTGCTCGTGGTCATGATTGTGGCCATTATTCTGGTCTTCATCATGTTGGCCTTTCAATTCCATTCCGTGGTACTCCCGTTGCTGATTTTCTTGACGCAGCCGTTGTCGCTAGTCAGCGGGCTCTTCGCCCTCTGGCTGACCAATACGCCGCTCAATGTGTCCAGCTACATGGGGGCAATCCTGCTCATCGGCCTCGACATGAAGAACGGCATCCTGCTCGTCGAGTACATCCAGCAGCTTCGCCGGGAAGGCGTGGAACTGGAGGCAGCGCTTCTGCAAGCAGGCCGGACTCGGTTCCGCCCGATTTTGATGACCAGCTTGGCGGCGATTCTCGGCCTGTTCCCATTGGCCCTGGGTGTTGGTCCCGGGGCCCAGATGCAGCAGCCGTTGGCCATCATGGTGATCGGCGGCCTGACGGCGAACATGCTGTTCACGCGCATGGTGATCCCGGTCGGCTATTTGGTCCTGGAACGAAGGGCGACCCCTTCGAAGCCTACCGTCCTTCCTCCGGCTCCATCCCCGTCCACGGCGACGGTGCGGCCGGCCGTCGTAGTTTCCGACAAATAATCCCCACCGTGAGGAGAGTTCGTATGATCCAGCCTTGGCAAAGCGGAACCGGGAAACTCGCGCTCGGACTGTTGCTTCTCCCGTTCTGCCTGGTGCTTGCGAGTGCCGCCGATTCCCCGTCCCTGGAGAAGCTCCAGACCATCGAATTGAAAGGGAAGGCCGGAAAGCTCGATCATCTGATCGTGGACAACAAGAGTGGCCGATTGTTCCAGGCCAACAAGGTGAACAATACCCTGGACGTTGTCGATCTCAAGGCCGGCAAGCTTCTCAACCAGATCAAAGGGCAGGCGGGGATTCAGGGATTGGCTTATGCGGCCGACCTGGAGCGACTCTACGCCGGCCTCGGGACGGGGGGCTATTGCAACATTTTTGATGGGAAGAATTACAAGCTCCTGAAGACGATCAAGTTCATGGACGATGCGGACAACGTCCGCTATAGCCCGCGCAGCCATATGGTCTATGTAGCGCATGCCGAAAAGGGGCTGGGCGTGATCGACGGGCAATCACTGGATCAGAAGGCGGACATCACATTGCCTGGATCCGCCGAAGCGTTCCAGTTGGAGTCGGGCCGACCCCGGCTGTATGTCAACGTTCCTTCCCCGAGCCAGGTCGTGGTCATCGACACTGAGAAGAACGAAATCTCCAAGAGTTATCCGCTCAAGTTGGCCGCGGCCAATTTTGCCTTGGCGCTGGATGAAGCGAACCATCGGCTCTTCATCGGCTGTCGGAAAAAATCGATGGTCGTGGTCATGGACAGTGAGACAGGCGCCGAGATCACCGGCGTAGGGATCCCGGCCGATACCGATGATGTGTTTTATGACGCCAAGCGGAAGCGGATTTATGCTTCCTGTGGCGAGGGCGCCATTGCGGTGATCCGCCAGACGGATGCGGATCATTATGATGTGCTGGAAAAGGTGCCAACGATCAAGGATGCCCGCACTTGTTATTTTGATTCCGAATCGGGACGGCTCTATTTGGCCGTACCGCGCCAGCCGGGCACAGCGGGGCCGGAGATTTGGGTGTATCAGGCTCGGCCTTGACCGGGATGCTCTGCCAGGAAAGACGAAAAGAGGTGTCCGGAGCCTTGCTTGGAGCGTTCCAGACACTTCCTTTCATGTTTCTACGGACAAGCGAACGCTTCCGGCGGAGCCAGCGCGGCCAGGGTTGCTTCCGCCGCCGGACGAGGGCATGACCAAACCAGGAAGAACAACGCTTGCCGCGCCCACCGCTGGGCTGGATGCTGGCGAAGGAAACCGGTCCCTTTGCTTGCCGTCAGGGCAGCTTGCGTGGCCCGCAGGACCAGGCTGTTGGCCCGTGCCCGTAATGTGGCCGCGGCTTCCGTCGAACAACTGCTTTCGGCCAGCGTGTGCATCTCTTGGCGGATCGTCCGACGCGTTTGCTCCAAGCGTTCGGTACTCAACCGTAACTCCGGCCGGGCCTTGGCCTCTTCGGCCAGGTAATCGATGGCCGCTCCGGCCAACCCAAGGGCCAGGCAGCTGGTTTCCAGCCCGCCCGTTCCTCCCCGTCCGCCGGCCATCACGCGCTCGGCCGGACCGGCCAGGATCCAACGATTTTCCAGAGGCGCCTGATCGCAATACACTTCCGCCGTGAGGGATCCTTCCAGGGCCATCAACTCCAGGGGCGGACCGACACTCACTCCGCCCAGACCACGCGGCAAGACGGCAAGGATCTGCTGACCATCTTCCAAAACGGCGCCGATGATCAAGTGATCTGCCTTGGCAGCCCCGGTCACCCACGGAACGGCGCCGTTCAGAACAACCCCCCCATCAACCTGGCGAGCGACAAAACTCGGCTTCATATGCTGCCGCGATGTCGTCAACTGGGACAGACCGACGGTAGCGAACGCCTCGCCGCCAGCCAGGGCCGGCAAGAGTTGGCGGCACAGGGTCTCGTTGCCGCTGTCCCGCAAACGCCGGCAGGCGGCATCGCGCTGACTCAGGATAAAACAGGTCGTCAAGCAGGCTCCCGCTAACTGCTCGTAGCCGTCGAGCAACGCGAACCCTGTCCGCTCCTCGCCGCCGTAGGCTGCCGGGATGCACCAGCCCAGAGCGCCGCAATGGGCCAGGGCTTGCCAGGAATCGGCCGGCCATGCCGGGACGGCATCCGATTGGTTAGCGTGTTTCCTGAGAATTGCCAGTGCTTCCGGGAAACCCATTTGCTCTTGAGCCATCCAGCACGCCTTCCTTTCCTGACGGGATCGTTCACCTCTCATCTTATTCCGAATCGTTTGCGTGGTTCTGGGGAAAGAGAGTGCTAAGCTGGCGGCGGCAAACTTGGTAACATAGTGGAACTGGGCGTGCACCCCGCCGGCAAGAGAAGAGCGGTTGCCGTCCGGAACTGCGAGACGAGGGGGCCCGCGGGAGTCGGGCAACAAATGAATGGATGTGCTGCGCGAGTTCGTGGACGATCTCAAGCGGCAAGGTTACGCGCGCGGCAATTTCCTGGGTATGCTCAATGTGCTCATTGGCCGCCAGATCCGCGCGGCGGATGGGCGACTCATCTCGAGTGGCCTTACCTGGCGGACACTCGCTGAGGCGTTGAAAAAGGCACGGTGGGACCGAGAAGCGGTCCGTGAGCTGGGATTGGACCCCGCCGCGTTACCTCCCCGTGACCGTCAACGGTACTGGTATCAAACGATTGCCCAAGCGAAAGTGGACTCGGTAGCTGCATCGGAGGCGGGGAACCACTTCGCTCAAACTCTGCGTTCGGCCGGATATCTCGTGAGCCTCCGGCCGGGGGAAACGCCTTAGAACCTTCACGGGCTAAACCGGCTGGAAGTGATCACGCAGCTTGCGGATGGCCTTGTATTTTTCGTCACTGACCCGCTCGGCCGGGATTTGCAGCTTGTGGGCAATTTCATGGGCGGTCCAACCCTCGAAGCTAAGGTTCAGGATCCGCTGCTGACGCTGGCTCAGCATCTGAGCGGCTGCCTGGGTGACTGCTTCGCGATGATCCGCCAAGCGGCGCTCGTGCAAATCATGCCGGTCGGCGATTGCATCGATTGCGGTGTGGGCCCACTTTCGGCTGCGCTGGGAGCGTTTCTTCACGGCATCGATGGCCCGCAGGAACTCACGGCGGTCCACGCCTTCCGCCGAAAGGATTTGGCCCCAGTCTTCCGGAGCCACCCGTTCCAGGAGACGGCAAAAGACTTCCTGCGTGCAATCCGGCCAGCAAGCCGGATCGAGGCGGGCGTTCCGCCAGCACGTCGCACAGTAACGGCTAATGGCGCTGATTGCGCGCTCTTGAGCGGGCGCCGCCGTGGCGGATGAGCCGAGGGCGGACAGTGCCGTGCCGAGCACCATCGCCACAAAATATCGTCCCCGCTTCGAGCCTGCGGGTGAATCCAGTGATTTCTTCATAAATGCAAAACTTTCCGCAAGATCAGAATCTGGGCTCTCCCCAATTATACGGACTCGATCATCGTCTCTTCTCGCTCAGGCGACAAAAATCTCGCCGATGTCTGACGATGAGCGGTACCGTTCACTTTCTTGCCGGGATCGGAATCAGTTTCGGTCTGGGCACCACGACACCGACAACGTGGCCATGGCGGTGCTGGAGCTGGGCAAAGTTCAAGCGGAGAAAGGTGTGTAGCTCGGGGTCGGCCCCATTGGCCAGATAGGAACGCGCCAGATCGGCCATGTATTGATCGTAGCCCCGCTTGCTGTGCGAGTGGATCGCGTACCGTCCCTGATGGCGCCGGAGGTCGCCGTCAAACGCGGGTGCAATATGGTACAGCTCGTGGAAGAGCGTGATGAACTTGTCATCGAATTCTTGATCGAGAAAACGCGGCAGGCAAAACGTCATGACATACAGCATTTCCCGGTCGCCGACAAAATAGCGCTGCACCTGGTACGAAACTCCTCGCCGCCGCCGTCGCAGCCGGCCTTCATGGAAACGCAGGGGCGTTACCCGGGCTTGCAGACCATGAGTCCGGCCGCTGCGGGCCTGGGTCACCGCAAACAGCAGCCGTCCCACATCGATGTGGCGCAGGGCTTCGCAGTGCTGCACGATATCCGCGCACAGCCGCTGGACATGCACGCAGAAGTCAAACGGCCGGTCGATGGGTCCGCTGGGGAGCCACCGCGGAGCCGCATTGCTGAGCGGGTGGGCGCGGGAGCGGCCTGGGGCATAGATGGCGCGCAACGGGAGTGGTCTGGCCCCGTCACTCCAGCAGCACACAAACGGTGGTTGCGACAAGGATGCCTCCTCATGAAGGCATAAGGCACTGGACACGTTCAGCCTCCTGTATCCAGATATCCGGCAATGGGCTCAGAGCTGTCGCGGGCATCCGATCGTGAATTCGAAAGACCGCTTCGATGCTTGCTGACCCCGCCCCGCGCCGGCGTCGCGCCGGCAGAAGGCTCACTACCATTCTCTCTTACTCCACCAGCAAATCCAGTAAATTCTTTGCCAGCGCCTTTCCGATAAAACAAGAGCAAACATCTTAACCGTTGCAGAGCATGATAATTGAATCCGCCCAGGAAAGCTGGGAACACTCCGCAGCCTGACGAGCGGCCCAGGGCAATTGGGTTTGCCGGGGTAACTCGCGCGGACTGTGCGGGGACGGCAACGCAATCGCAGAGGGTAGTAGAGGCATGAAAACAATACGCCGGTGGCAGTGTCTTGGTT
>DATGIQ010000349.1:0-8887 GCA_035295665.1 Gemmataceae bacterium | reverse complement strand
ACACCAATCACACGAATCTCCTTCTTCACCACGTCCGCGAAATCCTCACGGCGCACCAGGCCGAGCAACTCTCAGATCGCGAACTTTTGCGGCGTTTTGCCCAGAAACGCGACCAAGCGGCATTTGCTACCCTTGTGCGTCGCCACGGTCCGATGATTCTGAGCGCCTGCCAACGTGTCCTGCGCAACTGGCACGACGCCGAGGATGCGTTCCAGGCAACGTTTATGGTCCTGGCACGCAAAGCGGACTCCCGCCCGTGGGGCGAATCGGTGGGCACCTGGCTGTATCTCGTTGCGTACCGCCTAGCCCTAAAAGTCCGCGCAAGCCGGGATCGACGCTTGCCGGACAATCTCCGCCCGGTGGTACACCCTCCCGAAGATCCGCTGGCTGTGGCGAGCGATCGGGAACTGTGCGGCCTGCTCGATGAAGAGTTGAGCCGGCTGCCGGCAAAGTGCCGAGCGCCGCTGGTGCTCTGTGCGCTCGAGGGCTTAAAACGGGAGGAGGCGGCACGGCATCTCGGTTGGTCGCTGGGAACATTCCGGCGGCGCTTGGAGCAAGGGCGTGCCTTGCTGCGGCAACGGTTGGAGCGGCGTGGATTGGCGCTGTCGGCCATCTGCGCGGCTGTGCTGGGGACCGAGGAAGCGGCGCGGGCTACCCTGCCGCTGGCGCTGACTCAATCCGCCATCCATCTGGCCACCGGGGCTGCGCTGGGGAAGGCGGTGCCGGCAGGGCTGGTGTCCTCGCGGGCGGCAGCGCTGGCGGACGGAGCGCTGAAGGGCATGTGGATTTTCAGGGTCAAGCTCACACTGGCGGCAGTCCTGGTGATGGGCATCGCCGGGGCCGGCGTGGAGTTTGCCTTCCAGCGGGCGGCAGCTACCAATCCCGATGACCAGAAGCAACCGAAGTCGCGGCAGTTGGTGGCTCAGGAAGCAGCCAAGCCGTCAGGGCCTCAACCTGTTTCCGCCCAAGAGTCGGTCAAGCGTCCGGCTCCCGTTCTCGCTGGCACGGTGGTAACCCCTGACAGCCGGCCTGCGCCCGGAGTCGCTGTCTCGGTGATCGGCGGCACCTATGATGCTCCACCCAAAATTGTCGACAACCAGACCACCGATGAACAGGGACGGTTTGCGTTTCGCGAGGTGACGCAGCCCAGCGAACGCACACCGGGTATGCGGCTGCCCGTGCTCATCGCCCACGATGGTCAGGGCCGGATTAGCAGATCCCATCGCCTTTACCCGAGAAACCTGCCCAATGTGGATATCAAACTCAAGCTCCAGGCAACGGTCGCGTGCCGCGGCCACGTCACGGACGCGGCCGGTCAGCCAATTGCCGGGGCTGAGGTTGTGCCCCTCCATTGGAATTTCGCCAGCTTTCGCGCTGACTTCGGGCAGCGCGATGCGGTCGAAGTGCCACAAGAATTGGCAGCCGAGTTTGCGACCAAGACCGACGCCAGTGGTAATTTTGTTCTCCAGGGCGTGCCTGTCCTGGGTGGGATCATCGTTTGCCTCCGCGCCGCCGGCTTCGGTTCGCCTTGGATTAGCTTTGATGCCGGTCAACCGGTCTCGATCCGGCTGGAGCGGGCAGGGAGTGTTGCGGGTATGCTGACTGCTGCGGAGGATCAGAAAGCGGCCACGGGCGTCCAGTTAACGATCCGTCGTCAGTTCCCCGCCAAGCCTGGCGACGGGACCATGTATCAATTGATCTATTTTACGGAGGGGAAGAGTCAGCTGGATGGCAGCTTCCGTTTCGGAGACGTGCCGCCGGGATCATATGTTATCAACCCGTCGGTGGCGGAGACGCTTCCTTATTACGCCGAGCCGACCGCTCGATTCGAGATCAAGCCTGGGTCGGCGATTACCGGGCTGTCGATCCCGCTGCATCCGGCCGTGCCGGTGCGCGGCCGCGTGCTCGACAAGGAGAGCGGCGCCGGGATCAAGGATGTTTCGGTCATGCTCTCTTATGTGGATGACCGCGGGGGATTCCGCTACGGCACTCGTGTCCAGACCGGAGTGGACGGACGGTACACAGCCTATGTCAAACCCGGCAAGATCACCGCCCAGGTGCAGAACTTGCAGGGGTACCTCTCGGCCCAAGGCAGAGAAGGATTCCCGCAAGTGGAGGCAAGCAAACCGGTCGACTACCCGGACCTCACGCTGATCCGGACTGCGACGCTCACCGGTGTGGTCGTGGATGAAACGGGCAAGCCAGCACCGGCGGTGAAGGTTTATCGCGTGACCCGAGACTTCACAATGAGGACCGGGCCCGCAGATTCGACAATAACGGATGCTCAAGGGAAGTTTCTGTTTGCCGATGTCGATCCCCTGGATAACGTCCCGCTCCGCGCCCGCACGGCCACTGCGGCCACTGCGGCCACTACCTTGGTCAGCCCAGAGGGTCTGGGCAAGCCTGTCCGGCTGGCAATTTCGCCGAAGAATGCGAGTCGTCTGCGCGGCACGGTTGTCGATCAAGCGGGCCGGCCGATTCGCGATGCCGCCGTGACCATCGAATGGCACTTCGATCTTCAGAGCCGGCGCCAACCCGGTACTTCGACGAGCGCCGGGCTAGAGAAGCATCGGACCGATGCCCAGGGCCGGTTCGAGACCCAGGCGCTATGGCCGGGAGAGACTTACCGCGTGAAGGTCAGCGCGGAGGGCTATGGGAATGTGGATTCCACGCAAGTGCAGGCTAAGGTGGGCCAGGTTCACGACTTCCACAACATCGTCCTCCCGCGCACCGGCGGCATCGTTCAGGGAGAGATTGTCGATTCCAGGGGCATGGCCGTCCCCGGTGTATTGGTTTTCAACAACGGCGACGGACCGCAGCCGGTCCAAACCCAATCCGACGCATCGGGCCGTTTTCGGCTCGACGACCTGTACCAAGGCGGAGTTTTTATCTGCGCCCGCAAGGAAGGCTATCGCTTCACAGCGAAACGTGCCGTAACGGATGGTCCGGCAGTTACGATCCGGCTGGTGCGGATGGACGAACCCCTTCCGCAACCAAAGAAACGGGCCCAGACTCCCTCCTTCGAGGAAGAACGCCAAGTCGCCCGCCAACTGCTGGAGAAACTTTGGGCCCTGCCTCTCGAGGCCAAGCGCACCAGCATGCGCACGCTGCTGGAAGGCATGGCACGGGTCGATCCGCAAGTTGCCCAGCGCTGGGCCAAGGAAGCCGGACCACGATATGAGAATATCGTTCGCACCACGATGGCCGAGCAGCTCGCCGCGACGGATGCGGACGAGGCGCTGACGCTGCTGGCGGCGGTGGACAACACGAGTGCCTACTTCGCCCTCAAGGGCTTGACCGAACGCTTTCTGAAGACGGATGCCCGCAAGGCCCTGCGGTTTGCAGAAGAGGCGGTTGTGCGGACGCGGACGCTCGAACAACCAAGGCGGACGTGGTCCCTGGCTGAGATCGGCACGCTGGTACGCCAGCTCGGCAAGGAGGAGACAGGCCGCCAGCTCATCGCCGAAGCCGCGGAGATGGCTGACAAACTGGGAGCGCAGGAGTACCAGGCGCTGGCACGCGGTTTGGTGGCCCAAGCGTTGGCTCCCTATGATCTGGAACGCGCCCACGCATTGCTCAAGCCCCTCACCGAACCGAATGACAAAATGCGCTTTGCCCAGATGGTCGCCACCGCCACTCTGAAGGACGATCCGAGCCTTCCGCCCCGCGTGCGCATGCAGATCGCCTATCATATGGGAGCAACGGACCCGGTTGCCGCGGTCCGGATCGTGAACAGCATCCAAGGAGATGCCAAGGTCAAGGCGGAGGCCTACTCCTGGGTGGCGGTTGCGGTCGCGCCCAGGGACAAAAAATTGGCTGATTCGCTGATCGACCGCAGCCTGGCCATTTATGTAGATGAGTCGGAAAAGCTCCGCTCGTGGAGCAACAACGGAGGCCCCAGTGTATTCGCCGCGCGGGTGGCCGGTCTGGCGCAAAAAATTGGTTACCCGGACATGGAGAGCATCATCGCTCGTGTGCTCGCTGTGCGGCAGACCAATTATTACGAATCCCCAGCCCGGGTTATAGAATCCCATTTGGCCACGGCCATGATCCTGGCTCTTACCGACCCGGCCACAGCCAGGCAAATCCTGCATGCGATCGAACCGCAGAGTGCCGCCATCGGCACGGGCTATAGCTCGATTCGTCGGCGGTACTGGCTGCCGGCTTGGGCGCTCGCCGATTTGCCCCACGCCGTCGAACTATTTGATCGCGAGTTGGCCGGCCTCCAGGAGAAGGATACGATCGATCTCCAGGACAACGGCATGACCGGAATGATCGCCATCTTGACCATCCCACCGCCCGAGCGGGCCCAGCATCTATTGCAGTTTTATGGAGCATTCTGGTTTCCCGGAGAGGAGTAACATCATGATCGGTTTACTTCTCACGGCCACACTGGCCCTCCTTGCGGACGCAGGAGACGTGTCTTCCCACTTCGAGTTCCACGATTCGGCAACTCATGATGGCCACAGCATTTTGCACTACCGCAGCTTGGAGTTTGCCAACGCACCTGTGCGGCCCACCGAGGTGGCCGTGCCGCCCAGCTCCAGGGCTCGGTACAGCTTGTTGCCCGTGGGCACGAGTCCAGACGCAGCGTTGACGGTGATCTGGGATCCCCAGGCTCCCGGAGGCCCGCAGCTTTGGGTAGACGCCGACGGCGACGGCAAGCTTGCCCTGGCCGAACGGCATTTCTTTGCCAAGAAGGAACTCGAAGTATCGGTCCGGATAGCGGTTCGCTCCGGAGCCGGCGGGGAGCGCCTGCCTCGCACCATCGTTTTTCGCCGTCCTGCGGTAGGCGGCGGGCTTTCCTATGCCGTGCGCGGTTACGTGGCCGGCACGTTGAAGCTGGGCAGCGAGGCTTTTGCCGCGCTGATTACGGATGGCAACGCGGATGGTTGCTTTGACACGGCCGGTTCCGATCGTATCTGGATTGACCTCAATCGGGATGGCCGCTTCGATGGCTTGACGGAACAGTTTCTGCTCGGCAGCCCGATCTCCGTCCACGGTCGGATTTACATCATCCGTGTCAATGCCACGGCCTCCGAAGTTTGTGTGCAGCCACGTAGCACGGCTCGCGGCAAAGTCTGCCTGACGCTGATGGACAAGGCATGCCCGCTCGTCCATGACCTGGCAGTGCAGCTTGTCAGCAACCTGGGTGAATTGGTAATGCTCCGCGATCTAAGTCAACCAGCGACGTTGCCCGTGGCGCGTTATCGCGTGGATTCGGTTTTGTTCCGGCTGACCGACGCCGCGGGCGGCATGTGGGCGTACCGTTTTGCCGGTGGCCAACAGTACACCATCACAATCGAAGACGGCAAGGAATCGACCGTAGCCATGTTGCGTGGACTGACCTTGGAAATGAGCGTTGCGCCTCCAGGACCAACGGTGCAACCCGGTCAGCGCCTGCAAGTGACGCTACACCTGCGCACGCCGTCAGGGCTTTACCTTGCGGATTGCCACAGGAGTACCAAGGAATCGTTCCAGCCGATCGCGTGCATGGCCGACATTCAGCTCTCAGCTTCCGGGGGTGCCCCGGTGGACCGGGCATCTTCCGGTTTCGCCTGAGGCACCTTCTGCACACACTCCGTGCGAGTGCCGGCCGATGCCAAGGGGGATTATGTCCTTTATGTGTCGTTCGACGGCGGCCCGCTGGCAGGGGTACAAACCGTCAAGCAAATGGTCACGGTTCGTTGAGCCGGGCGGGGAGGTTGCAAACCACCCCGCCCCGTACGATGTGGTCCTCGAACTCACGGGAACGCCGGCGTCGTCTGGTCGATCGATCGCAGAAACGCAATCAAGGCGGCGCGCTGTCCCGCATCCATGACAAAATGATGCTGCACGCCGCCGTTGGTGTCCTGGGTTCCGTAGCGACGGAATGTTAAAACCATTGGCCCCCAGCGGAGCGACGGCCTGCGAAATGTCGGCCGGGTTGGCCCGAATCTCGTTTAGGCGTCCGACGCCGTTGAACGGCACGATGTCTGCTGCCGGCGGCAAGGCGGAGAGGGATCTTGTCCCGCCATGATATCCATCCATTGTTCGGGCCAAGCTGTGTCCGCGCAGTGTCCGCGCAGTGCGGAGTAGACTCCGGATGCATCATCGGGCACATCATAAACGAGCTGCCCGAGAAACTAGGCCAGGAGTAGCTCCGGATCGATGTCCGGTTGGATGATCGATTCGGCTTCACGGTGGAAGCGTGCCGAAGTGGCAGTCGCTTGGGCGTACAGCGCAAAGCTCGAGCCTACTCCGGCAAATGGCGTCAGCAGCATGAGGACGAGGATCAGGACGACTCCCCGGCGGAGTGGCAATGCCCAATGTCTCTGGAGCATAGGGTCATCCTCATGCAAATGGCCGAAGCCCACTCGGCAGCGATCCGAGTCTACCACGGCCACGGGCTGGGCTCCACCAAATTCAAGAGGATACCTTGAGGCTACGAGGACAAGGCAGATGTTCCGGCACGGACGGGGGACCGCTCGACCTCGGGATGGAGAAGGGCCAAGGCCCGGCGGGCCACTTCAAAGGCGGCATGAGGACGGCCCAGCCGCCGAGCGTTGTTCCGAAGCCGTTCCAGGGTCGCGGGATGGCCAAGAAGCTCGGCTATTTTGTGACGCAAGGTGGGCAGGTGGTTCACCTTGATGGCGGCGCCTTGCTCAAGGAGGTAATCGCAGTTGCGCTCCTCCTGTCCCGGAATGGGATTGATGAGCATCAAGCCGGCTCCGCGTGCCAAGGCTTCGGAGACCGTCAATCCACCCGGCTTGGTCACGACCAGATCAGCCGCAGCCAATAGCTCATCCATTTGATCGGTGTAACCCAGGATACGCACTCGGTGTCGCGGCGGCGGCACAATCGCTCTGAGTCGCTTCTGAGCCTGGACATTTTGTCCAGCGACTACGAGGACATCCAGGGAGGGTTTCGATTCGAGCAGGGCTAAGAGCGGCTCTTCGATTGGCCCAGCCCCGTGGCCGCCGGCCAGCAAGAGCACCGCCGGGCGATCACCAGCAAATCCTTGGCGTTGCCGGCATGCAGTCCGGTCCTTGGGTTGCCTGAACACCGGATGGATGGGGATCCCCGTCACGGCCGTTGCTGAAGCGGGCACTCCCATCCACTGCAAATACTGCGCAGCCTCCTGCGTGGCCGTGCAGTACAGCTCGCAAGGTTGGGTAACCCAGTTGCGATGGGTTTCGAAATCGGTCACGACCATCACCTGGGGTATCGCAAATTCTCCGCGGCGGCGCAGAGCGGCGACAATTTCGGCGGGGAGGAAAAACGTGTTGATAATCACGTCCCACGGTTTCGATTTCAGCAACGAAATATACGGCCGCAGATTGGCCTCTTCCAGCTTCACCCGCAGCCGATACCAGGGCCCATACTTCGGACGGCACGGTCTATCGAAGTGGTTATAAATGATCCCGAGGATTTCCGGCGCCCAGTGGATGAGATCCAGATAAAACTGGGCATAACAATACCGAAACGGGGCCGTCGCCAGGGCAAGGACATCGGCACTTTCGATGGTTGCTTGCGGAACCATTTGCCGCAATGCCAGGGCAAGGGCCTCGGCAGCTCGCAAATGACCGGTACCAACCGATGCGGTCAAGATGAGGATTCGCGGCCGGTCCGTACAACTCAGGCTCGTCCATTGGGCGAACCGCGCTGTCCTCTGTTCCATGCCCCTTCTCGGTAGACTCGATTGCCCGTTTCTCTTGAAGTTCGCTGCCATCACAAGTACCGATGGTGCAAGAATCGTACCATTGCCTAAGGCACGGACTAGCGCGGCATCTCATTTGCCCACACGAACTGCGGATAGCGGAAACGCTCAACCGGTTCGTGTATGAGAAGCGGTTCCCATGCTGAGATTGTGGCTCGGTATTTTGGTGGCGGCGGTTGTGATCGTCGCTGGGCGGCGCATCGTCCTGACCCAATTAGGATCCCTCGGGTGGGAAGCGCTGCGTTGGTTCATGCGCCGGTGGCACGGCTGCACGCGGATCGGCACCGATCCGTTGCCGGCCACGGGGCCGGCCATTGTCATTGCCGACCATCGCAATCATGCCGACCCGGGGTTTTTGATCGCTTGCTGCCGACGCCGTCTTTGTTTCCTCCAAGCCCGGGAGCAGTTTGAGGTATTTCTCCTGTGGCGATTGTTCCGGTGGGCGGGCTGCATTCCCGTTGCCCGGGACGGGCACGATGTTGCCGCCGTGAGGCAGGCTCTGCGCCGCCTTCAGAAAGGGGATGTCGTGGCCATCTTCCCCGGAGGGGATATCTACCCCGAACGGGATGGCGTCCCCGTGCAAGCCAAGGCCGGCGCTGCCCTGCTGGCGCTACGGAGCCGTGCCCCCGTCTTCCCCGCGCGCATCCGCGGGGCACGGCGGGGCGGCACAATCCTTGGCGATTGGTTCCGTCCATCCCCGCACGTGCAGGTCGCCTTCGGACCGGCCATCGATCTGACGCAATTCTATGGCCGACCAATCACCCGACCGCTCCTTCAACAAGTGACTGCTTCCCTTGCGAAAGGGATGGAGGAGGACTTAGACACGGAGACACAGAGACGAGGAGACAAGGAGATCCCGGCGTAATTCCTCTGCGGATCTTTCTCCCCCTCTGCTTCCTCATGGCTTGCTACCGGGCGGCGGATTCGCTATCGTTATTTCTTTCAACCTATTCACCCCGATTGGCTATGCAATGCAATCCCCATCGGACAGAGCGGTCCGCATCTTGGGCCTTATTGCCTTCGGCACGTTGGCGTGGTCGCTTCTCGGCTTCTCCACCTTGGGCGGCTCCGAACGATTCTACTTGCTCGTTCCGCCGTTCGGTCTGGCTCTGCTTGTGGTCCGGTCCGCGGCGGGGCGGTCAAAGCTGAAAAGACGCATCGGGCTGGCAGGCGGCTGTGCGGGCGGAC
>DATGIQ010000348.1:0-3971 GCA_035295665.1 Gemmataceae bacterium | reverse complement strand
TCTTGCACAACGCTCTCCGCGTCACCTTCACATTGAAGTTCGACTTCGACGAACCATCCGTCGAGTACTTCACGACGATCCCCACAGGCAACCGGCGCGGCTTTGAACCGCCGCGCGAATTGGCCCGCTTCTTGAACCAGGATTTTGTAAACTTCTTCGTTTTCGACGGCGAACTCGCCGATTCGCTTCTGGACCGTGACAGGACGAATGCCCAGCAAGTAATCGACGATCTGTTCCAGCTCAAGCTGTTTGATCGCATCGACCTGTGGGTGGAGAAGTACTGGAAGGAAGAATCAGCAAAGAAGGCCAAGAATGGAGGCTCAAACTCGCAGACAATGAAGGGACTCAACAAATGGAAGGGGTGGATCGACCGGTACGTTGAACGGCTGCGGATTCTTACCGAGAAGCGCGAGAGACTCCTGGCGGATCTCAAGCGCGTGAAGGCGCGTCAGCTCAAGCTAAGAAATGAGAACGATGCGGCCATCAAGGCGAAAAAGGAGTACGAGGGCCGGCTCACTGCCGCACAGGCACAACTGGAGGTCGCTGAGAATGAGGTGAAGACGCTCGCCAACCGTCTGCTCCAGAGCTTCCGAAGTCCTCACGCTCTGTCATCAGTCTTCGCGCGGGAGATGATGAGCTTCAAGGATGCGCTTGACCGAGTGAAGCTCCCCGAGAGTGCAGCGAAAGAGTTCTTCGAAGATCTGGCGAAAGAAGAGCTATGCGTGTGCGGGCGCCCTCTCGATGATACAACGCGCCATGAAGTGGACCCCATTGTCTAGACAAAAATCGAGCGATCCTTCGCTACACCTGGTCCGGCCCTCGTGGCCATGACACTCTTGCTGATTGCTCTTGTGCGCGGGCCATGGTTGGGGTACATCCCTCGCGCCGGGTGAAACCGAGGGGAGCTCTGCGGGCGCGCAACTCCCCAAGGGATAACCCGGCCGACGGCGCGCCGATGGCCGCCTCGCCCCTGGGCCACCGCGCTCAGGGGGCCTTTCCTCCCATCGGACGCCGGAGCGATGCCTCCCAAAACGCACCTGGCCCTGGCCCACGGCGTCCTCTCCTCCCCAGGTCCCGGCGTCAGCCCGCCCGGGATAGGCGGCCCCGGTAAACCTCCGCGGGCGTGCGGTAGTCCAAGGCCTGGTGCGGGCGCTCGTCGTTGTAGAACGGGAAGTACCTCCCCAGGCCCTGGCTCAACTGCGGCACCGTCTCGTAGCCGCGTAGGTAAATGTCTTCGTACTTCACCGTCCGCCACAGCCGCTCCACGAAGATGTTGTCCAGGCACCGCCCCTTGCCGTCCATGCTCACCGCCACCCCCGCCGCCACCAGCCGCCCGGTGAATGCCTCCGCCGTGAACGGCACACCCTGGTCGGTGTTGCACACCTCCGGCCGGCCCCGCGCCAACGCCTCGTCCAGCAACTCCAGGCAGAACGAGCCCTCCAAGGTGTTCGACAGCCGCCAAGCGAGGACGTACCGGCTGTACCAATCGATCACCGCCGCGAGGTACATGAAGCCGTGCGCCATCGGCACATAGGTGATGTCGGTACTCCACACCTGATCGACGCGGCCGATGGTCACGCCCCGCAGGAGGTACGGATAGATCTTGTGACCCTGGCCGGGGGCTGACAGCTTGGGCTTGGGGTAGATCGCCTCCAGGCCCATCAACCGCATCAGCCGTTGCACCCGCTTGCGGTTGACCGCGTGCCCCAGGCCCTGTAACCAGATGGTCATCCGCCGGCTGCCATAGACCGGCTGGGCGGTGTACTGTTCGTCGATCAGCCGCATCAGGTGCAAGTTCTCCTCCGTCTCGGTGGCCGGCTCGTAGTAGAAGCTGGCCCGCGCCAGCCCCAGCAGTTCGCACTGCCGGCAGATGCTCAACTGGGGGTGGCTGGTCTCCACCAGCGCCCGCTTGGCGTCAACCGAGGCCGGCAGCTTTTTTTTTCACCCAGTCCAACTCCATCTTGAGCCGACCGATCTGCTCGTACAGTTGGGCTTGCAGGGCCTCGTGGTCCTGGGTCGCCGCCTTGTGCCCTTGGCGGAAGAAGTCCTCGGCACCGGCGAGGAGTTGCTTCTTCCAACTGTGGATCAAGGTGGGATGGACGCCGTGCTGGCTGGCCAGCTCGTTCACCGTGCGGTCTTGCCGCAGAGCCGCCAAGGCCACCTGGGCCTTGAACGCCGCCGAGTGGGTCTTCCGCTTGCGTGACATCGTTTCCCCTTTCCTGGACTGCCGCTCAGTAGCTTAATCGGCTGTCCAGTTTCCGGGGTCCACTATAGCCGATTGTCACAACGGTTTTGTAATGCATCCTCAAGTACGCTGCGTGAAATCACGCTTAACAGGTTCTCCGATTGTTTGAATAAGGCGTGTTGGTGGACACGACCACGCCCAATTCAAACTGGATTTGATTAGCGCCCCAGATTCGTAGGCAAGATGTCCCCGTGGCTCTCCCCGGTCACTGAGCAGTGTCATGAGCTTTCGTTTCAGTCGCGTATACCTCGCTGGCCGTGCTGACTAACGGGCTGTCGCGGATTGTTAGGTGGTTCTCGCGAACCGAGCCCGCAACTCCGCGAGTTCTGTCTCGGTGATCCGATCCGAGGTGCAGCCGGATTGTAACAGCACCCATCTCCAGAACGCGTAGTCCGGATCGCCGGTCGCGCATTCGAGTTGGCCGGACCAACGGCCCCCGTCCGCTCGCCATCCGGACACCTTCATCGTCAGGTTCCCGCTGCCGTCAAAGGAGTGCCACTCCCGCCAGTACCAAGTCGAATCGGTAGGCGGGATGACGCACTGGGGCCACCACGGTGGCGGCTCCGTGATGTCCTGGTGCTTCGAGATGTGGAGTGGACTGCCCTCGCAGTAGACCTGGAACCCGTTGCCATCGTCCATGAACTCGACGGCCATTGGCGACCCACAGACCGGGCATGCGGTCCCGCGGATCTGGGCGAGCGGAGCATGACGCCGCACGAGGTCGATGATGTGGTTGGCTTCATCATCAAAGATTCCATACGTGTGCTGCATCTTCATGGGGCTGCCCGCCGTCTGACTTGCTGTTAAGCTGATACGGACTCACCATAAACGCATAGTATCAATGGGCAGACGACGGTACTAGCGTCTTTTGAATAGACTTTACCAGAAATAAGGATTTCAAGGGATTTCGGCTCTATTATTATCTCCGCTTCCGATTCTGCACCCGGAGGTTATGGAGACCGCAGACAGCTTCCATGACCGCATCAGAGTTACCGTCTTTGGTATTTCGGAACGTGTCTTTGACGATGCGCGCCCTCTTGACGCCGGCCAGCCCATGTTCGACTTGGACCCGCGTCCTCGACAGCTTCTGATTGGTGCGCTTTTCCGCGGGGGTCAGCCCCCGTCCGCATGTCTTTTTTTTTCGGCTGGCAAGTTTGCTTGGAAAAAGGTGCCTGACCCCCGGGCCTCACCCCGGGCCTCACCCGGGCCTCGTTCGAACCCTCGCTGACGCGTCGGGTTGGTATGCGCCACCCGGTGGCCAATTGCGCTGGCGATGCGTAGTCGGTCAACTGTTGGGTGGGACGGCCTTCCCCGGCCGTCAGGTCGTCCCCCCGGGCCGCCAGGGAAGGCCGTCCCATCTTACAATCCAACTGCAATAGACTGCTAGTGTCCCTTGAGGGCTAAATTCTTGGGTAGCCGAACTTGTGCGGATTCGGCTTTGCTGAAGTCTCACGACTTCAGCTACCCACGTTTTTAGCCTTGACGACGCACTAGCTCCTGACTCACCGCATTCCAACGGTAGCGGCTTGGCGCGTCTGAACGGTATGACAGGGTTTGATGGAACGTGCGTGTGCACCGTGGAGCGGCGTCCGCCGCGCATGGGCGCCTCCGGCGGAAAAGGTGGAAACGCGGTGGGTGGCCGTAACGGAGGACAAGTCCGGTGGTTGCGCCGATTCCTGGTTTGGTGGAGTTTGGTGGAATTTCCTGGAAACGGCGCGTGTTTCCA
>DATGIQ010000347.1:0-15760 GCA_035295665.1 Gemmataceae bacterium | reverse complement strand
CGGATAGCCTTGCTCCAGGTAGCGTTGCAGGTCGAGCCGGTAGATGATCTGTTGGTAGCGCGTGTTCCGGTGCAGATGCATATGATTGGTGCGGTTGCCGGCGTCGAATCCCTTCAGGACCTCCAGGTTCATCGAATACGTCTGACCGGGCTGCGGCGCAAAGCAATAGTGGTAGTCCATGCCCCGGTCGAGATACCGCCCCAAGTCAGCAGGCGCTGCCTCGTTGCGATTCGGCAAGAGAATCGGCGGCAGGATGAACCCGTCTCCGCGCGTCGCGTAGCGAAGCGTGAACAGCTCGCGCCAGGAATTGTGCCTGGAGAACGTGACGCTGGATTGGAAATGACCAACGTTGTCGTAGACTACGGTGCGGGGCTGGATCCCCCGCGTAACCTCATAGGCCGCCCGAGGCACCACCGGCCACACTCGAAGCCAGGACTCGTAGCAATCGACGAGAAATTCATGCTTCCTCATCGTTTTCCTCGGTGCAGCACACTGTCCCCGACAGCAGGTCGAGCCCCGCCGCGTCTTGGCTGAAGCAACATCTCCATTCTAAGATCTAAGCGAGATGACAAATGTAAGCGTTCGGTTGGCCAGTTCGGATTCGGCCGGGCCCTGCACATCGACGGCCAGTAGTGTGCCAATTTCGAAGCGTCGGCCCAGCCGGAGCACCATGCTCTGCACTCAGGTACGAGCAGAACCCCGCCTGCTCAGCCAAGTACCGCCAAGCAGGCTGGCTATTCCCGAAGTCAGGAGCACGCGGCTGGAGGGCTCGGGCACAGGCGCAGCCAGGGGTGTGGCCAGGTAACCGTGGGTTCCGCTCCCGTCGATGTAAGTGCCAACAATTTGGTTGAGATCGTTAATTCCCAGGGCATCGGTGTAGATCGATCCAGGCACATCCAGCGTGCTGTAATTGCCGTTTTGCAGCACAAAACCATGTGTGCCATTCATGTTGTAAATTCCAACAATCGTCTCCCCATTGTTGATACCGATAGCATTTGTTGCCGAGGAGCCTGGGAAATCAAGACGAATGTAACTATCATCGCTTCGAAGAAACCCGTGCACTGCGCCCACATTTGGATCGGAGTATGTTCCGACGATGTGCCCGGTATTATTGATTCCCTGAGCAATCGTATCGATAGAGCTCGGCACGTCGAAGCTCGTATAGATGCCGTTGCTGAACAGGAACCCGTGGCGTGGAGAGGAGAAGTTCGTAGCAGAGAAGCCGCATACCTGGGCAGCGTCGTTAATCCCGCGTGCTTCCGTATACATGGATCCGGCCACGTCCAAGGTCGTGTAAGTGCTTCCGCTCAGGAGGAAGCCATAAATCGCCACAGAAGAGACAACGTAGCGTCCGACGATTTGCCCGGAATTATTGATCGCATAAGAATCGGTAAGGAGTGCCCCGGGTACGTCGAAGCTCGCGTACGTGCCGCCGCTGAAGAGAAACCCATGGCGGGTATTGTCTTGGCCGAGATAGCTCCCTACCACTTGACCGGAAGCGTTGATCCCCTCTGCAGAGGTTTGCAACGCACCGGGAAAGTCGATCGGCGTAAACGCATAAGCCGCACGCCCTGGACCAACAGCCCCTGCGAACACGCCCAGGGCCAGCCACCCGTACACCATGTGCTTCATGACCGAGTTCCTCGCACGAAACGGCAGCGTCGGGCCACAAGCTCTCCCGCTCGGGTTGCTGTGCAAAGCAACAGGAACGATGCGCCGGATAGACTGGCCTGGATCGTATCGGGCAAGACCTGTACGTCGATGGCCAGCCATGCTCCCATTTTGAAGCACCGGTCCAGCCGGAGGCGATGCAGCGTACTCAGCCACGAGCAGAACGCCTCCTGCGCAGCCAAGTAAAGCCGAGCAGGCTGGCTACTCCGAAAGTCAGGAGCACACGGGTGGCCGGTTCGGGCACCGGCGCGGCCAAGGGTGTAGCCAGGTAACCGTGGGTTCCGGTTCCATCGATGTAAGTGCCCACGATCTGGTTGGCATCGTTGATGCCATCGGCCTCCATGTAGCTCGATCCGGGCACATCCAGTGTGCTGAAACTGCCCCCTTGCAGCACGAAAGCCTGGTTGGCGCCCCAAATACCTACAATCTGGCCGGTACTGTTGATACCAATGGCCGCCGTTGTCGAAGCGCCTGGGAAATCCAGAGTAAGGTACGTATCGCCACTGCGAAGAAAGCCGTGCGATTTCCCTGTCACGGGGTCAAAGTACGCTCCCACAACCTGCCCGGCATTATTGATGCCATAAGCAAGTGTTTCCGCAGCATTGGGCACGTCGAAGCTCGTATAGATGCCGTTGCTGAATTGGAACGCGTGACGTGGAGAGGACAAGGTCGTGGCAGCGAAACCGCATATTTGGGCAGAATCATTGATGGCCCGAGCTTCCGTGTACATGGTTCCAGGCACGTCCAGGGTGCTATAGGCACCCCCATTCCGGAGAAAGCCGGAAACAGCTGTAGAAGAAACACTGTATCTCCCGACGATCTGCCCCGAATTATTGATCGCGTCGGGATCGGTGATAAGAAACGCGCCCGGTACGTCGAAGCTCATGTAGGAGCCGCCGCTGAACAGGAACCCGTGGCGTTTACTGTCCTGGCCGAGATAGCTCCCCACGACTTGCCCGGAAGCATTAATGCCCTCCGCATAGGTGGTGCCTTGAAGGGCACCGGGAAAATCGATTGTCGTATACGCGTAATCCGCATGCCCTGGACCAACAGCCCCTGCGAACACGCCCAGGGCCAGCCACCCGTACACGATCTGCTTCATGACCGAGTTCCTCGCGCGTAACGGCATCGCCAGGCGACAAGACCCAGTATTACCGGGCCCTCCCAAGAAATCAAGGAAAAAAGCAAAAACTCACCCGGCTAGCCGGCTACCCGCTTGACGGGGAGCCCCAGGGCCCCGCCTGGTCTGCGCGATTACCAACTCCGTAAAGCAAAGGAGGAAGGCCGGCGAGATTTCTCAATTGCTACGATGCCGAGCGGGTTCCCCACGGGTTCTTGACACGAGTCGGTAGCGTGTTAGACTTCAGCGTCGACTCAGCCCCTACTGAGCGACCTGGAGATGTGCTCGGGTTCGACGTCGCTTGCCCAGGCGCATGGACCACGGCGAGAATTCTTCAGCCGGAACAGAGGGTTCGGCATTCCGTAGTGTGACCCTCCCCTTCGATCCTCGCTCCCGTCACCCTTCGAATCGCCGTCCTCCCAGCAATGTAGCGCGATGGACTTCCTACGGAAGAAGAGTCGGCACGGCTGCGGCCCGATCTGACTTCATCACTGGTAGTGCACACGTTGACCTCACCAGTCCTTGTGCGCGCCCGAGACACGACTCTTGGCCGCGTGGGAATTCCACAAGCAGCACGGAGTGATTTCACGCGCACCCAAGGTCGGAAGGCGAGGGGCCGTGACGAATCCGCGCTCGTCCGCGCTGAGGTTCGCGTCCAGGCAGACCGCTTGCTCAGAGGCAGAGAACAACCAAGAGGAGAGGAACCATCCATGTTTTTCTTATCGCGTGCTTTCCGTTCAAAGCGTCGTCCGATCGTCAACAAGAGCCGTCCATTAACCAGACGCTTACTGCTGGAATCGCTTGAGGATCGCGCCGTTCCCACTCTCATCCCCAATGGCTGGCTCGTGGTCTCGACCGCGGGAGGTGATTCCTATCCGTCCGGTCTCTATGCCATCAATCCCAACGGGCCCGCCAACCAAACGCCGGTTCCGATCTCAGCGCCAGGGGCCTTCGATGAATCCGTCGGCCTCGCGGAAGATCCGTCGTCGGGCGTGCTTTACTCCTTGGACTATGGCGCTGCCCGCTCCGATAATTTCAGCATCAAGGCTCCCACTCTCACGGGTACGATGCTCGATCATGCGCTCATGCAGGTGGACCCGACCAGCGGCATCGCATCGGTGCTGAGCCATGACAGCCAAGGTCAGGAGAACCTTTATGGAAGCGATGCCGTTGCCTTCGTTCCTGGTTCCAATGGCACGAATGCAAACCTGTATGTCATCAATCAGGGAGACGGCGGCGGCAACTTGCACCTGCTGGTCAACGTGGAAGACAATGGCTATGGGTATGATCTTCCCACGCACAGCGTCGTGCAAATCGATCCCAGCTGCGGAAACCAGATGCCGGTGTACGCTGATGGTGGCCACTCGACTGCCCCGCCTAACACTGACGCAGCTTACCCAACCGGTAGTAACTTTATCAATGGCTATTCAGACCGCACCAAATCCCTGGATACAGGAATAGACCTGCTGGACCGCACTACTGATCATCCAACAGACACCCAGTACAGTTACAGCAGCAACGCCAATGACCCGAGTGCATTAAATAACGGCAGCCCCCCGAGCTGGATCAACGTTCCGACAGGAATTGCCCCGGTTTACGACCCGAACCCGAATCCCCAGTTGCCTGCCACGCTCAACACCGGTTTTGTCTACGTCGCGGACGAGCAGGGGCCCCTTGACTATCACGGCCTTTCGAGCCAGGGGACTCCACAGTATCAGTACGGTTACGACGAAGGAGACCCCAACCTCCAGGGCTACATTTGGAAGCTGGACGTTAATGCGAAGCAGGCTACGGCGATCATTCCCACGAGCCACGATGGGCTGTACCATACCCAGGACGTTACCGTCGATCCCCAGACCGGGAACATCATCGTGCTGGGATTTACAGATTATACGAGATCTTCGCTCCCCATCATCGCCGTTTATCAGCCGTACTTGGATTCACAGGGCAACTGGCAGTACCGCCTGCAGAGTAAATACAATATCACATCGCTTCTGCCAACAGACTTGCCGAATGAGAACGATGGCTATCAGGTCATCCGCTATGATCCCGGAACCGGCATTCCTGGAACTGGGACCTATTATCTCGCGAGTTTTGCGGGGTTTATCGCGAAGTACAATCCGAACAACGGTAGCAGCATGATCAGCCCGTTCATCACGCATCTTGGAAACCTGGACGGAATGTTCCTCTATCAAGCACCGACTGCCCGGATCAACACCGTCGATTTCGAGACGACTCAGCCCTCTATGACGCAGAACGCTCCGCTCGTCACAAGCCCCGCGCTGGACCCGAACATTGTGGACAGCATGGGCGTACCGCATGCGTTGCAACTATCGCGGGATGCAAGCATGGGCAATGGCGTTGCCTGGGCCGAGATCCGCGGATCCGACAACAGCTACTACAACGTTCCCACGGCGTACTACAGCTTCCTCTTCCAGTTCGCGTCGCAGACGGGCGAGGGGGGCGTTGTCAACTTCGAAGACCAGTACGGCATGTACAAGGGCGCCCTTCATCTCGTTCCAAAGGGCACCAACAGCAACGGCATCCAAACTGGACAATTGCTCTTCTACGATGCGCAGGGCAATGTGGCCGGCACGGGCACGGCCACCCTCAATGCCGGGCAGACGTACACGATCTCGGCCATGATTGGCTCGGGGGACACTGGTGCCTGGGAGGTACGCGTCACCGACAGCAGCAGCCAAACGGTAATCGAGGAGATGCGCGGCACTGCGAAGCTGGGTGCGAACAATGGCGGTCTCCTGCTGGGGGGCCATGATCCCTATACGACCAATTACTATTACGATGACGTGACCATCAGCTCGGCGGGTCTGTCTGGCGCAGCGGATGCCCCGGTCGAGCCGCCGCCGGGGGCTCCGACTCCCACCTTTAACGCACAGACCTACGTGCCCTTCGCGAACCAAGTGGTCGCAACCTTCACCGATCCGAGCGGGTCACAAGACGATTACATCAATAGCCGGTACCCGACGACCATCGATTGGGGCGATCAGTCTCCCCTGTCGACCGGCACGGTAACCTACAATAACGGAACGTTCACCGTCACCGGCAACCACACGTACACGCAATCCTCCGCGGGATTACCCAACGGCATGTTCATGGTCACCGTGACCATCCAGAAAAAGGATGCGCCGCAAACGGTGATCGAGGGCATGGCAACCGTGTCCGGGCCGACGGCCAGTCTGCCCTTCCTTCCTTTTGAGGATGGAGATTACAAGTTCGCACAGGCGATGGGTTTCCCATGGCCACGTCCCATCGAGAGCACGGTGGCGCCTCTCGATGGCGGCGACTCGTTGCAAGTGTTGCGCAGAAACACGGACATGAAGGAAATTAATTACGACATTCGCGATGACGGCTCCGGCAACCCAGCGACGCAGTACAGCTTCCTGTTCAAGTACGTGTCGACGTTGGCCAACAGCGAGAGCGACGTCGCGGATTTTCTGGACACCAGCGGCAACCCCAAGGCCAGTCTGCACCTCACGGACACGGGGAATCTGATCCTTTACGACAACACTCAGATGCCGTTAGCGAGCACATCGATGGCTAACTTCCCGAATCTTCTCCCGAATCAAGCCTGCGCGATTTCCGTGACCATCCCCTCTACCGCTGGCGCCCCCTGGGGATTCAGCGTCAATGGCAGATCCGTAGGGGGCAGCACCTCGGGGAGTTTCGGTAGCAATCCGAACGGCGGCATCCGGCTCGGCGGAACCGGCGCCTACACGACCAACTATTTCTATGACGATGTGGTGATCCAGCAGGAATCCCAGTTTGGCATGAATACCCCGAGCATCAGCGTCAACTCGTTGGTCAATCCGTCGCAGGTGGGCCAAGCGGTGACCTTTACCGCTACGGTTTCGGGCAATGGTACGGTCCCTCCCACCGGCAACGTGTATTTTTATGACACGAACATGACCTACGTGGGCATGGGGATGCTGGGCCCCGGCAACGGCACGACCGCCACGGCCACCTTCACCACGAACCGCTTGCTGGCCGGCACGCACGCCATTTCCGCGACGTACCGTGGCGATGGCACGTATGCCGCCGTCTCCGCCAGCCTTCCCAATGGCCAGACGGTGGCGCCGGCCAGCACCACGACCCTGCTCATCGCGTCAACGAGCGTGGCCACCCCTGGTCAGCAGGTCACCTTCACGGCCACCATCTCGGTCAACGCGCCAGGAACCACGCAAGCCGGCAACCCCACTGGCCTGGTGATTTTCAGCGACAATGGCAACAGCATCGGTCAGGGGACCTTAAGCACCGCCCACGGCATGACCACGGCCAGTTTCACCACGACTTCCCTGCAGCTGGGGAACCATCCGATCACCGCGAGCTATCAGGGGGACGGCAACTTCGCCGGCAGCCTGTCGGCTTCGACCAGTGTCGCGGTTCAGCCCCCCGTGCTGATATCCTATCCACCGTCGCCCCAGACGGTCTACGAGGGGTCCGCCCAGTCCGTGGGGCTGGGAAGCTTCAGCGATACAGGCCCCGGCCCCTGGACGGTAACCGTCTTCTGGGGTGATGGCAGCAACAACACGGTCCTCTCTCCAGGGGCGCCCGGACCGCTGCCAAGCCAATTACACACCTACGCCGAAGCAGGCACCTACCCGGTGACCGTCCTCGTCCGGGATACCGGCGACAATGCCTTGTCTGGCGCAGGGTTCTTTGTGAGCGTGAACGACGTGCCCGTGTCCCCCGTGGCCGTCCCGGTCGCGCCGACGGCCGGTGCGCCCTTTACGGGACCGGTGGCGACCTTTACCGATCCGGGGGGAGCGGAATCCAATGACGGCACGCACTACATGGCCGCCATCAACTGGGGGGACGGCCCAGCAGTGTCGATGGGGAGCATCACCTTCAGCAGCGGCGTCTTCACCGTCAATGGCACGCATACCTATGCCGCCGCCAACACGGACACCATCACCGTGACGATCCTGCACGGAGGATTGCCTCCCACCCAGGTACAAAGCCCGGTCACAACCTCCTCGCTCGGTCAATTCGTGTCCGGACCATTGGCCGAGGCGACCAGCTTCTGGGAATCGCTCCGGGGCCAGCAGCTCATCCGCCGCTTTGGCCTGACGAGCAGCGGGCAAACCTTGGGCCAGTGGCTGGCCAATACCTTCCCCAACCTCTACGAGAACATGAGCGGTGGCCCGAATCTGTATTCCTTTACCAGTGCGCAAATCAGCTACTATTACCAGAACCTGTTCGTAACTTCCTCTGGGACCGGCTTGGATGTGGAGATCCTGGACACCGCCCTGGATGTGTTCGCCTCGACCCTATCCTTGGGCGGCACGATCGGGCAGAGCTATGGCTTTACCGTCAACAGCAATGGCCTGGGCGCCTATTCCTGGAATATTGGCAGCAGCGGCGCGGCCTTCGGCACACCGAATAACACCGTGCTCGATGTGTTCCAGATCCTGCTGGCGGCCAATAACAATGCGGTGGGCGGCGAACCGTGGAACGGCAATTCCTTGTTGCGCAATGAGGCCTTGACCGTCTTCCAGGGGATCAACGCCGCGTAGGCCCCCCGCCAATTCAGTAGCCGAGCCGAACGGATGGTTTCAACGTCCTTGCCATATGAGGATCGGATAACGGCTGCCTCGAGCAGGACGGCAACCGGGGCGATGCCCCCTACGGCTTTTGGGGGCGCTAAAGGGCGTGGTGCGTGGTGGATATCATTCACCACGCACCACCACCTTGGACGGGCATGACCGTGGTCGGCGTGGGGCGCCCGAACATTCTACGCTCCACTTCCAACTTGCGCGTTTCGGGGAGCAACGATCGCGGTGATCATGCTTTATCGCGACAGCAGCCGACTACGCCGATCCCGGCCTTCATCAGCCTGGCGCCAAGCTCCGGTCAATGGGCCAAAAGCAAAGGCTCTTTACAAAATGGCCCTTCTGTCTTAAATTGCCCCCGGCCCCGCCCATGTTTCTCATTCCTCTCGCCGATGCTTTCCGAGCTATCAGCGCTGCCTGGAGAATGCTCCCCCGGCCCGAGGCGCTGAGCGTCCCGATGTCAGCCGGGCGGATTTCACTTGGTGCTTAATTGCGGCCGATTGGGGATTCAGCGTCGAGGAAACCGCCGCCCGCCTCATGGAGGAAAGCCGGAAGGCCCAGCAGAACGGCGAAGCCTACGCCCTGCGCACGGTCAGGAGCGCGGCGGCAGCGATTGCCCGCCGGCAGGGTAAGGGACGGTGACGGTACGGTATAGCTCAACAAGAAACGCTCGACCACTGATAGCGCTTATGCTACAATCCAACGAGGAGTATTCGCCATGCACGAACCTATTCCACCCGTCCACGTCCTTGACCGCCTTTTGGAGCCGGTAGGGCGCTCCCTCTCGCCGAGAGCAGCCCGTGAGCTGATTCACCTGCGTGCCGACCAGGAAACGCAGGCTCGGGTCCAGGAGCTTGCTGAGAAGTGCAACGAAGGCACGCTCACTCCCGATGAGCACGACGAATACGAGGCGTATGCAATGGCCGCCAATGTTGTCGCTATCCTTCAAGCCAAAGCGCGCGCCCGGTTAACTTCCGACTCGTGATTTGCCCGGCCACCCGCGAGTTGGTCCGCCGCCGCGCCAAGCGGCGCTGCGAGTATTGCGGGATGCATGAGGACGACGATCCGCTCTTTGCCTTCCACGTTGAGCACATCGTCCCCCGGCAGCATGGCGGCGGCGATTCCCCACCGAACCTTGCTTATGCCTGCCATCAGGATAATCTCCGCAAAGGACCGAACCTAACGGGCATCGATCCCGTCACGCGGAGGATTGCCAACCTATTCAATCCGCGCCGGCATAAATGGTCCTACCATTTCCGCCGGCAAGGACCGCTTCTGATCGGTCGCACCGCCATCGGCCGTGCGACGGTCGCCGTGCTGGGCATGAACCTGCCGCACCGCGTTACTCTGCGCGCAGCACTCATCGATGCGGGACTGTACCCTTCCCGCTGATCGAGGTCATCGCACGATGACCACCGATTTTGATCTGTTTCGCTTTACGATGGTTTAATGTCGGAATCACCGGTAAGATAAACGATGACCCGACGGAAAAGAAAGACCGTCGCGGCGCACGGCCACCGGAACATGGCCCTTATCGTCTTGTCGCCCCTCAGAACCGCAGCCACAAACCGATGTCTGCCGTCGTAGAAATGTGGCTCATCCAAGTCAGGCCGCCCGTATGGGCTGCCGTTACTCAACAGAATCGCGTCCTCATCGTCGTCGCTTGGTTTATCGAAGAAGAATTTCACGCGGTCGAGGTGATCGCTGCTCTTGTTACCGTGCTCGTCAAACTTCCATGCTGGAGCCGCCGCGGCCATAGACTGCGGTGTAATCGTGCCCAGCGAGAGCTTTGCGCAGACAGCCGCAAACGTCGCGCTAGGATACTCTTGGAGGCGGTCAAGCCGAACCGCTCTTACTTCGTCTGTTCGGTAGCTCATACTTTTCCTCTCGGAAAGCCTAGCTCATGGCAGCATATCCCGCTGGACAATGAACCTTCTGGCCACTTGGCGCGTCGTAATAAGAGTCGGGCGTGGCAGAGATACGGCAGAGAAAAGCCTCGAAAACCCTGCTCTTTTAGGCAATGGTGGAAATCCTGGAAAGCCGTAACTTCACAAATGCCCGTGTTTTACGCCGTCTCCAAAATCAGGCGATTGTATCGAGAGCCTGGTGAACGATTGTGGGTTCGATTCCCACCTCGGCTACTCGTGGATCCCGTGGTCCAGCGGTTAAGACGCCTGGTCCACATCCAGGCAACGATGGTTCGAGTCCATCCGGGATCATTCATGGGGGCTGCTGGTCCAACTGGGAAGATGCCGGCTTCGCACGCCGGAGATCGGGGTTCAAGTCCCCGGCGGTCCACCAACGGGGGATAGGAAAGTGGTAATCCGCCAGCCTTGGAAGCTGGAGAGCGTGGGTTCGATCCCCACTCCCCTGACTGCACGGGCTCATGGTCCAACGGGACGACACCAGTTCGGCAGACTGGAGATCCGGGTTCGATTCCCGGTGGGTCCACTTGGGAAGGTAGCCGGATACGGTTGGCCGGGCCGCTCTGCTAAGGCGGTTCTCCCAACGGAGATGAGGGTTCGACTCCCTTGCCTTCCGCTCGGGCCCCGATGGTGAAAGGGATGATCATGCCTCGCTTCGAACGAGGCGTTCCGGGTTCGAATCCTGGTCGGGGTGCTCGGCAGTCCCGTCGTCCAGCGGCAGGACATCCCCCTGACATGGGGAAGATCGCTGGTTCGAATCCAGCCGGGACTACTGGCAGTTGGCGTTGCCTGCTCGGCATCCGCACGGGCGGCAACGCAACCGATGGTGTCTGTGGTGTAGTGGTTTGGCATGAGACCCTGTGAAGGTCGAGGCGGCGGGTTCGATTCCCCCCAGACACCCTAGCATCGTGGCGGGTGGCAAATGGGTGGCGCGTGGCGGGTGGCAGAGCCCATTCCTTTTTTCCCACCACGCGCCACCCGCCACCCACCACGAATTACAGGAGTGTGCTCCTGGGAGAGCACGCGGTCTCCAAAGCCGCGGGACAGGGTTCGACTCCTTGCACTCCTGCTGTGCCGATGTGGCTCGAAATAGAAAGGCACCGGTCTCGTAAACCGGCTCATGCTGGTGCGAATCCAGCCGTCGGCCCTGCTTATCCTCGGGGTGTGGGGGAACGCACACGACCCTGCGAAGGTCGGGGATCAGGTTCGACTCCTGACGAGGATATTCGGCACCCTTTGTCCTGCCGTTTCTTGCAGCGCGTTGCCGGTTCCTTCTGTGGAAAGAATCGAAAGCCACAGCCAGCTATGACATCGCCTGCCGCATGGATGGTTGCATGCCAGTGTGGGTCGCGCACACCTTGCCATCGCGCTGCGACGTAGCCGCGATGACCATGCGGATGTCTTCCGCCGATATCCCGCGCTGCAACATCTCCTGTTTTCGGTTGGCGATGAGCCGGCCATGCATTCGACTTGCTTCTGCGAATCTGACCATACTGGTAGGCAGGTTTCGCGGTCTCGTCGGAGGTCCTTAGCGATGCAACGGCTACTCTGTCGCCTGGCGGCTCTTGGTCTGTTCGTGAGCATTTCGGGACAGGTGAAGGCAGACTATATCTTCACGCCAATCGATGTACCGGGCGCGACGTTCACGACGGTCGCTGCGATCAACAATGGGGGCCAGATCGTGGGAAGTTATGCAAATCACGGCTTCTTGTATAGCAATGGCAGTTCCACCACGCTCGATGTGCCCGGTTCTTATGGTGGCCCTTTCGGAGTCGATTTCACGGTCGCTTCCGGTTTGGCGCGGATCTCACCCTTCAGGCATTGCTCGATTTTCCCGGAGCATCCCAGACGGTTGCCACCGAAATCGACGACGCCGGCGACCTGGTAGGGTATTATCTGGATGCGGGTGGTGCGGAGCATGGCTTTCTCGCGACCGCCGCGCCCGTTCCCGAACCGTCCACCATCGTAATGCTCGGCATCGCCTCTCTCGGACGAATCGAATGGACGTGGCGGCGGCACTCGCACATGGCTGGCGCTAACTGATCCACGTTCTGGGCAGGGCCAACGGTTCGTGAACTGCACTGGCGCACCCCATGCGCCGCCTAACCCATGGGGGGGAACATTTTGAGCGCGGGTGCAGCCGCCGAGCAATCTTACCGCCGTTCCCGCTCAAACGTCGGGTAAACCCGATCGCGATCGCGCTCATAGCGCACCTTGCCACCAACCAGCGCCGTTTCGACGTAGGTCCGATAATCCAGGGGCGGGCCGTTCAGGATCAACAGATCTGCATCTTTGCCCGCTTCGATGCTGCCAATGCGGTTGTCCAGGTGCAGCATGCGCGCCGGCACAATGGTCAACGCAGCCAGCGCGGTCTGTTCGCTGCAACCCCCGCGCACCGCGAAGGCGGCTTCCAACGGAAGCCCGGTCAGATCTCGGCCACCGTAGACGCCGTCCAGGCTTACCGTGTTCATCTGCGTGGCGATGGCGAACGGCACCCCTGCCTTCTCCAACCGAGCCGAAGTTTCGATCGAGCTGCCCGAAGTATCCTCGTGGCCAGGCAGCGGACGGCGTCGGCTTCGTGGCGTCAGGACCACGGTCACCTTCGCCTCCGCCAGCTCATCGGCCGTGAGCCAGGCCTCATGCGGATTGTCGAGGACAAGATCGTAGTCGAGCTCTTTGGACAGCTTGATCATGTCATGGATCTGCGTGGCCGACGAGGCATCGGTCCGCAGGGCAATTTCCTTCTTGACGAGCCGGACCAGTTCTTCGGGCACCGTCCGGCGCGGCGGCCGGGTCGGGTTGTCGGTCTTGGCGGTCTTTTCGTGCTCGGCCTGGTCTTCGAGATACTTGCGGGCCTGGCGGACATTCTCGCGCCAGTTGAAGCGATTGAGCGCGCCGGCCAGGCCGGTACCGGGAATGTGGTGAAAGGGCCCTTCCTTGACGAGCATGCCATCCAATTCGCCATAATTCATCTTCAGCACCGCATGGGAGCGCGGCGTTGGGGCGGTTGGGGTCGGCGGCGTGATCGGCTCGGTGGGCAGAATCGTCAAGCCGCAACACGGGCAGACCTGGGTATCGTCCGCTTCGTCTCGACCAAAACGCCGGCCTCCGCCGGCACTCGTCTCGACGCAGCCGGTTGTGATGCCGACGCCCAGGCAGAATTTGATATTGCGGTCGAAGGGATCGAGGGTATCCGCCAGCTTGCCGCCGCCGCGGTTGCCGCCCGGAGCCGGAGGTCCACCCTGCCCCGGCGTAGCACCGCGCAAGCCGACTCCGGCCATGCTCAAGGCTACAAAGCCGGGCGTGATGTATTTGCCCTTCGCATCTACGACGGTCGCCCCCTTGGGAATGGAAAGGTCTTGGCCCACGCGGAGGATTTTGCCATCCTTCACCAACACGGTGCCGCCGCGGATCACTTCGTGGGTGATGGTGTAGATGTCGCCGCCGACGATGGCGACGACCTTGTCCTTCTCGTCTTTTTTGGCGGGTTCGGTCTTTTTTTCGGCAGAAGCTGGGTTCTTCTGCGGCTCGTCGGCTGCGGCGGACCACGCCGAGCCGCTCACGATCATCAGCAGGACAACCAGGGAGATGCCCGACAGCAAACGCTTAGTTCTCATAGACCATCCTCCCTTCGATGAGCACCTGGCTCAGCTCGCTGCCAGGATCGAGTGGGTCGCCGGTGAAAATCAGCACATCGGCCGACTTGCCCGGCTCAATGGTGCCGTGGGTCTTGTCGAGGCCGAGCAGCGCGGCTGGCCGGGCCGTCAACGCTTCGAACGCCACCTCACGCGGCAAGCCGCATTTTACCAGATAGGCGACGGAAAACAGTGGGAAATCCTGGGCGGCCAGCAGATCGTTCCGATTGGTGGGCTGCGTGAATGCAAATTCCAAATGCGCTTCGTGGAGCACGTGGGCAATATCGATGCGATCGCGCGTGTTGGGCTTCAGGCTCAGACCCGGATGGATGAGCAACCGCACCGATCGGCCGCCAAGCTGATCGACCGTTTCGTACAGGGCCGGGCCGGAGGCGACAAGGACCAGTTTTACGTCCTTGTACGGCTCCAGGGCTTTCAGGAGGTGCACGATCGCCGCGGCATTGGCGGCGTTGGCGAAAAACGGGACTTTCCCTTCGTAGACGGCCTGCCAAAGTTTGAGCGTGGCGGAATCCAAGGCCGGAGGGGGGCCGCCTCCGGGCGCCCCGGGTCTACCGCCGCGGCGGCGGCCCTGCCGGGCTCTCGGTTCGGGAGGGGGGGGCGATTCCGTGGTCGCCGGCGGGGCCGACGGTAGGGTTACGCTCACCCCTTTCTTGACCTTCTCGGCCGTCTCCAGGGCCGTCCGCACGATATCCAGGCTGCTGGTGTCGCTGGTCACTGCTGTAAAGACAAAGCCATCGGGATTCACCAGCATCCGATTGGGCTGCGTCGGCGTGACACGGACCAGAGCCGACTGTCCGTAGCCATTGGTGACCAGATTGAGGCCGGTCAAGCCGGAGCGCAGGAACGCCCGATAGCTGGCATCATACGGATAGAAGTTGTCCGCGATACGGACGAAAGCGGCATTGACCAGCCCGCCCCGCGCCGGCGGGCCGCCGCGCCCGCGGCGGCCGACCACCATCGGCCGGGGGGCCGCCTCGACCGTGCTGCCGGCGATACTCACTTCGTGAAACGGATCCAGGATACCCGGCACGATCGTCTTGCCGTGGGCATCGATCACCCGCGCATCGTCGGGAATTTTGACATGTTCACCCACCGCTTCGACCTTGCCGTCGCGCAGGAGGAGCGTGCCGTTCTCGATGCGTCCGGGTTTGCCGGCGGTCTCGATGGCGGCGTGCGTGAAGGCGATGGGAGCGTCCTGGGCGGAGGCACGGACAGGAAGGCTCAAGGAGAGCGTGAGAACGGCCAGCCAGAGACTTGACGTCCTCTGGCCCACTCGGTCATGCAAGGCAACGCGCATCCGTAGTTTCCCCGTGTGTTCCATGTTGCACCGTGCCGGCCCAAAGCGCACGCACCGAATCCCCTGTCAAAATCTGCGCCGCTCTTTCGTCGTGTCGTAGGCAATCTTGCCGTCAATGAGCACCTGCGTCACATACGAACGGGGATCAATGATTGCTCCCGTGGTGACCACGATATCCGCATCCTTGCCAACTTCCAGAGAGCCCACGCGCTGATCGATCATCAGCGCCTTGGCCGGCTCAATCGTCAAGCCGCGCAGCGCTTCCTCTTCGGTCCAACCAAACCGCACCGCCATCGTGGCCTGGAAGAACAGCTCCTCTTCCGGTACCACGGGAGCGTCGGTGTTGACGCCCAGGAACGTGACGCCGCGTTTGGCGTATTCCGCCACGATGCCGTGAATCTGGCCCGTGTCGGGATCGTAGCGGAAGACGCGCGGCCCGGACATGACCGGGATGCCGCGTTGCTTTGTCTCTTCGGCCAGGCGGTAGCTGTCGAAACAGGCATGGCCAATGATCACCTTCA
>DATGIQ010000346.1:0-5831 GCA_035295665.1 Gemmataceae bacterium | reverse complement strand
TCGCTGCAAAATCACTTCCAGCAAACGCCCGACCCATCATCGGAGACATCAGTGTTTACATCCCTGCCGGAAGGACACCGACCCTCGTCAGGGACGAGGGCCGTTCCCCCCTGTTTCCATTTGTTAATCACCTCGGGCAGGAAATGTTAATGAATGTTAACAGTATAAGAACCCACCGGCCTGTTTGGGAGGCGACGCATCAATTTCTTGACGGAGCGATATCTGGTGGCGCCATAACGAATTAAGACGCTCCGAGCAGACGATGTCAAAGTTATCAGGCATTCGGCACAGCGCTTGCTAATTTCTGGAGTTGCTGAAGGTTTCGCTCGGTGCGGAATCCCGCCCACTTTTTCACTGAACTCGCATGATCTGTTCCTGACCATCGGCTCCCAGCGATCGTTGCCCGGACCGGGGCTCCCTGATTCGGTAGCGAGTTGCCGTAACTTCGCGCGGCCGCCGTCCTTGATGGAAAAACGTTCGGGGTCGCCTGCAAGGTCCTGGCGATGGCCGCCAACTTCCTAGCAGAAGCAGCGCTCGGATCCAGATTCGTCCGAATCGGCAGTGGTAGGGTCCGGCGGAAGTTGTACCAAAGCTCCGAAAGCCTTCCATACGCCCCGGGCCCGTGCTGTGCCGTTGCGGGGGCGGGTTCGAGCATACAGAATTCTTCCGCGCTGAACGTGTCACAGTTATGACTTTCGCCCGCATTGTAAGGCGAAGAGGGAAGCAGCCTCAAACAACCGCTGGGTTGCGAACGAGGCTTAGGTTTTGACCGGATTGACGGTATCTACTCTTGGGAATCGCGTTCAAGGCATCCGCTCAACGTGAGCGGAATTGAGGAATATTCTTGGCTCAAGAAAGGGGATTGGTCATGCGATCCATGTTGCAATGGTTTGCGGCGGTGGTCTTGATGGTCGGTTTGGGAATTCCAGCCCAGGCGGATCCGTTCTTCTTCACGACCGGCAACCCTGATGGTCTGATCGGGATGGCCTCGCGACCGGAGAGCGCCGACGGCAGCAAGATCGAGATCGAAGCGGCCGACGACTTCATCCTACAGCAACCGACCTTACTGTATGCCGCGATCTTTACGGGTCTTATGCCGCCCAATTTCACCCCGGCGGACATTGGACAAGTCAAAGTGGAAATCTACCGGGTCTTCCCCAACGACTCGGATACCGCGCGCACGCCGAATGTGCCGACTCGAACCAATTCGCCGTCCGATGTGGAATTTGATGGCGAGCTCGCACTGCAGGACGGAGCCCGAACCACTGCGGATGGTTCGCTTTCAGCCACGTTTGTGGTGCTGCAGCTTCAGTACCCCGTGGCGAATTCCGTCCTGAACGGGATCAACCCCCTACCGAATCAGACCACGGGCGGTGACGGTCCCGTTTCCGGTTGGCTCACCTCGTTCATCGTTCTATTCAATACCGAATTCGATCTGCCCCCCGACCATTATTTCTTTGTTCCTCAGGTCGAGGTGCTCAACGGCCTGGGCGATTTTCTTTGGGTCTCGGCCCCGCATAATCCGCCACAGTTTGCCGGCGATTTGCAAGCGTGGATTCGCAACTCCAACTTGGACCCCGACTGGCTGCGGGTCGGTACGGATATCGTCGGCGGCACTACGTTCAACGGCAGTTTCTCACTGATCGGAGAAACGCTCCCTGGCCAGTAACCCAAATGAAGCATCCATTTCATGGCCGCTTCCGTCGAGCTTGTTCGGCGGAAGCGGTGTCCATTCCGCTCCGTCTAAGGCCAGTCCCATCCACGCTGGCGGGATTTTGCTATCCACAATTTTCCGCATGAGCAATTCGCTGTAGCCAAACTGGAGCCAATGGATTAGAAAATGGTGGACGTTGATAGATATTCAGGGAATCAAGAGGCGGCGTAACGCCTTCACGCGAAGTATGTTTAGACGGACATGGACAAGGGTAGAAGACCCCCGGTGCTCCGGGCCTGGTTCATCTGCCCGCACCATCCGGCCACACAATGCTCGAGGGTCGCAAGCTCGAATCTTGCCGGAGATAGTTGCCGCCGTCGATGTCTGCGATCACCGCTCCGGTTGAAACCTCGTCTCCCGACGATCGGAACAACATCATGTCTTCCCTCAAAGGCAAAGTCGCCATCATCACCGGCGCCAGCCGCGGGATCGGACGCGCGCTCGCTCTGGGATTGGCTCAGCAGGGCTGCGACATCGTCATCGCGGCCAAGAGTACCCAGTCCACGGAACAATTGCCCGGCTCCATTTTTACCGTGGCCCAGGAAGTCGAAGCGTTGGGCAGCCGGGCCTTGCCCCTTCCGGTCGATGTCCGGAATGAAGAGCAGATCGAAGCCATGGCCGCCCAGACGATCGACCGCTTCGGCCGGATCGATGTCTTGATCAACAACGCCGGTGCGCTGTGGTGGCAATCTCTCCTTGATACACCCGCCAAGCGCTTCGATCTCGTTCTGGCCGTGAATGCGCGGGCTGCCTTTTTGGCCTGTCGTGCGGTCTTGCCGCAGATGCGGAAGCAGCCCGCCGGACACATCATCAACATGTCCCCACCGCTCGATCTGAAGATGGTGCCGGGCCGAATTGCCTATTGCATTTCCAAGTTCGGCATGACCCTGCTCACCCATGGACTCGCCGAAGAGCTGCGGACCGCGAACATTGCCGTCAATTCCCTCTGGCCCGTGACGATCATCGAAAGCCAAGCTTCCATCAATTGGGGCCTGGGCACGCCGACGCAGTGGCGGAAGCCGGACATCCTGGTCGATTGCGTGCGGCGCCTGATCCAGAAGGAGCCCCGCGAACTAACCGGCCGCGCCCTGCTCGATGAAGATTTCCTGCGCGGCGAAGGGGTGACCGACTTCGGGGCGTATGCCTGCGTGCCGGGTTCGCAGCCGCCGCGGATCGCTTGGGAGCGTGTGGTCCCCTGATTAGTACACGACTCGGGCCAATCTTGTAGAATGCTGAAGTATGGCGGATTCCGTTTCCGGATAGGCCATCCGTTGGAAACGTGTCCTGGGTAGCGGACGCAATCCTCTCCGATTGCTCTTCACCACGATCCCAGCGCACGATTGTCGGCAATGGCGCCGTTCGCATTCTTGGTCCAATTTCCAAGCAACACCTTCTCTCGTCGCCGCTCCTTGACTCGGCATCGGTTCTGTGCCGACACGTCGGGTTCGTGGGAGCAACTCTGGGCCCAACGGCGCGCGCCCTGGAAGCATCATGCTGGACTTCTTGAAAAATTTGTTCCGCAAGCACCTCCCTCCCGACGCAACGAATCCTCCCAGCGACGGTGAAGAACGCTTCCGCTTATTGGTCGAAGGGGTCCGTGACTATGCCATCTTCCTGCTCGATCCCCAGGGCCGAATCACCAGCTGGAACTGCGGAGCCGAGCGCATCAAGGGATACACCGCCGCGGAGATCCTCGGCCAAGACTTTTCCCTCTTCTTTCCGCCGGAAGACGTGCAGGCCGGCAAGCCCGCGCGCGAGCTGGAACAGGCTGCCGCGGTCGGGAAGTACGAGGAAGAAGGTTGGCGGCTACGGAAGGATGGCTCGCGCTTTTGGGCCAGCGTCCTCATCACGGCTCTCCGCGACCAAACCGGGAAGCTGCGTGGCTTCTCCAAGGTTACCCGTGACATGACGGAGCGCAAGCTGGCCGAGGAAAAACTCCGCCAGTCCCATGCGGAGCTGGAGAAGCGCGTGCAGGAACGGACCGCCTCCTTGCAGGACTACGCCAATAAGCTCCAGGAGCAGCGGGAATGGCTACGCGTGACGCTGGCCAGCATTGGCGATGCCGTGATCGCCACCGATACCGCCGGCCGGGTGACGTTCCTTAACCCGGTGGCGGAGTCGCTGACCGGCTGGAATCAGGAAGAGGCGCACGGTCAGCCGCTGGACGTGGTGTTCCCAATCCTGGCCGAGCAGACCGGCCAACCGATCGAAAACCCGGTGGCGCGGGTTCTGCGGGAAGGCATCATCGTCGGACTGGGCAACCATACGGTGCTGGTCGCCCGGAACGGAGCCCGCCGGCCCATCGATGACAGCGCCGCGCCGATTCGGGGGGTCTCCGGCGAGATAGTGGGCGTGGTTCTCACATTCCGGGATGTCACCGAGCAGCGCCGCGCGGAGCAGGCGCTGCGCAACAGCGAACAGCGCTTTGCACGGTTCATGCACCATCTGCCCGGCCTGGCCTGGATCAAGGATTTGCAAGGGCGGTATGTGTACGTCAACGAGGCGGCCGGGAAGGCGTTTCGCATCCCGCGGACGGAACTCTACGGCAAGACCGATGCCGAGGTCTTTTCCGCGGAAACGGCCGCTCCCTTCCAGGAGAATGATCGCCGCGCACTCGCCAGCGGAACCGGCATCCAGGTAGTCGAGTTATTGCGCCACGAGGATCAGCACCTGCACCACTCTCTGGTGAGTAAATTCCCCATTCTCGGGCCGGACGGCAAGCCGGCGTTCATCGGTGGAATGGCCATCGACATCACGGATCGCCTTCGGACGGAGGAAGCGCTCAAAGAGGCCGACCGGCGCAAGGACGAATTCCTGGCGATGCTGGCCCACGAGCTCCGCAATCCGCTGGCACCGATGCGCAATGCCCTGCATCTGATGAGAATGCCGGGAGCCAGCCGGGAAACGATCGAGGAAGCCCGACAAATGACCGAGCGGCAAGTCCAGCACTTGATCCGCCTGGTGGACGATCTCCTCGATGTCTCCCGCATCATGCGGGGCCGGATCGAGCTCCGCAAGGAGCCGGTCGAGCTGGCGACCGTGATCGCCCGTTCCGCCGAGGCGGCGCAGCCGATCTTCGACACGCAGGGACAGCAGCTGCTCGTGTCCCTTCCGCCTGAGCGGGTGTGGCTGAACGCGGACCCGACCCGGCTCATCCAGGTCTTCGGCAATCTCCTGCACAATGCCGCCAAGTTTTCCCATCGCGCTGGCAGGGTTTGGCTCCAGGCCGAGCGGCAGGGGGAGCAAGTGGTCGTGTGGATCAAGGACGAAGGGGTGGGCATTGCCCCCGATCTGTTGCCCCAGATCTTCGATCTGTTCGTCCAGGGAGATAAATCGCTGGAACGTTCCCAGGGGGGGCTGGGAATCGGCCTGACCGTGGTGCGGAAGCTGATCGAGCTGCACGGTGGGCAGATCACGGCCCACAGCGCAGGACCTGGCCGGGGGAGCGAGTTTGTTGTGCGTTTGCCGGCGGGGAAGGGGACCGCGAAGCAGGAAGTAGGCGAGCCGCAGGGACAGGCCGCCTCGCCGCCGGCTTCCCGGCGGGTCCTGGTGGTCGATGACAATACCGATGCCGCCGAGAGCATTGCCATGCTCTTGCGGCTATGGGGCCACCGCGTGCGGGTTGCGTACACCGGGCCGGAAGCCCTGCGGGCGGCGGAAGAGTATCAGCCGGATGTCGCGTTCCTGGATATCGGGCTTCCGGGAATGGATGGCTACGAGGTCGCCCGCCGCCTGCGGCAGCAGCCCACCTTTCAGAGAACCGTTCTGGCTGCCGTAACCGGCTACGGCCAGGAAGACGACCGCCGCCGTTCCGCGGAGGCCGGATTCAATCATCATCTCACCAAGCCGGTTGCTCCGGAAACGCTGCAAAAGATCCTCGCTGAGGCAGAACCTTCCGTACAGTAAAACTTTACATCCCAACATCCCAGCTTCGTTGAGCCGCGGTTCTGCGAACCGCCGCTCAACCCCATCTGCTCGCTTGCAACGTGTTTGTGTTACGCCCGAGGTTGCCTATAATAACTATGTCTTAAACTCGCCAATACCGCTAACTTCCATAAAACTTGTAGACTCCATCACGGAGATCGCTCAGAATGTCTGCCGACGGATTGCCGGAACC
>DATGIQ010000345.1:0-8540 GCA_035295665.1 Gemmataceae bacterium | reverse complement strand
CGTTGCGTACCTGACGCTGGGGCCATATCTTGTGACTGGGGTTGTGGAGGAGCAGTACGGTGTGCGCACGGTGACGGCGCGGAGTTTCGAGAAAATAAGGAGCCGGGAACAGTGGGCAGCGTCCAACCCTGGTCTCTGACGGCCCGCTGGATACTTCCCGTCGAAGGTCCGCCCCTCGAACGGGGGATTGTCACGATCCGCAGCACCCGGATCCTAGCTGTCGAGCCCCCTGGTCCGCGCCCCGCCGATCACGACCTCGGGAACGTGGCCATCCTGCCCGGTCTGGTCAACGCTCACACGCACCTCGATCTAAGCGCCCTGGCGGACACCAGCCTGGAGCGCCAGCGAAGGGCCTTCGCTGGCGCTCCAGGCTTGTACGAGAAATTGCCCTTCACCGATTGGCTCCGGACCGTCATTGCCCAGCGCCGAAACTTGCGCCCCGATCAAGTACGCAGGAATATCCGTGCGAACCTCAAGCAATGCTTGGCCGCGGGGACTACGCTCCTGGCCGACATTTCCAGTCAAGGGCTCAGCTGGGACATACTGGCGAAAACGAACCGCATCCGGGCCGTCGTCTTCGCGGAATTGCTTGGGCTGCCACGAACACGGGCTCACCAAACCTGGGCCGCAGCCTGCGAATGGGTCCGGAATCATCCCGGTGGGAAAAGCTGCCGGCCGGGATTGAGCCCACATGCACCATACAGCGTCCGGGCTTCAGTATTCGGAGCGACGGCGCGCCTCTCTGGAATGCAACAGATCCCGTTGGCCATCCACCTGGCGGAAACACGCGAGGAGCTGGAACTTCTGGAGCATCACCGCGGCCCATTCGTTCCCTTCCTGTCGGAACTGGGGGTGTGGGATGCCCAAGGATTGGCCAAGGGGATCGACGAAGTGTTCCGGCTCGCAAGGCCGGCGGCCAACGTCCTGTTCATCCATGGCAACTATCTCGACGCCCCGGCCGGCTTCTCTCCCGGTGCCACGCTTGTCTACTGTCCCCGTACGCATGCCGCCTTTGGCCACGAGCCGCACCCGTTTCGCCGGTTGCTGGCCGAGGGAGTACGGATTGCCTTGGGTACCGACAGCCTGGCGTCCAATCCGGATCTCGATGTGCTCGCCGAGGCCCGCTTCCTGTACCGGCATTATCCCGATCTGCCGCCTGCCACACTCCTCCGCATGCTCACCCTCTCGGGGGCCGAGGCGCTCGGCTGGGAGAAGGAAACCGGAAGCTTGGCCCCCGGTAAATCTGCCGATCTGGTTGTGCTCCCGCTTCCCCTGGAGATGGACAGCGACCCGTATGAAGCTATCTTCGCATCTTCGCTGCCCATTCAGGCCACCTTATTTCGAGGAAAGTGGATCCAAAAAACCTGAGCAGCGAAGGGGAGGCTCTCTCCGATCGGGACGCCGCGGACCGGCACCTTGAACCTTTCCCCGTCGATCTGTATTAAACCCCAGTGACAGGATCCCGCGTGAACGACTGCACATAGACAGGTGCCTATGCCGCTTGGTCATCTCTGCCTGGTATTGCACGCCCATCTGCCGTACGTCCGTCATCCGGAGTACGAGGATTTCCTCGAAGAGGACTGGTTCTACGAAGCGATCACCGAAACGTATATCCCGCTCCTGGAGGTTTTCGATAGCCTGGAGCGCGACGGCGTGGATTGGCGATTGACGATGTCGGTTACGCCGACCTTGGCCGGCATGCTCAGCGATCCACTCTTGCAATACCGCTACCTTCGCCATCTCGACAACCTCCTGACTCTGGCGGGCAAGGAGGTGGTACGTACCCGCTGGCAGCCGGAGTTCAGTCCCCTGGCCCACATGTACCAGCAGCGTTTCCAGCGGGCGCGGGAGGTCTTCGTCAACCAGTACGGCAACAATTTGCTCAACGGCTTCCGACGTTTCTACGAGGCGGGTAAATTGGAGTTGATTACCTGCGCGGCGACGCATGGCTTCTTGCCGTTGATGACCCTCAATCCCAACGCGGTCCGGGCTCAGATCGAAATCGGGGCCCGCGAATTCGCCCGCCATTTCGGTAAACGGCCGCAGGGCATCTGGCTGCCGGAGTGTGGCTACGCTCCGGGAGTGGATGAAGTGCTGCGGGATTCGGGGATTCGCTATTTCTTCACTGACACGCATGCCGTGTTGTTCGCGGAACCACGGCCCAAGTTCGGCATCTACGCCCCGGTCCTGTGTCCCAACAGCAGTGTCGCTGCCCTGGCTCGAGACACGGAATCATCGAAGCAGGTTTGGAGCGCGGTCGAAGGCTATCCCGGCGACTACCACTATCGAGATTTTTACCGCGATGTCGGTTTTGATCTGGATTACGAGTATCTCCGGCCGCATCTTCACGACAGCGGCATCCGCAGCCATCTCGGCATCAAGTATTACAAGATCACCGGTAGGACCGATCACAAATTGCCTTACCACCCCAAGTCAGCTCTCGACAAAGCCGCGGAGCACGCCGGCAACTTCATGTTCAATCGCGAGAAGCAGGTCGAATGGTTGAGCGGAGCGATGGACGGCCGGCCAGCCTTGATTGTGGCTCCGTACGATGCCGAGCTGTTTGGCCATTGGTGGTTCGAGGGGCCGGATTGGATCAATTATCTGCTCCGCAAACTGCATTACGATCAGCAGACGGTGAAAACGATCACGATCCCGGAATACCTGGAGCGCTATCGCAAGATTCAGAAATCGCAACCCACGCTGTCGAGCTGGGGCTACAAAGGTTACTGCGAAGTTTGGCTCGAAGGTTCCAACGACTGGATCTATCGCCACCTCCATGAGGATTCGGACCGGATGGTGGAGTTGGCCCAGCGGTACGCTCAGCCGACTCCGCTGGAGCGACGCGCGTTGAACCAGGCTGCCCGCGAATTGATGCTGGCACAATCGAGCGATTGGGCCTTTATCTTGAAGACGGGCACGATGGTGGACTATGCACGGGAACGCACCCGCATTCACGTCTTGAATTTCAATACGCTGTACGAACAGATCAAGCAGGGCGTCGTGGATGATTCCTGGCTGGGCGAGATCGAACGGCGGCACAACCTCTTTCCGGATCTGGATTATCGGGTGTATGCGTAGGGTCGCAAAATGATTCCCGTTACCCAACCGTGATCGATTCCCAAGTACCGTGTTCCCAGTCAGGTACCATGCAGTTTCTTGCGCAGCCCGATGCAACGCCCCAGGATGCACCACCCGCATCGGTCCCGTGCGGTGCTGGCTCCCTCCCGAGTAGCAGCGACTGCGCCGGTGGTGATAGTCAACCCGTGGCGGAATGCCGCCGAACCAGTCGATGAGGATCCTCCGATGACATCCTCGGCCGAGCCGTTCGCTCGTGATTCCTATTTCGTGCCGGTCGCTGAGGAGGTCACGGCTCACGACCTCCCTGTTGTCGGCATCCTTCCCCCACAGCTCACCGGGCTTTACCTGCGAAACGGTCCCAATCCCCCGCCCGGATCGGACCCGCGACTCTTTTTCGCCGCGGACGGCATGGTCCACGGCATCCGTCTCGAGGCCGGCCAGGCACGCTGGTATCGCAACCGGTATGTCAAGACTCGGCGGGAGGACGGGATCTTTGGCGGTGGCTCGTCCAATACCCACGTCTTCGCCCACGCCGGCCACATCCTATCCTTCGTCGAGGTGGCCTTGCCGATGGAACTCGACCGGCAGCTCGAGACCATCGGCTCGGTCAATTTTGGGGGCATCGACACAGCCTTCAGTGCGCATGGCAAGATCGATCCCGGCACGGGGGAGCTCCTGGCCTTCGGCTACCAGTTCACGCATCCCCACCTGATATTCTACCGCATCGATGCTGCAGGTCAGGTCATCGAGCGCCGGGCGATCGACCTAGGCACGCCTTGCCTCATGCACGACTTCGCCATGACCGAACACTACGCAATCTTTTTCGACACGCCGACGGTCATGGTGCAGAACTGGGGAGGCGGGCTGCCGTTCCGCTGGCAGGAGGGGCGCGGCACACGTCTCGGCGTCATGCCACGCCAGGGCGGCGCGATGCGCTGGTTCGATGTCCCCGCGTGCCAAATCTCGCACACGGCCAATGCTTTCGAGCAGGACGGGCGCATCGTTGTGGATGGGATTCGCACCAACCGCTTCCTGGCCGACATCGCGGCCGATCCGCCGGTCCTGTATCGCTGGGAGATCAACTTGGTGCGTGGGGTCGTCACGGAGGGGACGCTCGGCCCCCAGCCCGTCGAATTCCCGCGGATCGATGAGCGGCGCAACGGCCGGTCGTATCGCCATGCGTATACCGTGGAGTACCGCGAGGTCGGGCCGGGGAACGTGCCTCGCAGTGGATGGCTGCGCTGCTACGATGTCGAGGCTGGCACGTCGGTCGCGAAGGACTTTGGCGTCCGCTATGCGCCTGGTGAGCCCGTGTTCGTTCCAAAGTCCGCCGACGCCGCCGAGAACGACGGGTGGGTGCTGGCGCTGCGCTATGACCGCGCGCTGGACCGAAGCGACCTCGTCATCCTCGACGCGAACGAGTTTGGCGGCGACCCGGTGGCGGTTGTGCAGTTGCCGCGACGGGTGCCGGTCGGGTTACACGGGAGCTGGGTGGCGGACTGATTGCATGTCGCCGGGATGCGCCAACCCTCGAGCGTCGACGATTGCCTGGAGGTCTTGGCCTGACCTGCCATTGCACCGGACTGCGGCCGCATCTCGTTCCCGCTCGGCAGGCCGCGCGCAATCCCCCGCCCGGCCGGGACGTTTGCAGGGCCCTGAACGGGATTTGAAGGGATCCAGTTTTCAAGATAGGCAAGCGCCGTTACAGGCCGACTTCACTCGCTTTACCTCATTCGGCGATGACCGATTCCAGCCCCCGCGTGTTCAGATCGAGGATTGCAAAGGACTTGACTCGAGCACGCTGTAGCGCCCCAGGATTCACCACCCGCGTCGGTCCCGTGCGGTGTTGTTCCGCATGGTGCGTGTGGCCATAAAACAGAAAATCAAACGCGCCACTGTGCTCGAGATCTTGAAGCAAACGTTTATCGTCGCCATGGATCCAGGCGATCTTGCACCCTTCGATTTCCAGATTGCCGAAAGGCTCTTGCAGCGTGCCGCCTATCGCAGCGATCGCCTGGCGGATGCTGGCTCGCTCCATGTCGCAATTGCCGAACACAAAATGCACCGTGAGCCCGCCAAAGAGACCGACCGTTTCGGCATCGTCGATGTCGCCGCAGTGTAATACGCAGGAGACGCCGCGCTGGCGCAGCAGCTCCGCCACATTCTCGACTATAGCCTTCCGACCATGCGTGTCGCTGATGATGCCGATGTGCATTGTTCACCACGCGGCTTCCGATCGGCCAAAAACGGCCTTCACAAGGGCCTCGACGAAAAAATGGTCGCCCCACGCCACCGACTCATCGACGCCCAGTTCCTTGTGGTAATGATAGACGCCGTGCAGAAGGATGCCTTCCCACTCGGGCTGATGGTACGGCAGGAATTGATCGGAACAAAGCGTCCGCAGGATGGACAGCGACGCACCGCGATAGCGATCCTGTTCCGCCCGGTCGGAGACTTGTTCCGCCAGATCCCACAGGCCGCTCGCCGCAATGGCCCCGGCTGAACTGTCCCACAGACGCGGTTCGTCGGCGGGCAAATCAAAATCCCAACAAGGCACCAGGCCGGCCGGTGCGTGCAGAAGATAATAACTCGCACACCGTTGAGCCGTGCCGAGGAACTCTGCCTCGCCGCTGAGGCGATGAGCCGCGGTGAAACCGTAAATCGCCCAGGCCAGGCCCCGCGACCATGTACTTTCGGCACTCCAACCCTGGTGCGTACTCGGCCGCAAGTATTGTCCCGTCTCGGGAGCAAAGATTGCCTCATGGACCGTACCGCCGTCTGGACGCACCAGATAGCATGCGCTGGTGCGGCAGTGCTCCAAGGCGATGTGGCGCAGGCTTTCCTCTCCCGTCGCGTTGGCTGCCCAGAAAATGATGCCGACATTCATCATGATGTCGATGAAGAGCGATTCGGGTCCGACAAACGAGGCCAGGTAACCCCCCTTCTGCCGCCGTAACGCCAACGTACGACCTGCATCGATCAAAATATCCCGCAAAGCGGCGTCACCAGTCAGGTGGTACCACCGCAAGTACGTTGAGAAGAACAGAAAGCCCAGATCATGAACCATGCGGTCGAACCGGCGTGGTTCCAACGGCCGGCTGTAATGCTCCGCGAGGCGGCGCCATTCGGCCTCCCCCGTGACCTTGTGCAGCAGCCAAAGGATGCCCGGGAAGAAGCCTTCGCACCAATGGGTCCAGCGCTCCCCTTCCCGGTTCCAAAGACCGCCGACCGTATACATCGGCGTGTAATCGGGATACTTCGTCACAATTCGCCGCGCTTGCCGAATTGCATGTTCCAGGGCTCGCTGAAATTCAGGAACCACGTCCTCACGGTTGATGACCGACGGTGCAGACATGAATGCTTGCCTCAAAACGATCACAAGAGGTCATTCTTCCGGTGAAATGCCGGCGCGATAGATCCGCTCGATGCGCTCGCGGTTCAAACCCAAAACCCGATCAAACCGGCTCAGCTTCAATCCGTCGATGCTCGGGTCCTTTTGTGCGAGGTTCTCCAGGATGTGCCGGTCCAATTGAATCTCGTGGTCCAGCATGCGCGTAAAGAATCGGCGAAAGACTCGCACGCAGCCGTTCGGGCCGGGATAAAGAGACTTGATGTAGGCAAATGTCGTCACCGCGGTCTCATGCTCATCACGCGGTGTGAAAAAGATGTACAGCCGCCAGCGGACCAGACCTTCCCGCTGGGTCTTTGGGTCCGACCACCAATGGTCGTAAACGGAATAGACCGGCGAGAAATGCGTCGTCCAATCGTCATTGAACTGATAATGCGCTCGGATTCCCAGCAGTAACCGCAGCAGCAGGGAAATCCGCTTGGGCGGCCCGTGGTTGATGACACGGACTGTCGATGCCGTCGGCTCGAAGTGCACCTGTACCTCGTGCATTCGCTCCAACGCATAGCCGAACATTGCATGGGTGGTCGGCGTATGTTCGATCTCAGTAAAGTTGTCCAGCACCAGTTCCAATGGCGCCTGGATCTCATGCCATAAGGTACACATGTGGAAATGGCCATCGACATCAAACGAGGGGAAAATCGCATGCGAGCCATTGGATTTTATCCAGATCGCCCCGTGTCCTTCGGTGGTATCATAAGGGGGAGTAGAGGCGCGGAGTTTGGGAGTCCCGGGGCTCTCGCCGGCGCCGAAGCGGTCGAACTTCCAGCCATGATAAGCGCACTGGAGTCGGCGGTCGACGACCGTGCCCATACTGAGACGCATGCGCCGATGCGGACAGCAGTCGTCCAAGGCGCCGACCTTTCCGTCTTCGGCGCGGAAAAGAACAATATCCCTACCATGCAGACGAATCCGAACCGGTTCCGCGCACAGTTTCTCGCTGGCCAAGACGGGATGCCAGTGATCGAACAGGCTCATGACAGTCGCCCTTTCGCACAAAGCTCGGAGATGGCCCGGTCAGCGACCTTGTACCATGTTTTGTGGGCAGCGGCTAGGGATTCTGATAAGCCACGTTGGCAAAACGAACCCGGCTGGCTATAGGTTGTCCTACCATGAGGCTGCCGCGCAAATGGCTTCGTTGACCTGGAGATCTGGGGAGAACGCCCATGTGTGGTATTGTCGGCTATGTGGGCCGCCGGGAAGCCGAACCAATTCTCCTGGATGGCCTGCATCGCCTGGAATATCGAGGCTACGATAGCGCCGGGCTGGCGACACTGACCGGCGCCAAGCTCCATGTACGCAAGTGCGCTGGCCGAATTGCGGAGTTGGCCCATCTCTTGCACGATCGGCCGGCGCCTGGCTGTATCGGCATCGGCCACACCCGCTGGGCGACGCATGGTCCGGCCAGCGATGTGAATGCGCATCCTCACTTGGGCGGCGATGGCCGGGTTGCTGTGGTTCATAATGGCGTCATCGAGAACTACACGGCTCTTAAGCGCCAGCTTCGGGATGAGGGCGTCGTCTTCGAGAGCGATACCGACACCGAAGTCATCGCCCAGCTGATTGCTCGCCACTTCCACGGTGACCTGGTCGAAGCCGTCCGTAAGACCCTGGCCCAGCTCAAGGGAACGTATGGCCTGGCCGTACTCAGTCCATGGGACCCGGACCGGATCATCGGTGCCCGACTGGGAAGTCCCTTGGTTCTCGGCATCGGGCGCGGTGAGCATTTTCTCGCCAGCGATCCGGCCGCGCTTCTGGGACATGCGGCGAAAGTCGTGTACCTCCAGGATCAGCAGCTCTGTGTGCTGACGGCGGACGAGTGGCGCATTCTGGATGCTGATCGGCTGCCCGTCGAGCCTCATATTCAGGAGATTGATGCCGGCCTGGGCGACGCGGACAAGAACGGTTTTCCGCACTACATGCTGAAGGAGATTTATGAGCAGCCGGAGGCACTGGAGAATGCCTTGCGGGGCCGGCTGTCCGATAGCGATGCCAGCGCCCATTTCGGCGGCCTCAACCTCGACAGCCAGCAGCTCCGCCAAGCGGAACGGCT
>DATGIQ010000344.1:0-7890 GCA_035295665.1 Gemmataceae bacterium | reverse complement strand
GGAAATCCTGCCACCGACCACGGCTCCGATTATGCCAATGAGCATGGTGCCGAAGATGTGGGCGGATCGCCGCCGTCCCGGGTACAACAACCCGGGCGGCGGCCCCAGTGAGCAAGCCGATCACGGCGAATACGAGAAGGTTCCACACGGTCTATTCTTTCTGTCGGGCGACTTCTGGAGGGCGCACGGCCGGCCGTGCGCCCACGCAACAGGTGGTTTGGATGCCGATCCTGCCCGCTGCGATGTCCTCCACGTCCCAAGCAACCCGGCTGTCACATGGCTGCCTGGCTGCTAGAGCTAGACAGGTTGTAAACGGTGACTTAACTTAGGCGCCCTTCTCGAAGTCCGGATTCTGGTCGAGGGCTTCGATCTGGGTCACCGCGTGTGCGTCCGTGCGTTCCGAGGTCAGGCGGATCCTCATGCCAGGCTTCAGATCCGAAGCCTTGCAGAGCTTGCCGTCACAGGTGACTTTGGCGTCCGCACTCAGCGTGCAGGTATGCTCCTCCTTGCCTTCCATGTTGGTCATCACGAGCTTGTTGCCGGTGATGCTGACGACCTTGCCATCGTGACTGCTGCTCGCGAACGCTGCATCCTTGTCGAGCGCTTCGATTCGGGTCGCCGCGTGCGGAGCCGCGTCGTCCGTCGTCACCCGAATCCTCATCCCCGCCTTGAGCTCTGCAGCCGTGCAGGTCTTGCCGTCGCAGGTCACTGTGACGTTGGCAGCCAGCGCGTGACTATGTTCTCCTTCCTTGTTGGCCATCGTCAGTTTGTCGCCGCTGACGCTGACCACCGTGCCATCCATAATCTTCTGGCTCGGCCCCGCGACCTTGTCCTTGATCTGGTGCCCCAACTCTTTGACTTCCGCCACCGCTGTTTTCCTGTCCTCCTGGAACTTGTCCTTGTCCACTGAGAGCGTGACGTTGGACTTGCCATCAGCGTTGTCCGACCCGATGCGGAACCACCTCAGGTAGAAGCTCAGGCCGATGAGGCCGACCCCAACCAGAACGAGCACGAAAAGTAAGCGTTTCATCAGTTTCTCCCTGATAGGTTTAAATTGAGTTTGACCGTGTCCCTGAGCAGTTTCCCAGGGGCCGTGGGGAATCCGGTACCGGCACGATCAGATTCTCCCCATGAACACAAGCACCAGTACGATCACCAGCAGCAGCCCCAGGCCGCCGCTGGGGCCGTAGCCCCAACTCCGACTGTGCCCCCAGGCGGGCAGGACGCCCAGAAGCAGCAGGACGAGGACGATCAGCAGGATCAAACCAATAGACATAGATCACCCCTTTCGAGGGTCAGAGACTCGGTGGAGGCCGCCGCCGTGAACGTCACGGCCGGAGGCCCCTGTATGGGTAAACGGGCAGCCCCCCCGTTAAGTGAGCACGGCCTGGTTGTGCGCGTCCTGGGAAACCGGCCCATCAATCACCTCTTCAACTCCCCCTCGGGGTCGCCGTAGGCCTACGGCGCTGACGGGAAAACTGGAACCAGGCGCCGGACATCGCCTCGACTTCCGCAGTCGGCGGCCGCGTCTCAGTTCGGGGGACGCACCTGTCCTGCCCTTGGGCACAACGTGGGCGGTCACTGATACCACCTCCTCCGCGGGTACAGGGATACGTAGGCCCAGAGAACCAGTACGGCCCCGAGGATCGCTACGATCCAGCCGTGCCAGGCGTCTCCCGAGAGAGAGAACGGCTCACTCGGCGATCCCTGGACTAACGAGTAGAGGAAGCCGCCCACGGCGGCCCCGACGATGCCGAGGACCATCGTCATCAGGAAGCTCAGATTCTGCCGGCCTGGCACCAGGAGGCGCGCGACCAGCCCCACGATCAACCCACACAGCATCCAACTCAGAAGGCTACCTATGCTCATCTGACTCCCTCCTCGTTACAGAGAGGAACTGGCCATGTTCGTCCTACGCGGGACACGCGCCCGCACTACAGGATTCCCGGTTGTTCCTCGTTATGACCCCCTGACCTCCCGGCTCATCACGGAGCGCCTGGTCCATTCCCACTCCAGCTTTCCGTAGGAACGCTACCGATTAGCTGGAATACCTGGACCACGTTTCCGGTCGTGAACGCCTGCACGACAGCGCCGGTGACTGGTTCGACTTCCGCAGTCGCCTCGCGCACTTCCATGCCCGTGATTCTCTTAATCTCTTGCCGGAGCGCGTCGGAGGAGCTGGCAAACAGCTGCCGGTGAAACTCCTGGATCTGGGCGGCACCGGCCGGCGTCTTCGCGAGAGCTCTCTCGGCCGGTGACAAGGCCTCGTGCAGCGTAATGACCAGCGTGCCTTCACTCAGGACCACGGTCACGGACTTGGGGCCGTGATTGCCGGTTCGTCGTTGCTCGAAGGCGATGGCCGCCTGGGCAATCTGTTGCGCCATGCTTGTTTTGGACTTGTTCATCCCGTTCTCCCTGGTGGTTGGGACTGCGCCGCGTCACCGAGGGCGAAAAAAAATCGGCATGGCCGAACACCCTCGGGTATTCAACCATGCCGGTTTACTCGCCAACGGGCCTCCCGGCACTGCCGGGGTGCCCTTCATCTAGTCATCCGACGATTGTAACGGGAGCCGCTTGTAAAGTTCACCAGGGCTCCCCTTCAACTTTCATTGTACGGCTCGGAGGGATGAAAGCAAGTGTCTGACTCGATTGTCTCCATTGTCGTGCCCTTCCAGGCTTCGTATCATCTTCCCTGCAAGGGTTGGGAACCGAGTGCTCCTGTCGTGCTGGGCAGGCCGGGCACCCGACCGCCGCTCGGAACGCGTTCGAGGCCACCATGAAAACGCAGGGGGAAATTGAAGTAGCGGTCTGTGAAGGGATCACCCGCTTTGAACAGGAGTACATGGGCCGCGGACCCAAGGACATCCACGCCCACCTGATCGGGGATTTGGTCGTGGTCCGCCTCCGGGGCGTCTTGACCGCGGCCGAGCAGCAACTGGTCAAGTCACTCCCGGCCGAGAAGGGGCGGGACCTGCTCAAGCAAGTACGCACCCATCTGATCGAGACGGCGCGGCCCGTCATGGAGGCGCTGGTGCAGGAGGCCACCGGCGCCAAGGTGGTGAGCCTGCACCACGACATCAGCACCCGCACCGGCGAAGAGGTCCTGCTCTTCGCCCTGGCCGAGGCGCCGTCTTTCCGCGAAACGAAGAAGAAATAGCGCGTTCTCATTTGGGGGCGGCTTCCATTCCGCCCGGAACAAGGAAGGATCGCTGTATCCGGCCCTGTACCGGCTCGAAGCCGCCGGCGCGGTCAAGGCGGTCTGGGAATCCGAACCGCACGGTCGGCGCGGCGCCCGCCGTCGCATCTACCGGTTAACTCCGAAGGGACAACGCCGGCTCGACGCCGGCCGAGTCGAGTGGCGGCAATTCGTCCGCGTCTTCGGCGGCATTCTGGGAGCACCCGCATGAACGAGTCTACGCTGACCCGGTGCCACCGACGCCTCGATCGGAGTAGCCTATCCGATATCATTGTTTCATCGCGGATCGCCATCCTTCCTTGAACCTCTCTGCCTATCGATCCACATGAGTTTCGTGAGCCAGCGCCTCTAATCGCCGGATCCGCTCTTTGATCGGCGGATGGCTGGCGAACGCCGTGTGCGCGCGGGCTTCGAACTTCTTGATCGGATTGGCGATGTAGAGATGGGCGGTCCCCCGATTGGCCACTTTCAGGACGTCCGGGTCGGCGTCGATCTTTCGCAGAGCACTCGCCAGCCCCAACGGATTGCGCGTCAATTCCACGCCGCTGGCGTCGGCCAGATACTCCCGTTGCCGGCGCACCGCTAACTGGATGAGCTGCGCCAGCAGCGGGGCAACGATCGCCAGGATGACGGCAAGGATCAGGAGAACGAGAGCCAACGGACCGCCTCCGTCCTTGTCGCTGTCGCGGCTGCGGCGTCCGGAACCCGGCGTTGAAAAATTCAACACCTGCCAGAAAAAATCCGCCAGCATGACCACGGTGCCGATCAGCACCGTCAAGAGCAGCATCAAGCGGATGTCGTAGTTACGGATATGCGACAACTCGTGGGCAATGACTCCCTGAAGTTCATCGCGCGTCAGCTTCGTTCGCAAGCCCGTCGTGATGGTCACGGCCGCATGCTTCGGATCACGTCCCGTGGCGAAAGCGTTGGGGGCCGTGTCGTCAATCACATAGATGCTCGGTACAGGAATGCCGGCCGCGATGGCCATCTCCTCCACCACATTGAATAGCTCCGGATCGTCTTTGTGCGCAATTGGACGGGCGTGGCTCAGGGTTAGGACCATGCTCTCGCCGCCGAAATAAGCAAACAGAGAGAGCAAAAGCGCAATGCCCGCGGCCACTCCTCCAACTGCGAGCGCCTGCACCACATTGACATGGCGCAGGCTCGACGGCGAGAGATAGGCAAGGAGTCCCAGGCTAAGGAGGATCGCCACCAAGGGGACGAATAGACAGAAGCCCAACACCAGCAACAGGCTGTTGCGCTTATTGGCGGCAATCAAGTCGCGGAAAGTGGGTTGCATGGCAATTCGGCGCGGCGCCACTCCTTTCTCGAAGTCAACGAACTACCGAGGGTGGAGAAAGGAGCAGGGATCTCAGAATTTGACTTGCGGTGCTTTGCGTACTTCGGCGGCCTCCGCCACGTCGAGCTTGAAGAATTCGCTCGGCCTGAAACCGAACATGCCGCCGATCACGTTGGAGGGAAAGCGCTGCAGGGCACTGTTGTACTGGCCCACCGTGTCGTTGTAATGTTGCCGGGCAAACCCGATCCGGTTCTCCGTCGACTTCAGTTCCTCTTGGAGACCCAGGAAGTTTTGGTTGGCTTTCAGGTCTGGGTAAGCCTCGGCGACGGCGAAGAGGGTCTTCAGAGTACCGGTCAGTGCGTTCTCGGCGGCGGCTTGCTCGGCCACGCCCTTGGCGTTCATCGCCTGATTCCGGGCCTGGATGACTCGCTCCAGGGTTTCTCGTTCATGACTGGCGTAGCCCTTGACCGTCTCCACCAAGTTGGGAATCAAATCGTAACGCCGTTTGAGCTGGACATCGATCTGCGACCAGGAGTTTTCCGTTTCCACCCGCTTGTTAACCAGGCCGTTGTAAATGGCGACGAGGGCAATCAGCACGACAAACCCTACGCCGAGGAAGACCAGCAGGAGCAACACTGGTGACGTCATGTTCCCCAACCTTTCTGTGGAACTTACCAGAACGAGGAGGAAACGCCGGTTGGTTGCTCCTCGTCTGCTACCCTTTCATTCGCTGCGCCGACGCTGCTATTTTGATATATTCCGCTCCGCCATGATCAAGGAAACGGCCCCCTCCGCCGCGCAAAAATGAGAGCGCGATGAGAGCGCTCTACGGTCTGGCGCAAGCTCCCCGGCCGGGAACGTCTCCCCAGTGAAGCCCCTCGCAGATGAGGGGCACCAGTGAAAAGTTTCCGATACGGAGGTTCCCATGTTTCGCAAACTGCTTTTGGGATCGGTTGCATCCCTGGGTCTGTTGTCGCCGTTGGCGTTGCCTACAGGCGCAGATGCCCACGAGTTCCATCATGAGCACCGTCACGTCTACCGTGTGTACTACCGGGACCCCTGCCGACCAGGGTGGATCTTCGGCGGTGTGTTCCGTGAACATCGGTTGGCGGTGCGGTTCGCGGAGCAGTTCCGCTGCCGCGGCTTCGCTGTCTCCATCTACTAACGGTTTCCTTCTCGCCGCTGCAAGCCCGCGCGATCCGGCGCGGGCTTATTTTTTCCACTGGCTGCGGCCGTTATAATGGCTTCCGGCTTCCAAACGTGGGACACACAATTCGAGGAGGTTTCCGGTGCCGAGTCTAACGGTTCCTGATGCGAAGGCCTGGATCGCGGCAACGCTCAACGGCCCCGCTGACTGGACTGTCCCTCTGAGCCCGACCTGCCTGCCGATCCTGGAGCGTTCGATTCCGTTGCTGGATTCGGGGGCCCGGCCGGTGACCGAGATTTGGCTGTCGCCGGCAGATCAAGCGGCTTGTGCCCAGGAACTCGAGCGGGCCAAAAGCATCCTGGAAAATGGTTGTGGGTTCGTGGTCATCGACCGCGTGCCCCTCGAACGTTACGGTCTCCGGGAGGCACAGGCCCTTTACTGGCTCATGGGGCAGGGACTGGGCCGGCCGATGGAACAGAATGTGCAAGGAACACTCCTGTATGATGTGCGCGATACCGGACAGGACGTCGCTTACGGAGCGCGCTTTTCCGTAACCAAAGCCGAAAGCACGTTCCACACGGACAACTCGTTCGGACCGGCGCTCGCCGACTATGTCGGCCTGTTCTGTTTGCATGCGGCCAAATCGGGTGGACGGAACCAGATCGTCAGTGGTTACACGGTTTACAACGAATTGGCGAACGAGTCGCCGGAAGTCTTGAGAATTCTCCAGCAACCATTCCACATCGATCGCCGCGGCGGCGTCCCGCCGGGCGAACCACCCACGATTCGCTTCCCGATCTTCGCCTGGGATGGCGGTCGGCTGGTTTGTCGCTACCTGCGCTACTGGATCGAAGCCGGCCAGCAAAACGCGATGCAACCACTCGCGCCGGCCCAGGTTGAGGCCCTGGATATCCTGGACCGGACGCTGAGCCGTCCTGAGTTCCGGGCTGAATTCTACCTGGAGCCGGGACAGATCCTCTTCGTCAACAACCGCTGGATTCTGCACAACCGCACGGCTTTCGAAGATCATCCGGAGCCGGAGCGGCGCCGTCATTACGTCCGCCTTTGGCTCCAAACGTGAGCAGCATCTCTCTCACCGAGCTGCTCTCTTGCGAAGAGTATCCCGTACGATTTGCCGGAACACTTCCACGTATTCCGGCTGATGCGTGCCCTTGCGCACTGCCATTTCAATCGGCAGCCGTTCGATCTCGAAGTCCAATGGCCGCACCTGCAGTCCCGGTGTGCCCTGAGCCAGCTCCTCCGTGACATACATGAGGGCGATGCCAATGCCCAGGGCTACGTACACTTTGGCCACGTCCACCAAGCCGCACACCAGCGCAGTCTGCACCTGCTCACTCAGGTTGTGCTTGCGCAGGATGCGGTCGAAGGCCTTCCGGTCTGCTCCTCCCTTGGGGGGCAAGATCAACGGATGCTGGACCAGTTCATGCAGCGTAATCCGTTTGGCCCGGGCGAGGGGATGACCGGCTGGGATCAGGAGACTGAAGGGCTCATCAAACAGATGCTCGTACTCCAGATAAGGACTGCGTGGAACGTCGGGGTCGCAAGCCAATACGCCGAGATCGGTCTCGCCCCGTTCGACGACCCGCTGCAATGCCGACCAAGCGGCGATGCGGAGGGTCAACTGAATGGCCGGCCGTTCGGCTCGGAATTGCTGGATAGGTCTCGGCAGGTGATGCGCGAAGAGATAGGCCCCGGAAGCCACCACGAGCTCCTGGCGAAGATTCTCCCGCCGGGCTTCAAAGAATCGGCGGAGCGAGTCCAAGCCACTCACATGCGGTTGGACCGTTTCTAGCAGCAGCCGTCCCTCGTCGGTTATTTCCACGATCCGGCCCCGCCGACGCAAGAGCTTGGCCTTCAGCTCGCGCTCGAGTGCCCGGATCTGTTGCCAGACGGTGGAAGCAGACAGGCCCAGCGCTTTGGCCGCGGACGTAAAGCTCTCTTCGGTTGCGGCCAGGCAAAAGCTGCGGAGCTGAGCGAGTTGGATTTCCTTGTACCGGTGACCTTGGTTCAAAGGCGTTGCTCCTCCAGCGACACCGGGTTGGTGGAGACCCAACCATTTCGTTTTGTCCCGGCCAGCAGCCAATTTAACCAACTTTGCTAAAACAACGAAACAGTATCCGCGTCCCCGATCTTTGGGAGCCCTGCGATGGCCGCGCCGACGAAAGAAATCTCGTCGCCGGGTGAAAGCCCCGCCGACTTCAAACCGTATGTACCCGATAAGGTGGT
>DATGIQ010000343.1:0-6025 GCA_035295665.1 Gemmataceae bacterium | reverse complement strand
GTACGGATTGACGCAGCCTTTGTAAAAAAGGCCGAGGCCGTCAGCGCTGGATGAGGCATCCCATCCGTGAGCGCGCGGCCAAGCAGAGCAAAAAAAAATCGGGGTCGGCTGGGCCCGACCCCGATGGTGCGGGGGCTAACTATTTGCAGCAATCACTCTCGCAGCACGTGCTGCAGCAGAGGCGGGCGCACAGGCGTTGCCACAAGTTCGGCCTGCATTCTTCACAACTGGGCGGCGGGCACTCCACCGGAACTTTGCGGCAGCGTGTCACGCATACTTGCTCCGGCACACAGACCTTGACGCGCTTGCACACCGTTACCGGTACGCATTCCGTGACCGTGTAGGGCACTTTTACCTGCACGGTATACGGCACTTGCTTGCAAACGGTGTACGGCACTTGCTTGCAAACGGTGTAGCTCTCCATCCGGCAGGTTGTGTACGGAACCTTCTTGACACAGTCCTGCTTGACCATGGTGCAAGTGGTGCACGGCACCATCTTCTTCACCGTGACAGGAACCATGCGGCAGACGGTGTAGGGCACCTTCTTCACGCATTCTTCGGTCACGGTCCGGCAGACGGTGTAGGGCACCTTTTTCACGCACTGCTCCTTAACCATGCGGCAGGTCGTGAAGCAATGCTCGGTGCAAACCTGGGCTCCTTCCTTGAAGGTCAGGCCGGGCCCTTCGCAATCATGTCCAACACCCTGGGCATCGACATAGGCGCCCAGGACGCAGCGAACCACCGTGTAGGGGACCTGCTTCTTGCAGACCTCGGTCACGTTGTGGCAAACGGTATAGGGCACCTTCTTGACACAGGTCTCCTTCACCATCCGTGTCACGGTGCAAGGAACTTGCTTGTGGATGGTCACCGGGACTTTCTTGCAAACGGTCACCGGCACCTTCTCAATCACGCATTCCTTCACATAGCTCGTGCAGGCTACCTGCTCACACACGGTCCGCTCCTTCCAGAGCTTTCGCGTGCAAACTTCCGGCGGGCATTGGCAGACGACTTTACGGCAAACCGCTTCCTTGTAGCATTTGCAATGCGTAACCGGATCTTCGGAGCATTCCTCAGGAATCTTCTCCCACTTGACGCACTTCTTGCCGGGAACGGTATACTCCTCCGTCACCCATTCCCCGCACTTGCGGGCCACCGTCTTGTAGGTCGTGACGGGCTTGCACACGGTTCGCTTGCACTCTTTGCAAATCGTCTCCGCGACTTCCTTGTAGGCGGTGCAGCAAACGTCTTTCATGACGCATTCCGTCACCGGCTTGCAGACGGTGTAGCAAACGTCCTTGTAGCACGTTTCCGGCACTTTCTTGCAGACGGTATAGCACACTTCCTTGCAGTGCTGTTCGCACAGCTTTTTCTGAATCTGATGGCAGTGCTTTTCGCAGTGCTGCTCGTACACCGGCTTGCAGACGGTGTAGCAGCATTCCTTCCAACAGGTTTCTGGAACCTTCTTGCAAACCGTGTAGTGGCATTCCTTCCAACAGGTTTCGTAAACGGGCTTATTGCAGGTCTCGCAAACCTCCTTCATGACGGTTTGGTAGCACGGCTTGCAAACGGTGTAATGGCATTCTTTCCAGCAGGTCTCATAGACCGGCTTGGTGCAGCATTGCTGAACCGTTTTGTAGCAGGTTTCCGTGCAATTCTTGTAGCACGTCTTGCATTCCTCGCGGTAGCAAGTCTTGCAGACCGGCTTCATGACCGTTTCCTTGACGGTCTGATAGCACGTATGCCAGCGTGTTTCGAGGACTTTGTCGTAAACCAGTTTGTAGCAAGTGCGGCACTCCTGCTGGCAGGAGGTGTAGCAGCACTGGGCATCACACGATGGTTCCGGACAACAGTCATACTTGGCGGCACCGCAATGCGATGCAGCCGCAGGCTGTACGGCCCCGAGCAGGCCGACCAATGCCGCCAGCAGCGGCGCTCGCAAGCGCATCCTCATGATTTTCGCCTCCTCATCAGCACAAGGGCCCATTCTGGGAATTCGTCAAGCTGGGGTACCGGCGTCCGAGCGGCGTTCCACGAACGCCGGCTAAACGGTTGGGGGCCGTCCCCATCAACCACGTCGGCCGGGCTCTTCCATGTCACCGCGCGTGGCCCCCCGCTGGGGGTGGCTTCCTTGCCCGGCGTCCGAAAACGCCTTAGCCCGTCCAAGCCTGTTTATCGGCTGGTTTTTTCCGATGCAATCACCGTCATCCCGGTTTACGAGGCTTGCCTCGTCTCACGCCAGACACGTGGCATCAGGGATGACGGCCGCGCCGTACGGGCCGCTTATGCCGAATAGCTAATTTGGAGGGGATTGCGGATCACGGCCTAGCCGCCAAGGACGCTCCGTGACCGGGAAACGCGCGCAACAAAAAAGGCCGATCCTGCATGGCAGAATCGGCCAGGGCGGCTTGAACGATCGGGTCAAGGAAAGATCGCGAACAATGCGGTGACGGTGCCCGCCTCCAGGGCAAGGCCAGTGAGGCTCAACTCCGGCGGGTAGAGCAGGAGCGGCACAGGACTACCCGGCAAGCAATAGCCTGCACTGCATTCGTACCGCCGGCACGGCTCCGTTCCGAGGTGGTACGGCAAGGTAAGCAGGTCCCAACAGAATCCCGCCGTCGAAATCAGCGGATGGATGGGACCAAGGTCCCAGCCATAACGCTCCGCATTGATCTGTTCAAAGTAGAGTCGACCGTAGCAGAGATAGATGGGTTCCACCTGGAGATTCCCCGGTGGAAACGTTCGCCCGGCGTAGAGCTGCCGCGTAATCACCGGCTCTTCGGGAAAGACGATGCGTTCCGGCGCCGATCCCGGTGGGGTTCGCTCTCGAACTTCCTGTCGCATTCGTTCTTGCAAGGCCTTTTCCGATTCCAACCGGAAGAGCCGCAACGGCCCGGGGGGCTCGAGCTGGACCTCGTATTCCTGGCCTTCTTCGGGTGCCCGGGTGCCAACATCCCGAGCCGGTGTCTGCATCGCCACGGGTCGCACGGCCGGACCAGACCGGGTTGGAACGGGTGGCATGTCGGGCGGTTTGCTGAAGTGGAGTACCCGCACGGGCGGGGCATCCGATGCCGCGGACCGGGTTGTATCCTGGGCGGGTGCTTGCGAGCCGGCCAAGAACAGTCCCAGGCCCATCAAGCTAGCCGCCATCCGTGCCGGCATACTCGGCACTGCTATAGTTTGGCGCTTCCTGCGTAATGACGATATCATGCGGATGGCTCTCCTGGACCGACGCCCCGCTCACCAGGACGAATCGGCTGCGGGTGCGCAGTTCTTCGATATTCCGGCAGCCACAGTATCCCATCCCGGCCCGCAAACCGCCCACCAGCTGGTAGACAAATGGTCCCAGGGGTCCTTTGTAAGGCACCCGGCCTTCGACCCCTTCGGGCACCAGCTTGCTGCCTGTACCGTTTCCCTGCTGGTAACGGTCGCTGGAGCCGGCCACCATGGCGCCGATGGAACCCATGCCTCGATACGTCTTGAAACTCCGTCCCTTGTAAATAATCGTTTGCCCCGGGCTCTCAGCTAGCCCGGCCAGCAAGCTCCCGAGCATCACGCAATGGGCACCGGCAGCCAGAGCTTTTGTGATGTCTCCGGAATAACGAATCCCACCGTCGCCGATAATTGGCACGCCGCTGTCGGCCACACCCTGCGAAGCCTGGTAAATTGCGGTGACCTGCGGGACCCCCACGCCGGAGATAACCCGGGTTGTGCAGATCGAGCCAGGACCAATTCCCACTTTGATCCCATCAGCCCCCGCTTCCACCAAGGCCCGCGCCCCCTCTGCGGTCACCACGTTGCCAGCAATCAGATCGATATCGAAGCGCCGTTTGAGCCGGGACACGGTTTCCGACACGTTGGCCGAATGGCCATGAGCCGAGTCCACGACCAGGACATCCACGCCTGCTTGGACGAGCGATTCGGCCCGTTCAAAGTCGTATACTCCAACCGCCGCCCCGACGCGCAGTCGCCCGCGCTTGTCTTTGCAGGCCTGGGGGAAGTTGGTCAATTTGTCGATGTCCTTGATCGTGATCAGGCCTTTCAGTCTATATGATTCGTCCACCAGCAAAAGTTTCTCGACCTTATTTTCCGTTAAAATCCGTTCGGCCGCTTCCAACGTCGTATGTTCCGGGGCCGTCACCAGGTTATCCTTGGTCATGACCTCGGACAGCCGCTGATCGTGGTCGGTCAGGAAGCGAAGGTCTCTGCGCGTCAAGATGCCTTTGAGTTGGCCATTCACCGTGATCGGCACGCCGCTGATGTTGTGCTGCTCCATGATGCGGCGTGCGGTGCGCACCGTTTCGTCCGGCGGCAGCGTGATCGGATCAGTGATGATGCCATTCTCGCTCCGCTTGACCTTATCCACCTCGCGCGTTTGCCGCTCGATCGTCATGTTTTTGTGGATGATGCCCATCCCGCCCTCTTGGGCCAGCGCGATGGCCAGTTCGCTCTCCGTCACCGTGTCCATGGGGGACGAGACGATCGGAATATTGAGGGCAACATTGCGGGTCAGCTGCGTGCGGATATCGACGTCGCGCGGAACCACATCGCTGTAGGCCGGCTCCAGGAGGACATCATCAAAGGTGATGCCCTGGTAAGCAATTCGGTCGTGCATGGGGGGCTCCTTCGAGAGATGTCTTTCTTTTGTATTATACACGACCGGCCCTTCGGGTTCAGCGGCGGTTCGCAGATCCGCGCCTGGCCCGCTGCTAGGCATGGTGAATATGTTCGTGCAATCCCTGGACGTGGTGATGATGGGCATGCTGCGGTTCTCCCCGCTTCGCCTCGTGGCCAATAATCGACTCCCGGTACTGGCAGAGCGAGCAGTTCATGTGTGCCTGGCCTTGCCGTGCCTCCTCGGCGCGATCGAGGAAGACATCGAGCAGGAGCGTGTGCGCCTGCAAATGGGGCGTGGCCAGAATCTCGAGATCGGTCCGGGCGCTACGGCGGGCTTCCACCTGGGCATAGATTCGTTTGAGGAGAACGCCGGTGAACAGGAAATAGGGCTGCACGACGATGCGGCGAAAGCCCGCGCGCTCACAAACGGGCAAGGCATCGCTCAAGAGCGGCGTGGTGACGCCGGTAAAGGCAACCGCTGACCAACCCGTTGGATATCCTTCTTGAAGAAATCGGGCCACCTTGGCAATGTTGGCGTTGGCATCGGGATCGCTGCTTCCGCGGCCGACCACCAAGAGCAGCGTTTCTGCCGCTGCGACCGCCGGCCGATTGGCGATCGCCTCTTGGTAACGGATCCGGGCCAATTGGAGCAACCGCGGCTCCACGTCCAGGGCACGCCCCATGCGGATATCGATGTGCGGGTAACGCTGCCGCGCCAGACGAACTTCACTGGCCATGTCATTCTTGGCATGCCCCGCAGCCATCAGAACGCCGGGGAGCACGAGAATCGCTTCCACGCCAGTCTTCGCCAAGCGGTCGATGCCCTCCTGGATGGTGGGCCGGGCAAACTCGAGGAATGCGATCTCGACAGGCACGTCGGGCCGGTGAGCGCGGAACTGGCGGGCAAGATTGAGAAAGTCGGCAATTCCTTCCGGGTCTCGGCTTCCGTGGCCAACGATCAGTAGGGCATCACGCATCACGCTACCTCCTCTACGAGATGGATCCGGAGTGTGTGGCGGGCGGCGGAAGAAGATGGGTTGCTTTTCTTTGCTGCTTCTCCCGCCTCCCGCCACGCACGCCCCGCCACCTTTTCTTGGCTGCCGCTGACGAGTGTACGTATGCTGGGATCGGAGGGCAACTCAAAACTTTGCGGATAAGTTTGAAGTTCAAGGAATCTTTAATTGATCGGCCAGTGCTGGTGCGGCGATTTCGTCAGCGTCCGATGGGTCCGTGCGGTGTTGGCGGCCAACAGGAACGGGAGAGCTATCCGGCTAGGCTAGCGGCCTGGAGTGTGATGCCGCGCTCGCATGCCGGCTTCGGGCACTCCCAACTGCCACTAACCAAGTCCAGCCATGCTGGGGGCCTGCGCCAGCGCGAGGATGGTCGTTACCAGCGGCACTGCCGCCGCAAC
>DATGIQ010000342.1:0-4074 GCA_035295665.1 Gemmataceae bacterium | reverse complement strand
ATACGTTCGCGCATCAAAAAATCGCGAACGGTCACACTCGCTTTCAGACCGCGGAAATCCAGACCGAACAGCTGCCGCTGCCGAAACCCTGTCAGGAAAAGCGCTGTCTCCCGAAGCGTCTTGGACGGCACCGTTCCCGTGTTGGCCGCCGCGCCGCCCAGGAACATCATTTTCTCAACGAGGGCGACTTTTTTTCCGAAGTAAGCTGCTTGCGCTGCACCCTTCTCGCCCGCTGGCCCGGATCCAATGACAATCAGATCATATTTTTCGGCGGACATGGAAGTTCGCTAATGCTAGACCGAGGAAGCTTTCGCCAGACGGGCTTTACGCCGGCACGGTCGTCTTCTAACATCCGCTTGGTGGGATGTCAATGACGCCGACTCCCAATCGCAGCGCAGAGGACCGAGGTGGGCGGCATTATCGGTCGGCCTCCGATCTCCATATGATAGCCGCAAAGACTTCACCTGCCAGCTGCAAACGGAGAGGTTCATGCGCCGTGTGCCCTGGGCTGCTGTCGCATTGTTGTTGGTTGTGCCGGATTTTCTGGTCGCACAGTCCGCGCGGCCGATCCTACTCAAACCCGCCCGCGTTTTTGATGGCCTGGCCCTGGAGCCACACGAGGGTTGGGCCGTTGTTGTCCGCGGCGAAAAAATTGAAACCGTGGGACCGGCGGCAGACGTAGACGTGCCGCCGGAGATGCGCGTGATCGAACTGCCTGGCGCGACCCTGCTCCCAGGGCTCATCGATGCCCACTCCCATATCCTCTTGCACCCATACAACGAAAGCTCATGGGAAGATCAGGTACTGAAGGAGCCGCTCGCACTGCGGGTTTGCCGGGCCACGAATCACGCCCGGAACACGCTGCTGGCGGGCTTCACGACGCTCCGTGACCTGGGCACCGAGGGAGCCGCCTACGCCGATGTGGGGCTCAAGCAGGCCATCAATCAGGGAATTATCCCCGGACCGCGGCTGCTGGTGGTGACGAGGGCCATCGTTGCCACGGGGAGCTACGCACCCAAAGGGTTCGCCCCCAGTTTTCGGGTGCCGCAGGGCGCCGAGGAGGCCGACGGCGTGGACGCACTGATCCGGGTGGTCCGCGACCAGATCGGACATGGGGCCGACTGGATCAAGGTCTATGCCGACTATCCGTGGGGGCCTTCGGGACGTGCGCATCCGACCTTCACGGTGGATGAACTCAAGCGTTTGGTCGAAACGGCCAGCGCGGCCGGGTGCCCCGTGGCAGCCCACGCAACGAGTAAAGAAGGGATGCGCCGGGCAGCACTGGCTGGGGTCGCGACGATTGAACACGGCGACGGCGGCGACCTCGAAGTGTTCCGTCTGATGAGCAATCGGGGCGTCGCGCTGTGTCCTACCCTGGCGGCTTCGGAAGCCATGAGCAAGTACCGTGGCTGGCGACAGGGTACCGATCCCGAGCCGGCACCGATCAAGGCCAAGCGGGCCAGTTTCAAGGACGCTCTGGAAGCTGGGGTCGTTATCGCCAATGGCAGCGATGTCGGAGTATTTGCCCACGGCGAGGATGCCCGCGAGCTGGAATTGCTGGTGGACTATGGGATGAAGCCGGCGCAGGCGCTTCGTTCCGCAACCTCTGTAAACGCCAAAGTCCTCCGCCTGGATAATCGGCTCGGCGCGATCAAGCCGGGACTGCTCGCCGACCTCGTGGCCGTGGAGGGCGATCCGACGCGCGACATCCGTGTGCTGCGGAAGGTCCGCCTGGTCATGAAGGGGGGCGTCTTGTACCTGGATCCGCAACACGCGCAGCGGTAAAGCGGCTCGCAGGCTTCCCATTCTCGTGAGGATTGGCAACATGACGATCTACGAGCGGGCCCTCGAATTTGTGCCCAACGGTTCAATCGTCGGGCTCGGTTCTGGCCGGGCCTCGACGGAATTCATCAACCTTCTTGGGGCGCGCGTCCAGGCCGGCTTTCGGGTGCGGGGTGTTCCGACCTCGGGTGGCACAGAAACCCAGGCCAAGCAACTGGGCATCCCACTCGTCTCGTTGGAAGAGGCGATTCCCATCGACGTGACCGTGGATGGAGCAGACGAAGTCGATCCGCAGTTGAACCTCATCAAAGGCTACGGTCGAGCGCTGGTGCGGGAAAAAATCGTAGCTGAGGCATCGAAACGATTGGTCATTCTCGTCGGACCCGGCAAAGCGGTCAAGCGGCTAGGGGACCGAGGCAAATTGCCGGTCGAGGTTGTGCCTTTCGGTATGCCGCTCTGCTGCCGTCGATTGACGGAACTGGGCTGCATTGCCGTTCCGTACAGAAAGGACGAGAGGCTCTTCGTAACCGACAATGGCAACCACATCGTTGATTGCAAGATTTCGCCGCTGGCGCAGCCGGCCGAATTCGAGGCCCGAATTCGGGCGATTCCCGGTGTCGTCGATACCGGCCTGTTCCTGGGAATGGCCGATTGCGTCCTGTTTGGGAACGATGCGTTCCAATTGATGGAGGAGAAGCACCGCCAGCCCGCGTAGCTCCGTTTGGGAATGCGTAAACTTTGGCTGCTCCATCGAATGGACGGCCGAACGTGGAGGACCATTCTATGACGACCACCGCAGCACCATCGCCGGGACAAGAGGCCATCACGGTTCCTTTGGGCGAGATTGAGCGCGAGCTGAACCGCCAACTGCGTGCCCTTCAAGGGTCAGACGAGGCCCCCCTTCTGCGGGCACGCATGTCCAACTTGGTGATCTTCTGTGATCGCAAGGAAACCAGCGAAAGCGTCACAGCGCAAATCCCGGACATTGTGGCCGTCCACCCGGCGCGCGTGGTGCTCCTGGTCGCCGAGCCGGGCCCTGAGGACGCCAACATCACGGCAACCGTCCAGGTGCGTGGCCATCGCTTGGGGAATCGCCAGCAAGCCTGCACGGAACAGGTGACCCTGTACGCGGCCGGTGCAATGGTTGGCGGTTTTCCCTTTGCCGTGCGGGCGCTGGAGATTGGCGACTTGCCCACGAATCTGTGGTGGGCGTCCGCACAGCCTCCCCCGCTCGCTGGCCCGCTCCTTTATGGACTCAGTGAGAACGCGCAGCAGATTATTTATGACAGCCTGGGCTGGTTGGAGCCGGCCCGTGCGGTTGCCGCCACGGCCAACTGGATTGAGCAGCTGGCAAGCGAATCCGGTGGGGGACGGTGGCGTGTGGCCTCGGATTTGAATTGGCGCCGGCTCAAATACTGGCGCCGTTTGCTGGCTCAGGCTCTGGATCCGGCGTCCGCGCCCGCAGCCGCGGAATCGGTCAGCGAGGTTCTTGTCGAACACGGCCCGCATGCGGTGGTCCAGGCCTGGGAATTGATGAGCTGGCTCTCCCAGATGCTCAACTGGCAAGTGCTCACCGGACGCGTCCAGCCGGGGGTCGAACTTTCGTGGCGGTTTGCTTCGCCGAAAGGGGAACCACGGATCCGCATTCGCCGACTGGAAAAAGGACCGCCCGAAATCCGGCGCGTGCAGATCGCTTGCCGGCTGGAAGGTAAGCCGGTGACGATGAATCTGGTCGTCGAGAGTGATCACCGTCTGGCAGGTCATTTGGAAGGAATCGATGCCGCCCCCCGCACCGTCAACTTGCCCAAGCAATCTCCTGCCGAATTGATTGGCCGGCAGCTTTCCGATCGCGAACCGGACCCGGTTTTCCGCGAGAGCATGTCCATTGCTCGGGTTTTTGCTCGGAGTGTGCTCAGTTAGGCTACAAGGGGCCGAAGTTGCCCAGTGATAATGAACAACGAACACAAAAGAATTCGCGAGATTGGGGACGACAGCAGCGGCTGGCGCCGTTGGGGACCTTATATCAGTGACCGTGCCTGGGCGACGGTCCGAGAGGATTACAGCGCGGATGGCAACGCCTGGGAGTTTCTGCCGCATGATCTGGCCCGCAGCAAGGCCTACCGCTGGGGAGAGGATGGCATTGCCGGCATCTGCGATCGCTTTCAGCTCCTCGTGTTTGCCCCGGCATTCTGGAACGGCAAGGACCCCATTCTGAAGGAGCGACTCTTTGGTCTGACCCCGCAGGAGGGCAACCACGGGGAAGATGTCAAGGAGTATTATTTCTACCTGGAC
>DATGIQ010000341.1:0-6221 GCA_035295665.1 Gemmataceae bacterium | reverse complement strand
GCCAATCCTTGGTCGATCGCGCCTTGATTGGCACTGCCTCGGCCTCCGAATCCTTGCCCGCCCTGGCCACGGTTCTTCTTCAGATCGTCGAAGAGTTCCGTGTCCGAGGGTTGGGGCGTGGATTTCCACTCGGCCTGGATGGCGGCGACCGCTTGTTCCGCCCGGTACAGATTCTCTGCCGCGACGCCCACAAAGCCGCCGTCGTGGACCACGGTGACGCCGGACATCGCTTCGGCAGGCTTGAGGTTGACCGACACCAGAGTTGCGCCCAACGTGGGAGATCGAAGGACCTTTCCGTGCAGCATGCCGGGAAGTTTGATATCGGAACTATAGCGGTGCTTGCCCGTGACCACAGCCCGGCCATCGACCTTGGGCACCGGCGTGCCGGCGATCTTCCAATCAGCCGGGGACGTGATCGCGACGCTGTCGGTGATTGTTTTGGTCAACTTCTTGCCTTTGGTCAATTCGCCGAAGGTGAACGATCGTTTTGTCGGTGGATGCGTCACCTTGCCGTCGGCGACAACCAGGGAGCCGCGCTCGACTTTTGCCTGGTCGGCGGCGAGATCGATCAACAGTTCCCGAGCAGCAGCTGCGGCCCGGCGAAGGTTCGGAGCTGTCCGCGGCGTGGTTCCGCTCCCGGAGGTGCCTCCGTCATTGGGTGTCAGCTCCGTGTCTGCCATGACCATGTGAATAGCCGACACCGGCAACCGAAGCTCCTCGGCCACCACCTGAGTGAGCGACGTGCGGCTGCCCTGGCCCACTTCGACCTTACCGGTGTAGACGGTGACCTGGCCGGTTTCGCCGATGTGCAGGCGGGCGCCGAGATCCTGGGTCCCGCCGCCGCCGAAGCCACCGCGGCCCCGTCCCTGGCCGGGCCGCTGCTGAGCGAATGCTTCCCCCAGCACCAGACACACCATGATGCCACCACCCGCCACCCGGAGGAACTCGCGCCGGTCCACGTCGAATTGGTACCGGGGTTCCTCGAACAGTTCGTAGCGTTCCACCTCGAGGTCCAGAGCCTGTGCGCCCGTGTCGTTCATCGGGCACCCCCTTTCAGAGCTTGGGCCGCCTTTTGGATCGCCAGGATAATCCGGGAATACGTCCCACAGCGACAGATGTTTCCTTCCATTGCGCGGATGATCTCCACCAGCGACGGATCGGCGTTCTTGCGGAGCAGGGCGACACCGGCCATGATCATTCCTGGCGTGCAGTAGCCACACTGCATGGCCCCGACTTCCAAAAACGCTTCCTGGAGCGGATGCAGCTTACCGTCCTGCGCCAACCCTTCGATGGTGCCAATTTGCTTACCCACGCAATCGCCGACCTGCGTAGTGCAGGATCGAGTGGGCTTGCCGTCGATACTCACCGTGCAAGCCCCGCACCGGCCTTCGCCGCAGCCATATTTGCTGCCGCACAGGTCCAGGTCATCGCGCAAAACGCTCAGGAGGCTCCGCGCCGGGGCGGCCTCGATGCGCTGCTTGGTTCCGTTGACGTGGAGTTCGGTGACAGATGTCATGGGCCCTCCTTCAGGAAACAGCGTGCTCCCGACGCCGTTCGCGCCATGGATTCAGACCGCCTGGGCGGACTTGCAGTATATTACCACCAACGATGGCAATAAACCCCTCTGGGGGGTCAGGGACTCGCTGAGGAAGCGACTGAATGTCGGTGACTGGCACATGAGCCGGCGCGGTCGTTCACGCCAAGGAGGCTTTACCCCTGCCCGGCCGCGCGGTTATAGAACTCGTCGGAAGAGAGGAACTGCTGACCGATGGTCAAAAATCGGGTTCCCTGTTGAAGCTGGACGACCCAGCCATTCAAGCCGGCATTATCCGCCGGCCGCTGGAGAAAGACCTCGTAATAGCCCTGCGTCAAGCGGATCTCCGATTCGCTGGAATAGAGGAAATCCGAGATCACTTGCTCATGCGTTAGGGTCGCGGAATGGGTTGGGTTGCCGGTTGTATCGTCTCCGAGTTGACTGAGCCAGCCCACTTCTCCGGCAGCATCGAACGCTCGCCCCAGCAGCGAAAGGTACATCGCATCCACAAAATGTTTGTCGCCCTGACTCAGGTACTCCGGGGAATCCAGGAAATAGAATGCGATCTGCTCCTCTTTCATGCCGGCCTGGAGTTGCCGGACCCAGTTTTGCAGTCCGGCGGAATCGGGGGCCCGGCCCAGCAGGGTGTTATAGAAGTCCGTAATCTCGTCGGTGAAGTGTTCGGGAGAGTTGCGGATTCCCTGCACCACTTGCAAGCGTGATAGAGCACCGCTGTTGAGCTGCGCAGTCCACCCTGCTAGGCCGCTGGCGTCGGCATCACGGTCCAGGATGGCCCGATAGAGTCCCTCGACATAGTCCGCGTTGGCGCTGCCTTGTTTCACAAAGGACGTATTTGGAGGCAAGGTCAACGGCACGGAGATACTGGTGGGGATCTCCGCAAAGTTCTGTCCACTGACGGTTGCTCCGATCCCTACTGTGACCTGGTAGTCCGCGGTGGCCGGTGCGCGGAGCAGAACGCCGCCGAGGAGGAGTTGACGGACGGTGTAGGTGCCGGCGGTAACAGTGAATTGGTAGTTGCCATTGGGATCGGTGGTCGCGGTCGGATCCGCTGGTTTGAGCTGACCGGAGCCGTCGAGGTCGAGGAAGAGCGTTTGTCCCTGGATGCCCGGTTCGCCGGAATCCTGTGCACCATTCGCATTATCATCACGAAAGACGGTACCGCTGATGACACCCGGAGGTGGCGCGCCGACCGTCACCGTCACCGCGCTGGACGTGCTCCCCGTGTGGTTGGCATCTCCTGAGTAGCTGGCCGTCAGCGTATGGACTCCGGTGGTCAGATTTGGGGTGTTAAACCCGGCCACGGCCACACGCCCGAAGGCGGTCACGGGAATCGTGGCCAAGGGCGTGTTTCCATCGGAAAAGACGACCGAACCTGTCTCCGTATCGGAGGAGGATAAACCGGGAGCCACCGTCGCCGAGAGCATGGCCTGCTGACCATACGGAACCGTGGGTGTCGACGTGAGCAGAGATGTGGTGGCGGTATCCGGAGTGATCGTGAATGTGCCGTTCACGTAGGAGATTGTGTAGTTGGAATCGACCGCGCCGCTGGGATGGATGGGATAGCTGCCGGCGCCGCTATTCACGGTGGCGGTGGTCGAGAGCGTAGGGGGCGCCGTCAGGCTGGAAGCGGTATCCCCATTGACGAAGCCAGTGTAGTGACCGACGGTGAGTGAAGGGAACGTGCCGCCAAAGATCATGGTTTGATTGGCGGCCGTGATGGTCAACGGGGCGGGATTGACCGCGAGCCTGTCGGTGTTCGAGCTGGGACCGTAGGTTGCCAAAGAATCGGTGTAAGAGGCCGTGATGGTGTGCGTGTTTGCCGAAAGAGCCGCAGTCGCGTAGGTTGCGAGGCCGGCCGAACCATTGGAGGACACGGATACGGAAGCGAGAGTGCTCCCTCCTTCGCTGAACGTAACCATCCCCTCGGTTACCGGACCGTTGTTGGTGGTGACAAGTGTGGCGGTGAAGAGGACATTTTGGCCATACGTCGAGGTGCCGGAGACCGAGTCGCTCAGGGTCAGATTCGTCCCGATGGAAAGCAGCCAACGATCTTCAAGGACCTCTAGTTGAAGTTTTCGGCTTGACCGAGGGCGCATACGGTTCTCCTCTTCAGCTCAATCTTCACCGCCAAAATGAATCGGCCCTAAACGGGAAGTTAACCACCCTGCGTCAGCGGCCTTGCGTTGACTTCCTGTTGCAAAGATGCTTTCCGTTAGGGGGAAGGCCAGCTGCACACGCAAGCTTATGTCACAGCCTTGGGGGTTGCCACAGCACCGAGCCATACGCTTTGGCATAGCTCAGGCGGACGCGCTAGCCGGAAAAACACGGCTCGGATAGAATGATTTCCAGTAGTAAGCGTTCGTGACGGAAAAACCAGAAGGACAACGACTTAGCGAAATGTTGGCGGCGTAGCTCAGAGGTTAGAGCAGCGGCTTCATAAGCCGCGTGTCGGTGGTTCGATCCCACCCGCCGCTACTAGGAAGTGACGAAAGCAACTCGAAGCTGGGGGTAACGTGTCTGTCCTTTCTCGATAGCCCCACGAACGGAGCGAAAGCCCGGCGCGCCAGGCCAAGGACGGAGAGAGCATGTTTTGCTATCCGGCACGCCGCGCTGTTGCCCGTTTCGCTCCTACTCCCCGAGTGCTCGCAGGCGCTCCTTCAACAGCGCGACAGCTGCGGTGTGCTCATACTGGATGGCGATATCCAACGGACTCTCGCCTCCAGAAGTCTTGAGCCGTGGATCAGCGCCATGTTCGAGCAGTAGCGCGGTCAGATCCGCTGTCGGCGTTGTCTGACGTTGCTGTGCCCCATCCCCTTCGATATCGACGGCGTGGTGCAGAACCGTAAAGCCATCCTCACTGCGCGCATTGACGTCCGCTCCGTGTTCGACCAACAGACGGGCTATTTCCAGGGAATTGTCTTCAACAGCACAATCAAGGACGGACCAGCAGCCTTCGTCGATGCGCGTATTGGGATTCGCCCCGTGTTCCAAGAGCAGCCTTACAATTGCTGCGTCTTCCCGTAGGACGGCAGCAACCAATGCTGCTGCCAAATCAGTCGGATTGATCGAAGAGCCGTGGTCCTTTAGGTGCGCAGATAGCTCCGCGTAAGTACCTTCTCGCGCCAAGTGTTTGAGCGTCATTGGTCATCCCCTCCGATCACACCGAACCTGCCTCAACCCGAGTGATCGGCACAGGCGTTCAAGCCTACTCGCCAGGCGCGACCACATTCGCTTAAAGCGCAGCCGACATTCCTTTTGACTTGCCGCACGCAACCTGACCATACTGGCCATTCGTGCCCGCGTTCCGCTCTCTGGTCGGAGGATCGCGTCCATGAAACGTTTTCTGTGCGGCTCGGTGGCTTTGGTTTTAATTCTAAGTGGGGCGAGACAAGCAAGAGCAGCCACAATCAGCTTTACATTCGAAGGGAAAGGTACGGGAGACCTTAGCGGCAGATCATTCACGGAAACCGACTTCACCATCCGGGGCGTGTCAGACACCGACGCCGTTTTGTTCATCCAGCGGGGCATTTTTAACACGCCGCTTTCGACCGCAGCAATTGAGATTGCTGGCGTGGGAATGGGAACCTTCCTAACCCCAAAAAGCCTTTTTATTAATCAGAATACGTTTGCCCTCGGATTAGGCGAAGGTTTTCCGAATAGACTTGATCTATGAGTCTTTAGCATCAAAAGAGGGAACTTGGTCGTGACTCAAGCGAGCAAATGCTGTAAATTCCTTGGCCTGGAGTTCCCCACGAAAAGTAGACACGGGGGTAAGCCGTCTTTTTCGGACATCGATGGGTTCGACTCGCAAGAAATGCTGCTCGGCAACGAATAACTCGATTGACGGTTTCCTGTCGAAACCCATGTGGAGGCCGAATGCATGTTTGAAAGCAAGCGACAAGTTGCCACAGCGATCCTCCTCGGTCTAGGCGTAGCGGCGTGTTGGATAGTCTGTTGCACTCACATTGCCGGGGCAGATGGACCAGCCCAGAAGTCTGACAAGAACACGGAGGACCAGAGCCAACTGCAAGGCACCTACATCATGATGGCCGAAGAAGACCAGGGCCGAAAGTTGCCCGAGGAGAAGCTTCGGACACGCTTCCGCCTCGTCATCGAAGGCGCCAAATGGACACTAAAGGAAAACGATGGCCCTGAGAAGAAGGAGTGGAAGGTGGAGCTGGATGCCACCAAGAGCCCCAAGCAAGGCAACTTTACGTACTTATTCGGCAACAACAAGGGCAAAGTCTCCTTCGCCATCTACGAACTAAAAGGTGATACGCTAAGACTCTGCATAGCCGAGCCCGGCGAAACTCGGCCAACACAGTTTGATGGCAAAGGCAAGAACACTTTGATTCTCTTCAAGCGAATCAAGTCGACCGGCTCGGCCGGAGGAGCAGACAAGCCCCATTAAATTCCCAGGGTGATTTTACACCCTTAACTGGGTGTCCACCAACCGTGCGGAAGTCCACACGATTCCTGGGAAGTCCAGCCAGACTCACTGGCGAAGGAGGGCATTGCTGTGGCTGGTCCCGGACAGTATCTGCCTGACGTCACCGAAGGCATCACGCGACCCGAAGATCTGCCCAAAGCCAAGATCATTCATCGCAGCCGCAACTTCACGCATCGGCCTTGCCCCATGTGTGGCAAAGCTTGTTTCCGCAACCGT
>DATGIQ010000340.1:0-4577 GCA_035295665.1 Gemmataceae bacterium | reverse complement strand
AAGATCCCCGCCGAGATCTACCACTTCAAGGCGGCCGGGCAGAACAACTGGAAGAAGATGGACGCCGCCATTGCCAAAGTGGAAGCGGCACGCAAGGAAGGGCTGGCCATCACGGCCAACATGTACCCCTATACCGCCGGGGCGGCGCCGCTGACGGCCTGCATCCCGCCGTGGGCGATGGCCGGCGGTGAGGTGGCAATGCGTCGCCGATTGCGCGACCCGCAAGATCGCCGGCGCGTTCTTGACGATATCCGCAACAAAACGGACTGGCCGAACTTCTATCACAATGCCGGCTCGGCCGACAACATTTTGCTGATTTCTTTCAAGCGCGACGCGCTCAAACCGCTCCAGGGCAGGACCCTCGCCCAGATCGCCCGGCAGGCCAGTAAAGATCCGGTCGAGACGCTGCTGGACCTGCTGCTCGAAGACGAATCGAGCATCGGTACGGTGTACTTCATCACGGCCGAGGAGAACATCCGCAAGATTATCCCGCTGCCGTGGGTCAGCTTTGGCTCGGACGAAGCCGCCCAGTCTCCTGAAGGTGTGTTCCTCAAGTCGATGCCGCACCCCCGGGCCTACGGCTGCTTCGCCCGGGTGCTCGGCAAATATGTCCGTGAAGAGAAACGGTTGCCATTGGCGGCAGCCATTCGCAAACTGACCAGCTTGCCGGCCAGCAATCTCGGCCTCGATCGGCGCGGGCTGTTGCGGGAAGGGTATTTCGCCGATATGGTCCTCTTTGATCCGCAAACCATCGCTGACCGGGCCACCTACGATCAGCCACACCAGTACGCCGTCGGTGTCCGCCATGTCTTTATCAATGGCGTCCAAGTGCTGAAGGATGGAGAACACACTGGCGCAAAGCCGGGGCGGGCGTTATGGGGACCGGGGAAGGTGAAGCAGGAAAGTCCGTAGGCCGTAGCCAGCCTGCTACGGACTTATCCAATCTCCGCCAATTCCAAGGTCTGTCCGTATTTTTCCAGAACAGCCTGGCGCAAGAGGGCATGTTCCGGTTGACGAAGTCCGGCGTCGGCGGCAACCAGGGCGAAGGCGTCCTGGCGGGCCAACTGTAACACTTCGTAATCGGCAAGGAGACTGCCAAAGCGGAATTCACCCAGGCCGTGCTGCCGGGTGCCGAAAAGCTCGCCCAACCCGCGCAGCCGGGCGTCCTGCTCTGCCAGAACAAAACCATCCGAAATCCGGGTCAGCAGCCGGAGCCGTTCCTTCGCTTCCTCGCTGCCCGGCGCCGCAAACAGGAAACATTGCCCGGCCACAGTGCCCCGGCTGATGCGGCCACGCAACTGGTGCAGCTGCGATAAACCGAAACGCTCCGCGTGCTCCACAACCAGGAGCGTGGCATTGGGCACATCGACGCCGACTTCGACGATGGTCGTGCACACCAACACGTCCAGCTGTCCCACCCGAAACTTCTCCATGACCCGTTCCTTGGTTGGCTCGTCGAGCTGGCCGTGCAGAAGACCGATGCGAAAATCGCTCAGCGGACCTTCGCGCAATTCGGCATAGGTCTGTTCGGCTGCCTTGCCGTCGAAGGTCTCCGATGTGGCCACGAGCGGACAAACGACATAGGCTTGCCGCCCTTCGCGCAGACCCTGGCGTAACTGCTCGTAGACCCAACCCCGACGGCTCGCGGGGATGCTGCGCGTCACGACCGGTTGCCGGCCCGGCGGCAATTGACGAATGGTCGAAACGTCGAGGTCGCCGAATACCGTCAGTGCCACCGTGCGTGGAATGGGCGTCGCGGTCATCACGAGGTAATGCGGATCGATGCCCAAGCGCCGAACCCGCGCACGCTGGTTGACGCCGAACTTGTGCTGCTCGTCGATCACAACCAGACCCAGGCGCGCGAACTGCACGTTCTCCTGGATCAGGGCCTGTGTGCCGACAACGAGATCGACGTCTCCGCGACGGATGGCGTCCAGGGCAGAGCGTCGTTGGCTGGGCGTCAGGGCCCCCGTCAGGAGCAAACGGCGAACCCGGCTCTGGGACAGGCAGCCTTCGACGGTTTGCCAATGTTGCCGGGCCAGCACTTCCGTGGGCGCCATCAAAATGGCCTGATGTTGATTGGCGACCGTGACGAGCATCGCATAAATGGCGACTGCGGTTTTGCCAGCCCCGACATCCGCTTGCAGGAGCCGTTGCATGGGTCGCTCCCCGGCCAGGTCGCGGCAGATTTCGCCCACGGCCCGATCCTGGTCCGCCGTCAATCGAAATGGAAATAGCCGGCGAATCCGCATATCGATGGCACGACTCACACCGAGCGCCGGAGCACGCTGCCGATCGCGCAGCTCCCGACGACGCAGAGCCAGGGCCAGCTGGAGAACCAGAAATTCCTCATAGACGAAACGCCGCCGGCTCGCCTGGGCATCGGCAAGGCTTGCGGGAAAGTGGACCTGCTGCATCGCTTGCTGAACGCCAGCGAAGCAGTGTCGCTTCCGAAGCTCTGCGGGCAAGATGTCGGTGAGGTGGCTACGGTAGCGATCCACGGCCTGACGAAGAATCGCTCGGAGATGGTCGGCACGGAGATCCTCGGTCAGCGGATAAATCGGCACAACGGCAGACGTGCCGGTTTCCAGGGGCCCATCCAGCACCTGGACGCGCGGGCTAGTCATTTGCCAATGATCGCGATGCCATTTCGGTTTGCCGCTGAAGGCCAAGCGCTGGCCAAAGCGAAACGGCCGGGCTGCATAGGGCCGGTTGAACCAGATCCCTTCGAGGCAATGGAGGCCGTCGCTCAGCACCACACCGACGATACAGCGGCCGTCGGCCAGCTGCCGGCCAGTGATCTCCACGACTTCTCCGTGCACCGTTTGTAGCGAATCGGCAGACAGATTCGCGATCGCCCGAACATCGGTCAGATCTTCATAGGATCGGGGGAAATGAAACAACAGATCGGCGATGGTTTCGATGCCCAGCCGCCGCAAGAGATCGGCACGGGCGGGACCAACTCCCTTCAGAAACTGGACGTTCTGTTGGAGGGGATCGGATTCGGGACTATGAGCCAGCGGCGCCGGCGAAGATGGAGCAGTGTCGTTTGCTGGCGCGTCAGGCTTGTGTCGGGTCGCCTCGCACACCGCTACTCACCCTTTGAGCATTCCGACATTGCGCGCATATTCGAATAAGCCGCCGGCTTCCAGGATGGGTGCGACTTCGCCCAACGGCTTCAGCTGCCATACTTCGCCCGTGGTGACATTGTGCAAGACGCTGTCGGCAACGTCGATCCGGAGCTCGTCACCGGTGCATACCTTTTCGCACAACCGCTCTGTGCACTCAAACGGCAACAGGTAGCCACCGTTGACGGCGTTGCGGAAGAAGATGCGGGCGTAGAACTCGGCCACGACAGCCTCGATCCCCGCCGCATCCAGGGCAATCGGCGCGTGCTCCCGCGAGGATCCGCAACCAAAGTTTTTGCCGGCCACGATGATCTTGTACGCCGAAACGAATTCGTCATCTGTATGGAAAGGGACATGTCCCTTGGGCAGCCCCGCTTGGGCCGGCGGCACGCTGGCGAGCGCATATTTCCCGAACTGGCGATACTCCTCCGGGATGGCTGGATTGAACGTCAGGTACTGGGCCGGAATGATCTGGTCCGTATCGACGTTGTCGCCCAGGACGTACGCCTTGCCGGTGACATGGTCTTGCATCATCGGTAGTCCATCGCTTTGACTGCGTGGCACGCCCTGAGTCTTCGAAGAGCGTGGAGCACGCCGAAAACACGCCCTTCGAAGACTCAGGGCGTGCCACCTCGCCGATCAAAGGCACTTGCGCGGATCAGTGATCACGCCGGTGACCGCGCTGGCAGCCACGGTCAGCGGGCTGGCCAAATAGACACGGGCTTCCTTGTGCCCCATCCGTCCGGGGAAGTTCCGGTTGGTGGTGCTGATGCAGCTCAGGGGCGTGTTCAGCCGGCCAAACGTGTCGCTCGGACCGCCCAGGCAAGCGGCACAGGATGGCTGACCGATCTTCGCTCCGGCCGACACAAACACTTCTTCCAGCGTTTGGCCGTTGAGCCGTTCTTGCTTGATCCCCGCCATAACTTCGCTGGTGGCCGGCACGATGAACGTATCGATCCGGACCGATTTTCCCTTGAGAATCTGGGCCGCGGCCCGGAAATCCGTCATCTTGCCGCCGGTGCACGAGCCGATGTAAGCGCGGTCCAGCTTCGTGCCCTGGACCTCCGAGACCGAAGCGCGATTGTCCGGGCTATGCGGCTGGGCTACCACCGGCTCGAGCTTGCTCACATCGTAAACCTTTTCGAAGCAGAATTGGGCAGCCGGATCACTCCGGACGATGCTATACGGCTTCTGCTCGGCGTTGCGTGCATTCACGTAATCCAGGGTCACCTGGTCCGGTGCGATGACGCCATTCTTCCCGCCGGCTTCGATCACCATGTTGCACAGAGTCATCCGCTCCTCGATATTGAGCGCATAGACCGCCTCGCCGTCAAACTCCATGGCCTTGTAGGTTGCCCCGTCGCAGCCGATGTCGCCGATCACGGCAAGGATGAGGTCCTTGGCCATCAGGTACGGCGGGAGCTGGCCCTGGAAGATGAAGCGCATTGT
>DATGIQ010000339.1:0-9103 GCA_035295665.1 Gemmataceae bacterium | reverse complement strand
CGAGTAACCACTGAAGCCAGGGATGGTTCTGTGTCAGGTACGGATGCCGAAGGAGAGGGTGGGATCGATGCCGAGTCCGTTTCCGGGCATGGACCCGTATATGGATCCGCCCCTTGTCGTTACCGTAGCCGGGGTCGAAATCCACGAAGGGTTTATTGAAATCATCCAGCGGGGCGAGCCCGGACACGTCGTGACTGCAATCGAAGTTTTGCGTCCGAGCAACAAGGCGCCGGGGCGATCATGGGCGAAAGCTCTACCTGGCCAAGCAAAAAAAGATCCTCTCCAGCGCGACTCATCTGCTGGAAATGGATCTTTCCGAGGAGGCCAACGGAGGACTGCGTTAAGCCGTATCTAGCAGTACGAATGGATCACCTGCCACCAATTTGGAGAACCCTGCGTTGAATGCCACCTGGCGAAACCGCTATGAAACCGCTCGGGAAGCTGCCCACCAAGCCGGCCGGTTGGCCCTGCGCTACTTCGATGGGGAATTGCGCGTCGAATGGAAGCAGGACCAGTCGCCGGTTACCGTTGCCGACCGCGAAGCGGAAGCCCTGTTGCGGACCCAGCTTTTGGGAGCGTTCCCGGAGGACGGCTTCCTGGGTGAAGAGTCCGGCGATGTCGCCGGGTCGTCGGGGTTCCGCTGGATCATTGATCCGATCGATGGCACGCGGAATTTTGTACGAGGGATCCCTCTGTGGGGAACCCTGGTCGGCCTGGAATACCAGGGGGAGCAGGTCGCCGGTATCGTCGAAGTGCCGGCGCTCGGTCAAGTATATCGGGCGTTACGCGGCGACGGGGCTTACCGCAACGACCGCCCCATCCACGTCTCCAACGTGGCCGACCTGAGCAAGGCAACCTTATTCCACACCAGCATGGCGTGGTTTATTCGGGCTGGCTGCGCGGACCGCTTCCAGGAACTGGCGGCAAGTGTGCAGACCGAGCGTGGCTATGGCGATTTCTATGGCCATATGTTGGTCGCGCAAGGCTCCGGCGAGCTCATGGTGGAACATGGCGTGCACGCCTGGGACATGGCGGCACTCAAGCCCATCGTCGAAGAAGCCGGCGGCACCTTCACCGACTGGGACGAGACGCCGACCATTTATCGTCCGGACGTGATCGCCAGCAATGGTAAACTGCACGGACTGGCACTGCAAATACTTCGTCGCGGCCGCTGAACACCGACGCTACGGTCCATGACAATGACACAGTCTACACGAGCACCTGGCAAGTTGATGGCACCGCAAACGATTACGTGGGTTGGCGGGCTCGATGGCTTCGTGCGCCTGATCGATCAAACACTCCTGCCGACGCAGCTGGAATATCGCGATTGCCATCAGGTGGAGGAAGTTTGGGAAGCGATCCGTTCCCTTCGGGTCCGTGGTGCGCCAGCAATTGGGATAGCGGCAGCGATGGGGCTGGTCCTCGGAATGCAGCGGTTCCAGGATCGTTCTCGCGGAGCGTATGCCCACCGGCTCCACGAAGTAGTCCAGTACCTCTGCACCAGCCGGCCGACGGCCGTCAATCTATTCTGGGCGCTGAAACGCATGGAGCGACACGTCCAGAAATTCACGGAAGACTGGTTGCCGGAACGACTGACCGCAGCTCTCCTGGAGGAAGCCCGAGCCATCGAACAGGAGGATCGATGCATTTGCCGAGCGATTGGCGCCGCGGGACAAGCCCTGATTCAGGACGGCCAGGGCGTATTAACGCATTGCAACGCGGGCGGATTGGCTACCGCTGACTACGGCACCGCCTTGGCGGTGCTCTTCGCCGCCGCCGAACTGGGACGGCGATTCCATGTCTACGTAGATGAAACCCGGCCGCTGCTCCAGGGAGCCCGTCTGACCGCTTGGGAGCTGCAACAGCGCGCTATTGAGACGACGTTGATCTGCGACAACATGGCCGCTCAGGTGATGAAAGAGGGCCGGGTTCAGCTGGTGATCGTAGGGGCTGATCGCATTGCGGCCAACGGCGACGTGGCCAACAAAATCGGTACGTATGGCGTAGCCCTGTGGGCGCAGGCGCATGGGATTCCGTTTTATGTGGCCGCACCTTCCAGCACCTTCGATCTGAGTCTGCCCGATGGCACCGCCATCCCCATCGAGCAACGCGATGGCCGTGAGATTACACACGGGTTCGGCCGGCAGACAGCCCCTGTCGGCATCCAGGTTTATAACCCTGCATTTGATGTTACGCCGGCTGAGCTAATTGCCGGCCTCATCACCGAACACGGCCGGATCGCGCCGGTCACCGAGAAGGCCATTCGATCGACCGTGACGAACCCGTGTCCGTGATTGGGGTGCTTAGAAGCCGGACGCGCCAACGAAGGAGCGCAGAATCCTGAGTGAATGCGTCAGGCCGGTAGGTTCCAGACTCCCCAGCGCTCAACATTTCCGCAACACGCCGACCAGAACGCCCAGGATCCGAGCGTCTTCCGTGGAGTTGACGATGATCGGATTCATCATCTTGTTGGATGGCTCTAGGCGGACGTGGTTCTTCTCTCGGTAGAAACGTTTGAGCGTGACCTCATCGTTGATCATCGCCACCACCCGCTCGCCGTCGTTTGCGGATTCCTTCTTCTGGATGACGACAAAATCGCCGTCTTCGATGTGATCCTCGATCATCGATTGGCCATGCACTTGCAGAACGAAGTTGTTGGAGCCACCGAAGAGATCTTTGAACTCCAGCCGGTCATCCTGAGCGACCGCCTGCATCGGGGAACCGGCTGCCACCCGACCCAGGAACGGCAAACCGGCCGATTCCGGGTGATGGTCGATGAGCTGGATGGCGCGGGCGGAGAAGCCTTCGCGCTTGATCAGGCCCTTCTTCTCCAGCGCTTTCAAATGGCACATCACGCCATTGGGCGATTTGATGTCGAAGGCCAATCCAATCTCGCGCACCGTCGGACCATAGCCACGGCCCTCGATCTTATTCTTGATAAAATCGTAAATCTCCCGCTGGCGCTCCGTCAAGCTGCTAAAATCAGGCATGGCCAGTCTCCACGACAGAAAAAGGATTATTGAGAGAAATTGTACCGCAGAAGCCCATTGCCCGGCGGTACATTCCCGCTTGTTCACTCATCGACGCCCGTCAATGTGAACCTTAGTATATTATACATCAGTTCAGAAAGGAAGAGTTCTTTTGGCATTTTTTGCCCACTCCGCTATGCTCAAGAAAGGTCGAGGGATCGCACCGATTCCGGCTCGGCGGGTCGAGCAGGTATGCTTTCAAATCCAGAGACCGCTGTGAACGTATCCCCTCCAGCCAAGGCAGAGCCTCCACCGGCCTGGTTTGCGGAAGCGATGGCCGCCTTGATGGAGCGCCGCGAGCTTACCGATCGGCAAATGCGGGCGGTCATCCACGAAATGATGAGCGGGGCGTGCGGGGATGTCGAGACGGCTGCGCTCTTGATGGCCCTGCGTATGAAGGGAGAAACCGCCGGCGAATTGGCCGCGGCCGCGGCCGTCCTGCGCGAACAGATGATTCGTTTGGATACGGGCCGGACCGATGTGCTCGATACTTGTGGGATCGGCGGGGACGGGACGGCGACCTTTAACATCAGCACGGCCGCGGCTTTGCTGGCCGCCGGTGCCGGCGTGGCCGTCGTCAAACATGGCAATCGCGCTGTATCCAGCTCGAGCGGCAGCGCCGATGTCCTGGTGGCCTTGGGCGTGCGTCTCCAGGACACAGTGGCATGGGTGCAGCAGTGTCTGAGTGAGGCCGGGCTGGCCTTTTGTTTTGCGCCCCAGTTCCACCCCGCCCTCAAAACGGTGGCGCCGATCCGCCGCCGGCTCGGCGTCCGGACACTCTTTAATTGTTTGGGTCCCTTGGCCAATCCTGCCGGTGCTTCGTATCAGCTGCTCGGCGTCGGCCGGCCCGAGTTGCTCGATTCGCTCGCCGGTGCCTTGGCACGCCTGGGAACCCGTCACGCCTTGCTCGTCTGTGGTAAAGACGGTCTGGACGAGGTGAGCCTGTCGGCCGGAACCTTGGTCCGGGAGGTGCGTGGCTCCAAAGTGGAGAGCCATGAGTGGTCGCCCGCTGACTTCGGCCTGGCACCGGTCTCCTTGGCAGAGCTGCGCGTCCGTGGACCGGAAGAAAGTGCAGCCGTCATCCGCTCCATCCTGGATGGTCACGACGGACCGGCCGCACGGGTAGTGATCGCCAACGCCGCGGCCGCACTGCTGGCCGCGGAACAGGTTGAGACACTCCGTGAGGGGACAGTGCGCGCCCGCCAGGCCATCGAGAGCGGAAAGGCACGTCAAGTGCTGCAACGTTTGATAGCATGTTGACAGGGTGATCCGTTCGCGCCTGGGCATCGCGGAGCTAGAGTTGAGGGGAGGAACCTCCTGCTATGGTGCGCAAAATCATCATCGTGGCTGACCCTGGAATCGATGGAGCATTTGCGATTGCACTGGCCTTGCACGATCCGGAGATTGACGTGCTCGGCTTGGCGGCCACGGCCGGAAATGTCCGCGCCGAACAAGCGACACAAAATGTCCAGATCCTCATCGAACAGATCGATCCGCCGCGTTGGCCACGGCTCGGAGCGGCTCCGCCGGTCGAATTCGAGGAAGACGGCACGCGGCTCCATGGTGCGGGGGGCCTGGGCGGAGTCTCGTTTCCCTGCGCCCGCCTGCATCACCTCCACTCCAGCGACAAGCTGCTCATCGACTTGGTGCGGCAATATCCCCGCGAAGTGACGGTCGTCATGCTGGGTCCGTTGACCGTCCTGGCCCGTGCTCTGGACCGTGACCCCGAGCTGCCGCTTCTGGTTCAGCGGCTCGTTTGCGTGGCCGGCGCCTGGCACGAGCCGGGTAACGCCAGCGCCGTGGCCGAGTTCCATTTTTATTGCGACCCCAGTGCAGCCCGCCAGGTGCTTCGTAGCGGCGCCCCGATCACGCTCCTCCCGCTCGATGTCACCCGTAAGATTGTCTTTTCTCCCACGGACCTGCTGGAACTGCCCGCTCCCGAGTCAAAGACGAGCCGTTTCTTACGCCAAATCGTTCCGTGCGGCATTCGCATGACCAGTAACCTCTACGGCATCGAAGGCTTCCATTTGAAGGATGTCCTCGGCGTGGCCGCGGTAACAATGCCCCACGTCCTCACGACCAAGCCGCTGGCGGTGGATGTCGAAACGCGCGGCGAACTGACCCGTGGCATGAGCGTGGTGGATGCCCGTCCTGAGCAGTCGGCGAAGGCGAACGTGGATCTGGCTGTGGGCGTCGAAGTGCCTGCCGTCCGTGAGTATATTCGTCGGATCCTGGCGCGGACGGCGTAATCAGCCCGGGAAAAAACGCCTTCGACCAACGTTGCCCGAATCAAGGTTCTTCCGGCGCCTACCGATAAAGATCGCCGACGCAGCTACCGCGCCATCCCCTACGTCCTCCGGCAAGAATTGGCTTGCAATCGCTCCCCTGATGGCACACAATCACCCTTCGAGATCGCTTCCGATGGCGGAATGGCCAACCATCATGAATCGATCGACCCGGTCTCGGAGGTCTGCGATGCTCTCCTCTTCTGGTTCCAGGTGCCAAGCCCGTGGCGGATTCACGCTCATCGAGCTTCTGGTTGTGATCGCCATCATTGCCGTGCTGATCGGGTTGCTTCTCCCTGCGGTGCAGAAAGTCCGTCAAGCTGCCGCGAATACGCAATGCACGAACAATCTCAAACAGATGGGCATCGGGATGCATTCCTTCCACGATCAATTCAAGGTCTTTCCCGGGAATGGCGGGAAACACGCCATCGGGCAACCGGCGGTGCACACGTACACGAACCAGCTGTGGGGACTGGGCGACCCGACGCTGTCCCCAGCTGACCAGTCCGGGCCGTGGACGTACGCGCTTCTCCCTTTCGTCGAACAACAAAATGCTTTCCAAGCCCCCACCCCGGCCCGCTACAGTGCATCGACGAAGCTCTACATTTGTCCGAGCCGGAACCGCAACAACCCGCAAAATGCTCCGGCCACCGATCCTATCTTCGGCAATCCGCAGGAAACAACGGGCATCAATCCGTGGGGCAAATCTGACTACGCGGCCAACATGTACGTATGCATGGCCAATGCCGATCGCGGTGCAGGGGTTCTGGTTGGCCGGCTGGTCAGTATCGCCGACATCGATGATGGTCTATCCAATACGATCCATGTGGGCGAAAAGGGTATGGATCCTCGGGCCTACAACACGGGCGGTTGGTATTTCGATGAGCCCATTATGTGCGGTGGCAGCGGCGGCTTGGTGCGCAACGGTGCCGCCATTTACCATGATCGCATCGGCTTTAACTACTCTGGCTTTCCCTGGGGGTCCACGCACACCGGAGGAGTGAATTTCCTGTTCATGGATGGTCATGTCCGTTTACTCGCTGACCAAACTCCGGGAGGCGTGCTGCATGCCCTGCTGACGCCGAAGGGGGGCGAAGTGATTGACGGCTCCGACTTGTAGCGAAGGAGCATCTGCGGATGAAGCCCTGTGCCATTTCTGGATTGCTGAGTGGATGGCTGCTCTGTGCAACGCTTTCGGGCTGCCAGGGTCCTCCTCCGCCCAAGCTCGCGCCGGTCCGCGGCCAGGTCAAATACAAACAGAAACCGCTGGGCGGGGCGACGGTTTGCTTTGTTCCCGATTTCAACAAGGGCAATCGCAACGGCCACCAGGCTACGGGCCAGACCGACAAGGATGGCTCGTTCACCCTGGAGACGTATCCGCACGGCCAAGGCGTGATGCCTGGCTTTTACCGGGTTACGTGCATCGTCTTCGGTGGTGTAGCGGTGCCACAAAAATATCGCAATGCGATGAACACGCCGCTCATCTTCGAAGTGACTGAACAGGGAAACGAGAATCTGGTGTTCAATTTGAGCGACTGAAGCAAATTCGGTGCAGAGTTCATGTTGCTTGCGCGTAAATAATTCGCACATTTCACGCTTATTCGCATAGAGGCTTGGTGTGCCCGGTGCTCCGGCGAGCCGGAGAAGCCGGGTGGAGCGCTGCCGCGGGAATAACCGATGAATACCGAAACGCATGAATCATCTGACCGGGAGCAGTGGCTAGAAGAAATGCAAGTGGCTGGTGTCGAGGCAGCGGAAATAGGAGAAACACTTGACCGGCATGCGCGCTTCGCTCGTTATCCAGAGTTTGTCGCTGAACCGGAAGTCGGTCAGAAGCCGCTAACTCTGCGTCACGTTTAACTGGGAACCTCGCCAAGTGCTCTTTGCCCTCGACGGTCCAGTGATGTCGGTGAGCTGGGTTGAGCCAGGGAGCATCGGGTTGGGTCCCCGTCACGATCTACTCGGGTCTCCGAGAAGAGAAGAGTACTCCTGTGCCATCCGGTTCTTGAACATTCAGCGCGAAACTTCCATGACTTTCTGAACCGGATCCCTCCGAATCCTCCAATTGTGACCAACGAAAATCTGACCTATAATTGCAATAGTCGGGCCGCGGCAGCCCTCTTCACCTCGCTGTACCTTCTGCCGCCCGGCGAATCGGTGGGCCGCTCCGACGGCTCACTCCGCTAGGTTTACGCACCATCAAGGAGATCCGCGCCATGATGACGACGACAGCTGTCTCTCCCATTACCGGCCGAAATTTCATCGCCGGGCGCTGGCGAACACCGGCCGACCCCGGTCTGGAAAGCCATAACCCCGCCCGCTGGAGCGAAATCCTCGGCACGTTTCCCAACACGTCCGCCGACGAAGCGGTTCAGGCCGTCCTCGCAGCCCGTGAAGCGTTTCCTGCCTGGCGGCGTACCAGCCGTATCCATCGCGCGGAACTCTTCGACAACCTCGCCCAGCTGGTCAAGCGCGATGTGGATTCCCTGGCCCTTCTGATGGCTCGAGAGTGCGGCAAGGTGGTGACGGAATGCCGGGCGGAGGTGATCGAAGGGCTGCACATGATCCAGTATGTCTTCGGCACCGGCCGGCTGCCGACCGGGGAAATTTTCGCTTCGGAAATCCCGGAGAAAGATGCCTTCATGCGCCGCAAACCATGGGGCGTCGTGGCGGTTATCACGCCATGGAATTTCCCCTTTGCCGTGCCGCTCTGGATGCTTGGCCCCAGCCTGCTCGAAGGGAACACGGCGGTTTTTAAACCCTCCGAAGATACTCCTGCGATCGGCCAACGCCTGGTGGAGCTGTTCGAAGAGGCCGGGTTCCCTCCGGGGACGATCAACCTCGTCCAAGGCGAGGCTGAGACGGGAGAAGCGTTGGTCCGCCACCCTGGCGTCAACGTTGTGCTGTTCACCGGCAGCTACGATGTTGGCCATCGGATCCAACAACTGTCGACCGAACATTACGATCGCATCGTTGCCTGTGAGATGGGGAGCAAGAGTGCCGTCATCGTGTGCGAGGATGCCCGTCTGGACCTGGCGGTTTCCTCGGGCATCATCAGTGCATTCAAGACCAGCGGCCAGCGGTGTGTTTCTGCGGGCCGGATTTTGGTCGCGGAGAAAATCTTTGATCGATTTGCCGATCGCTTCATCGCCACGGCCAAGCGGCTGCGGATCGGCGACCCGCTGGAGAGCACGAACTTCACCGGCCCGGTGATCCATCTGGGGGCGCTCGAGAAGATCGAGCGCTACAACGATCTGGCACGGCGGGAAGGGGCCAGGGTGCTCCTCGAAGGGGGGCGCATCAAGGAAAACGGGCAGGCGGACGGCTGCTACCTCCGGCCATTCGTATACCGCATGGAACATCGTCCCGGCCTTCGCTCGATCCGCGAAGAGGTCTTCGGGCCCCACCTGGCCTTGATTCCCTTCCGTACCAATGAAGACGCCGTGCGGATTTACAACGATACGGAGTTTGGATTGTCGATGGCCGTGATCACCGAGGATTATCGCACGATGCGGCTCTTTCGGGATGAGTGCGAGTACGGCATGGGCTACGTCAATTTGCCCTGCATCGGTGCCGAAGTCCATCTGCCGTTCGGCGGCGTCAAGAAGAGCGGCAACGGGCACCCGTCGGCGGCGGGGCTCGTCGAGGCGGTCACGCACAAGGTCGCTTGGACGGTCAACCACGGCACCGAGGTCAAGATGGCCCAGGGGCTGACTACCGACATCCTCGGCGGCCCGGCGTGAGGCGGAAACCCGAAGCAGGAGAATCGTCGTGCTCAAACCCAAAGAG
>DATGIQ010000338.1:0-4534 GCA_035295665.1 Gemmataceae bacterium | reverse complement strand
TCCGGCCGTTCTGCCGGCTCAAGCGCCAAGCTCTCACCGCTCTGTTTGCCGCCCACGGTGAAGTCACGGATGAGCACTTCGCCGGTGGTCACGAAGAACTGGCCCCGCCGCAGTGCAGCCAGCAGCGGCGACCATCCCTCTTCGAAATGGGGCAGCCGGGGAAGGCGGACATAGTTGACGTTCATGTGACCGTAGAGCTCATGGGTGTGTTCCAGCTCGAACACGTCCACCTCGCCGGGCAGATATTTCTTTTGTCCCCAGTTGGCCATGTCATCGAGCAAATCCAGGGAGCGCTCGCCCAAGCGCTGCCGGGACAGATCCCCCGGCATCGCTTTCCAGGCGGCGCCCAGCCACAAGTCCGCGAGGTAAAAATCTTCCTTGTGGAAGATATCCGGCGTCCAGCTCGAGGCTTTGATGCGCGGATGCGCCGACCACGCTAATCCCTTTTCCTCCCGCAGCAACGCCACCATGTCGTCTCGGCTGCCCACACGGTAAACCTTGCCGTAGCGGGGATGGTTGTCCTCAAACGGCTGGTCCGGCCCGCGCCGCATCACCCAGTAAACCGGCCGAGGAAACAGGCTCATCCAATGGCCCGGATGCTTTCCTTTTTGTTGAACCCCGAGGAATTCATCCACCTCCTCGCCGGGAATCAGCAGGAAATGGTCATCGGAGAGACGCTCGCACTCGCGGAATAGCATCTCCAACTCGGGAAGCCGGAGAGTGCCGGGATCCTTTTGATGGCCGTCACCGTGAAAGTCGGCCAGATGAACGGCGTTGACTCCCATTTCCTTGAACATGCCCACGAATTCGGGTATTCCCTGGACTTTCTGATTCATCGCCGTGACGGCCACCGCCATGTGCCAATGGCTCGTGAACGTGATATGGCCGGGCAGCGCGGGAAACCGATCGCCATGCGTGTAGCGCAGGGTTTCGCGAAGCGCGTCCTCGGCACGACCGCGGCAAACCAGATAGAAGACGCCCAGCCGCTGCTGGGTCCGGGGTGGTGCATTGAACCACGGCTCAAAGGGCCGGCCACCGTCGGCAACCTGGCGAATTCCAAAGCCCCAGGGATGGGTGAAATGCTGATGGTTCCGCCCGAGCCAAACAAATTTTAGATTGTCGGTCCAGTCGCGTGGAAACTGGTATTGATGCGGCGGCGGAAAGCAGGCGACCGCTCCCCCCGCACACTCGGCCACCAGGGTGCGGTGGCGCACGGCCAAGGGACGGTCGGTGATTTCGGGATCCGGGTCGCTCCGCTGGATTTGCCCGTCGGTGTCCCGCCACGCCACGTGCTGCCATCCGGGCGACTTGCCGGCCAGTCCCGTATCGTACAGGATCGCCCGTCGTTCTTCCTCGGTATGGACCACGGCCTCCACGTGCACCAGTGGACTGTCGCAGTAGAGCGTGAAGACGACCTCGCCCTTGAACGGCCCGATGGTCAGATCCCCCACGGCCACGCTGGCGCGACGCCCCTCGCTGTCGATGCGCACGCGCCGCGGCTTGAGCTGCCCCAGGAACGACTCGTGTGGCCGCTTGGCAGGTTTGTCGAAGAACGTGTTGAAGACGCTCATTTGCGGCGGACGATTCGGCGGTGCGTCCCGCGTTCCGACCGTCAGGAAGAAGAGCGGCTCAACGCCTTGCAGCAGCTCGGTTGGCCCGGACGTGCCGGCTACGATTCCCAGGCTTTCGATCAACGGCTGCCCGGCACGCAAATCGATCGTGAGCCGGCCGGTCTCGTTCGCACCAATTGGCCAACGGACGTGGAGACGGCCTTCGCGCGGCTGAATCTCCACGCCGCAGCGGGGTGTATATCGGGATAAGTCGACATCGATTTTCTGCGCTGCTGCTGCCGAAGGATAGGCCAACGTCAGCACAAGGAGCATCAGGGAGCGCCGCGCGGACATGGACCGATTCCTGTGCCGAGGTTTTTTTATCGATAAAGCGTCTGCCTGCTTCCCCGGCTATGATACGAACTGCTCGTGCCGAAAGCACTTTTCGTTCCATCCCGGAAGGGCCCTTGATCTACCCCAGTTCGCCCTGGTCAGCAAGCCGGATCGCCCGGTCGAGGAATTCATCCGAAGCCAGAAATGTGGTGGTAATTCCCGTTGGGGTGAAGGCCCCGTTTTGAACAGCCGTGAGATAGGCCTGCCGGCCGACAGGATCGGCCGAGCGTCCGAGGAAATCTGTGTAATACGAATCGATGGCCTGGAGATACGCCTCCGTTGAGCTCAAGAAAGCCAAGGCGGCCTGCCTTCGGGTCTGCACGCCGCCCTGTAGTATGGCTTGCCAGCTGGCTGCACCGGCAGGATCCGCGGCGTGATTGAGCACATCCTGGTAAAGCCCAGCGACATAGGAAGCAGCATCGCGGTGGGCAGCGATGTATTCGACAGAAGTCAGAAAAGTCACGACGACGTCGGACTCGCTTTGGCCTTCCACAAGGGCATTTACCCACAACGCCCGCCCGGCCGGGTCGGCAGCGCGGTGCAATACCGACTGGTAAATTCGATCCACCTCCAGGCCGCGGTATTCGACCGAGGTTTCGAACGCCGCGGCCACAGCAGTACGAGATGCACCCGCCTGAAGCTGCTGCACCCAGAACTGCAAACCGGCCGCATCCGGCGTGCGCTGCAACACGTCATGGTACAACGCCCGCACGAAGGCTTCGTTCGGGCCACCCAGGATCGTCTCCTTCAATGCGGAGGACGTAGACGGGGCGAAATCGCCATCGCCTTCGTAAACGGCTGTGATCACGTGCTGGCCGGTCGCGTGGACTTGGGCCGAAACGGTCGCAGTCCCGGTTCGATCGAGATGAACGGTGCCGAGAACGGTGGTTCCGTCCTGGAAGGTAACGGTCCCCGTTGGTGTGTCCTCGCCTGGGGGAATCGTTCGGACCGCCGCCGTGAAGAGGACCGGCTGAGCCGAAGGCGATGGGTTCGCGGAAGCGGTGACCGTGACCGTGGTGGCTTCCGGATCGACGGTCTGGGTGAGCGTGTGCGAGTCGGCGGCCAGGAAGTTTGCGTCCCCGACGTAGTGAGCGGAAACGGCGTGCGTGCCCGCGGCCAGTGCCGCGGTGGTGAGGGTGGCATGCCCGCTGGGATCGAGCATGCCGATGCCCAAGGTCGTGGTGCCATCCTGGAACGCGACCCCACCGGTGGGCGTGCCGGTTGCGGGCGACAGCGGACTGACGGCTGCGGTGAAGGTGACAGGCTGGCCAAATCGAGCCGATTCCGTGGCAGTGCCGACCGCGACGGCGGCCATGGCCGGGTTGACAGTCTGCGTCAACGGCTGCGCGATGTTAGGGGTGAAGTTATGGTCGCCATTGTATTGGGCGGTGATGGTGTGTACGCCCGGACTGAGCGTGGAAGCGGTGAACGACGCCAGTCCGCTGCTGTCGAGAGGAGCGGTGCCCAGGTCTGCTGAGCCCTCTAAGAAAGTAACGCTTCCCGTTGGCGTTCCTACGGACCCCGTGACCGTGACCGTCAAGCGGATTGGCTGACTGAAGATGGACGGATTCGCGGTGGTCTGAAGGGTGATTCCAGAAACGCCTCGGCTGACGATTTGGTTCAACACGGACGAAGTACTGGGAGCGAATGCTTCGTCGCCGCTGTACACTGCCGTGATCGCATGGGATCCGACGGCCAAGGGAAGCGTGGTGGTGAAGCGGGCAACGCCGTTCGTGTCGAGGATTGCGGTCCCCAGAGTCGCGGTTCCATCCTCAAAAGCAACCGATCCCGTTGGCGTGCCCGAATCATGCGGTGTGGTGACAACGACTGCAGTGAACGTGGCCGGCTGGCCAAGGACCGAAGCGTTGGGGGTGGAAGTGAGCGCTGTCGTGGTCGAAGTCGGCCCATTCGTGGAAAAAATCAGGCCGGCACTGTCCGTTCCGAAATGCGTAGTGGGCAGGGACCGTTCTTCCAGCAATTCGAAGCAAGGTCGAGACCCCGCGCCGCGGTGGACCCGGCGGCGGGTCGGTCTTGCGGACAAGGCTTGTCGCTTGAACCATCGGTGCCAGCACGAAAGAACCATAGTCGTTCCTCATCGAAGCATGCGCAAACTCACCCCGCTCCTCAGGACGAGGAGCGAGCATCCCATACGAAGGATCGAACGGGGAGGACACCCATCGATGGGTGAGAGGAGTCAACAGACCTCGCAAAAATCGGACCAGATCCAAGCGCAGGAGAACGTCTCGAAAGGGCACGTTCCTAACAGGCCGCGTCGGAAGCAATTACGTTGAGAACGGCGGACCCCAGCTGTGGCCAGCAGCGGGACCGCAGCCGGTGCCGTTGCATTCCCTTAACGAAGTGTAAAGCCCCGCTTGTAGCCGATAGACAACGAATTCCTGCCGTACCAAATAATTCATTTTCTTGTTGACATTTGGGCAGCGCGACTATAAAGGGGAAAAGATCATTCTCTCTCCAGGACAGGAGCGCCCAGGGTATCCATGGGCAGTAACCAGCACACCGATGTGTGGAGCTGTCCGCGGTTCAAAGGCTGTATGCTCGTTGGCATACGATATGATTTTCGGGGTCACATT
>DATGIQ010000337.1:0-44913 GCA_035295665.1 Gemmataceae bacterium | reverse complement strand
CTGCGCGCGCAGCATTACCAGGTCGAAACCGTTCTCCTTCCCTTCGAAGAGCAGGGGAACGACATGGTGGCCCAAACGCTAGCGATCCGCTCCCTGGACCTGACCGAAGCCTCGGGAAACAAAATTGACCTCCTCATCACCCTGCGCGCGCCGGCCCATCTAATTCCCCATCCGAACAAGGTTGCCTGGTTTCAACAGGATCCCCATCTTGCCGGGTCACCCGCGCGCACCTTCTCGGAAGCAAAGCGGATCTACGCAGGCTCCAAGACCCTTGCCCAGCGGCTGAAACAGTCTTCCGGCATCGATGTGAAGGGGGTTGTTTACCCCTGTCTAGCTCATCCGGAACGGTTTTCGAGTGCGGATTGTGGCGACTATTTCCTGTACGTCGATCGCTTGCATCCCCGCAATCGCCAGACCCTGGCCATCGAGGCGATGAAAGAGGTAAAGTCCCCCTTCAAGCTGGTTCTGGCCGGCCCGGCGGAGTCGGAGGCCTATGAGGCGGCCTTGCACCGTCTCGTCCGACTTCTCGACCTCGAAGACCGTGTACGATTGCTGGGCTGGATCTCGGAAGAAGAAAAGACTGCGCTGCTGGCAAACGCCTGTGGAGTCCTAGTTTTGCCGACCGACGCGGACGGGTGCGGCTATGGGACCCTAGAGGCATTCCATGCCCGCAAGCCTGTCGTAACGCTAACCGATTCCGGCGCACCGACGGAAGTCATCGAAGATGCTTTCAACGGCTTGATCGTCGAGCCACAAGCCGATGCGTTGGCGGCGGCCATGGAGAAACTCTGGAGAGCCAAGATGAAAGCCGCCCTGATGGGTCGCAACGGTTACGATGCCCTGCGGTTGCACAACATCGGTTGGAAGCCCGTCCTGGAGGCCCTGGTCGCATGAGGATCTCCATCGTCAATGTGCAAGCCCCCTTTGTACAAGGGGGAGCGGAGTACCTGGCTGACAGCTTGGCCCAGAAACTGCAAGAGCGCGGCCACGAGGTCGCCTGTGTGCGCATTCCCTTCAAGTGGTATCCGCCGCAAGCCATCCTCGAACACATGCTCGCGTGCCGGCTGCTGCACATCGAGAGCGGTAATCCGGATCTGGTGATCGCACTCAAATTCCCGGCCTATCTTCTGCCCTTTCCGAACAAAAAAATTTGGCTGCTGCATCAGTTCCGGCAGGCGTATGAGCTGTGGGGCACTCCACACCAGGCCATCCCCAACACCCCCGAAGGCCGGCGCATTCGGGAAATGATCTGGCAAGCCGACAACCTCTACCTGCGGGAAGCCAAGGCGATTTACACCAACTCGCGCATCGTGGCCCGCCGGCTTCAGCAGTACAACGGCATTGGCGTTCAGGGCGTGCTCTATCCGCCGCTGCTGCGTCCGGAAATCTATCACTGTGCCGGCTTCGGCGATTACTTTTTTTACCCTAGCCGAATGAATACCCTCAAACGCCAGGCTCTTGCTATCGAGGCCATGCGCTTCGTCCGATCCGGTTTTCGCCTGGTGCTGGCCGGCAGGGCGGACCAGGAGTCGCACCTGGACGAGTTACGCAATCTCGTCCGGCGGCACAAGCTGGAGGACCGGGTGACGCTCCTCGGCTGGATTTCCGAGCAGAAAAAGGCCGACTTGATGGCCCGTTGTTATGCTGCGCTGTACATCCCCTACGACGAAGATTCCTACGGCTACGTTACGCTGGAAGCGTTTCACTCCAGCAAGCCGGTCCTCACGCTGAGCGATTCCGGCGGCACCGACGAAGTCATCGAACATGGAGGAAATGGCCTCATCCTGGAGCCCACGGCCGAGGCGTTGGCGGCCGGCATGGAAGAACTCTGGTCGTCCCGGCAACGCACCCAGGAGATGGGACAGGCAGCCCAGGCAACCCTGGAGCGGTACCAAATCCGTTGGGACCATATTCTGGAAAGATTGGTGGCATGAAGATCGCATGGTTCACGCCTTTGAACCGCCGCAGTGCTATTGGGCAATACAGCGCCTGTATTCTGGATCAACTGGTCCAGACCGAGCAGGTCGTCGTGTATGTCTCGGACACCGATCGCGCAGACGCTTGTTGGCCGGTGAACGCGAAATTGGCATTTCTGAGCACGATCGACCGAGAGCAACTGCTCGCGCAGCTCGGCGGCTACGATTGCGTGATCTACAACATGGGGAATCATCATGGCTACCACGGCAACATTTATGAAACCTCGCTGCGGCACGCGGGGATTGTCATTCTTCACGATGTCGTCCTGCAACATTTTTGTGGCGGCTATTTCCTCGAATGGAAACGGGATTGGGATTCCTACATCCGCCACATGGCTTATGCCCATGGGCCGGAAGGGGAGTTGTTGGCGAAATTGATCCGAGCCGGGCGGGAGCGGGCCCTGTGGGATGGATCCACCGCCGTTCAGTACCACATGGCCAAACTGGCGATCCGCCGAAAATACGGAATCGTGGTCCACTCCGACTTTGCCAAGCGTCAGCTCGAGCCGATCGCCGGCGCCCCGGTGCGGAAGATCAATTTTCCGGAACCGCGCATCAGCCAACGGTTCTCGCGCCGGCCGGTGGTCCGGCGACCGGGGCCGGGAGGTAGGATCAATGTCTTGACGTTCGGCATGGTCAACCGCAACAAGTTGGTGGATCTGGTCCTGGAAACGATTGGCAGCAGCGAGTTCCTGAAAAACCATGTGCTCTACACCGTCATCGGCGTCCTCGAAGCCGGCGAGTATACCCGGAAGATTGAGGGGATCATCCGAACCTACGACATGGGCAACTGTGTCCGCCTGCTGGGCCCGCAACCGGATGAAGTCTTGATCCAATCGCTCCTGGCCGCGGATCTTGCGGTTAACCTCCGCTATCCCTATCTGGGTGAAAGCTCTTGGAGCCTGTTGGAGGCATTGTTCGCCGGCAAACCGACGATCGTCTGGCGGCATGGCTACTACGATGAATTTCCAGATCATGTTGTCCGCAAGGTGGCCTCGAAAGAGGAACTGCTCACGGCGCTGACCGACCTGTGCTGTAACTCGGGGGCCCGGCTAGCGATGGCCGAGGCAGCGTGGAGCTATGTCCGAAAACACTTCGATACCCGGCAGTACTGCCGGCAGTTATTGGACTTCATCGAGTCCGCCCGGCTGAATCGGCCGATCCTCGATCTCGTTGACCGTATGTCGGATCGGCTCTTGGAGATGCAGGCGACGCCCGAATCGACAGAGCTAATCGACGCGCTGGAGAATGAGATTTGCCGGCTGGCGGCGCTGGATTGACGAGCATGCCTTGGCGCGGTCCTCGGATCAGCCAAGACCCATTCAAATTCGCCTTGATTTCCCACCCACGAATCGTTACACCCCTCCCCGTTCCAGAAGTACCGTATCGCTTGCTGAAGAACCGATGCCGTGCGTGAGCGGTGCTTCCGCGCTACGTCTCGACCAGATTTCCAACGATCCCATTGAACCGAACGGGAGTTATTCCCAGGTGGTTACCATGCGCTACAGGGTAGCAGCACCGGATCTTTCCGGAAACGAATCGGCGTACGTTAACGAATGCCTGCGGTCCACCTGGATTTCGTCCAATGGGCCATTCCTCGGCAAGTTCGAAGCCAGCGTCGCCGACTACACCAACACCCGTCATGGAATCGCAACCTGCAATGGCACCGTGGCTCTGCACCTTGCCCTGACCGGACTGGGCATCGGCCCCGGGGATGAAGTCATCGTGCCCAGCCTCACTTTTGTGGCCACAGCGAACGCTGTGGTGTATTGTGGCGCCACACCCGTCTTTGCGGACAGTGACCAAGACACATGGTGCATTTCGGTCCAGAGCGTGGCCCGCTTGCTGTCCCCACGGACCCGGGCCATCATTCCGGTGCATCTCTACGGCCACGCTTGCGATATGGGTCCCCTGCTCGAGCTGGCCCGGCGGAAAGGGATCTGGGTCATCGAAGACTGTGCGGAAGCCCTGGGCGCCACCTACGAGGGCCGGCCCATCGGCAGCTTCGGTACGGCTGGTACGTTCAGCTTCTATGGCAACAAGTTGGTCACGACCGGCGAAGGCGGGATGGTCGTGACGAATGACGAGCCACTGGCGGAGCGGCTGCGGCTCTTGCGCGGCCAGGGGATGGATCCCGAGCGACGCTACTGGCATCCGATCGTCGGTTTTAATTATCGAATGACCAACGTGGCGGCGGCGCTGGGACTCGCGCAAATGGAGCGGATCGATCAGCTGCTCCACGACCGCAAACAGGTGGCCGCCTGGTACAACGAACGCCTGGGCAATCTTGGTTCCCTGGTGCTTCCACCCGAAGCGGTGGGTACCACGAATGCGTTTTGGATGTACTCGGTCCTGACCCCGAACGCTGTCTGGCGGGACCGTCTCATGGCGGACCTTGCCAAACGGGGCATCGAGACGCGGCCGTTCTTTTATCCCCTTCATGAGTTCCCGATGTACCAGGGGCACCGCAATGACAACGGCTGCCCCACGGTACGCGACCTCAGCTATCGTGGCCTGAGTCTGCCGACGTCTTCGTATCTGCGCGAGGAAGACATTGACGTGATCACCGGCGAGCTACGGGAGTTGCTGCGGCAGTATCCGACCCCATCCGCCCGGGCAGCGTGAGACAATGCACATGGAAACGTCCCCCATTGCGGACCTGAACACGCGCAGACTTTCCGAAGCCGACGCCGAGCCCCTCGGCCGATTCTTCGAGCTCCTGGCAGCTGATGCGGAAACCACGCGGTTTTTCCATCCACACCCGCTGTCGCAGGTATTCGCGGCGGATTTGTGCGCGCGGCAGCGCCGCTGCCGAGATCGCTACTTCATCACGCAGTATCACGGGGAAACGGTCGGCTATTCCATGCTCCGGGGTTGGGACGAAGGCTACACGACGCCAAGCTTCGGTGCGTGTACTCACCCGCAGCTGCGCGGAGCCGGCTTGGGCCAGCTGCTCTTGGCCCACGCCATCGCGGAAAGCCAGGCGGCCGGGGCCCAGCACCTGCGGCTCACCGTCTACAAGGAGAATGTGGCTGCTTTCCACATTTATCGCAAATTCGGGTTTGTGTTCAAGGACAAAAACGAACACGAATGGATTGGCCTGCTCGATTTGCGTCGTCCACTGCCCGCCCACCCAATCCATGCAAACCTGACCAAGCTGGACGCCTGGCGGAAACGACAGCTCGCGCCGGCGGCTTAACGCCTACCTTCGCTCGGATCGACCCTGCCCTGCGCCATTCCCAGCATGAGGGGCCAAATCAGATTGCCGAGCACCGGCCTGGGGAGTACAACCTGATTGAGGAATGGCGACCGCAAACGATCACAAACTGTTGTTCGCCGCCTCGGAAGTCGTTCCGTTCGCCAAAACGGGCGGCCTGGCAGACGTGGCTGGATCGCTGCCCCGTGCCTTGTCCCGCCGCGGTTGGCAGTGTGCGATCGTTCTCCCGTTGTACCACAGCATCCGGGCCAGCAAAATTCCCCTTACTTGTACCGAACGCACCTTCACGGTGCCCATCGGAAATCGCGCCGTTACCGGGACCCTCTGGCAGACTACGCTGCCCAATTCTCCCGTGACGGTTTATCTCATCGAGCAACCCCAATATTTTGAGCGCGACGAACCAACTCAGGGACGCGGGCTGTATCAGTTCACGTTGCCGGGCGGTCAGAAGCGGGACTACCCCGACAATTGCGAACGGTTCATCTTTTTTTCGCGTGCCCTGTTGGAGGTCTTGCGACTCGTCGACTACTGGCCCGACCTCCTCCACGTGAATGATTGGCAGACCGGACTCACGCCGGTCTATCTGCGGGAGGTGTACCGAAATCAGCCCGGCTACGAACACCTCCGCACCGTGTTCACGATTCACAACATCGCTTACCAGGGCCAGTTTTGGCACTGGGATATGCTGCTGACAGGACTCGATTGGCAGCTGTTTAACTATCGGCAGCTGGAATTCTATGGCCAGCTCAATTTCCTCAAGGCGGGGATCGTGTTCGCGGATCTGATTAGCACGGTCAGTCCGACCTATGCGAAAGAGATTCAGACCCCTTATTTCGGTTGCGGACTCGACGGCGTCTTGGCAGAACGGCGCGACCGCCTGTTCGGAATCGTGAATGGCGTGGACTACAGCATCTGGAATCCGGCGACCGATCCCCACCTTGCCGCCACCTATGATGTGCATACGGTTGCCGAGCGCAAGCCGCTCTGCAAGGCCGCCCTCCAGCGCCGCTACGGCTTGCCGGAACGGCGGACCACTCCGCTCCTGGGAATGGTCGCCCGGCTCGTGGAACAAAAAGGGCTCGACCTGGTCGGCAAAGCGGCGGACACCCTCCTCCAACAGGATGTTCAGCTGGTATTATTGGGAGAGGGGGAAGCGGCGTATCATCGCATGCTTCTCGACTTGCGTTCCCGTTTTCCCGATCGGGTGGGGGTGGTGTTCGGGTTCGATGAGGCACTGGCCCATCAAATCGAAGGCGGTGCCGATCTCTTTCTCATGCCGAGTCAGTTCGAGCCGGCGGGTCTGAATCAGTTGTACAGCTTGAAATATGGTACGGTGCCGGTCGTACGTGCAACGGGAGGATTGACCGATACGATTACCGATTACAATCCCCGGACCGCCGAAGCAGGAACTGCCACGGGATTCTCCTTCGTTGCCTACACGCCGGCGGCTCTGCTGCGGGCGGTGCAGCGCGCTTTGGAGCTGTATCGAGGCGCGCCGGAGCGATGGCTAACGCTCATGCGCACCGGCATGCTCCAAGATTGGTCCTGGGATCGCATCGCTGCGGAATATGAGAAGTTGTATGCGATGGTCATGGAGCCCGGTCTATGAAACGCAATGGGAAGTGCGAAATTGAAAATTAGAAACTGAAAATGATATTGAGATGGCTGAAGTCCAGCTTGCTTTTCTTTGGCATCAGCACCAGCCGTACTACCCCGACGACGTGGCCGGCGAAAACCCCATGCCGTGGGTGCGCCTGCACGGCGTCAAGGATTATTACGGGATGGCCCTGCACCTCCTGGAAGTTCCCGAGATGCGGTGCACGATAAACCTGGTGCCGAGCCTGCTCCTTCAGTTGCAAGCCTACACGGAGCGGGGCGCAACGGATCGGTTCCTGATTCTCTCCCGACGTCCCCCCGACGGTCTTTCTCAGGACGATTGTCTGTTTCTGCTCGACAATTTTTTCATGGCCGATCCGGAGCAGATGATTCGGCCATACCGGCGCTACGCCGAGTTGTATCAGCGGCGCGGGGCCGGCCGAAATACCGCTCAGGAGGCGTTGCGCCGCTTCCACGAACGCGATTTCCGTGATTTGCAGGTCTGGTTCAATCTCGCCTGGGTTCACCCCCTGGCTTTTGAGCGCGATTCTTTCCTGCGCGAGCTTCGGGACAAGGACCGGCATTTTACCGAAGAGGAAAAAAACCGTTTGCTCGATAAGCACCTGGAAATCCTGGGGACCGTGATCGGCTTGCACCAGAAGCTCGTGGCCAACGGTCAGGTCGAGCTGACAACCACGCCTTACTATCACCCAATCTTGCCGTTGCTCCTGGATAAGAAACTGGCGCGCGAAGCGTTGCCGGACTGCAAGCTGCCGCGGTACACGGGTGGCTATCCGGAAGATGCCACGGTCCAGGTTCGACGGGCCGTTGAACAGCACGCGCAGATTTTCGGTAAGCCGCCTCAAGGCATGTGGCCGGCGGAGGGCTCGGTGTGCCAGACCATGCTCCCTGTGCTCGCCCAACACGGCATTCGCTGGATCGCCACGGATGAGGAAATCCTGGGCGCATCGACGCATGGCTTCGTCGGCCGCGACCACCGGGGCCAGGTGCGCAATCCCGATCAGATGTATCGGCCCTACAAAGTTGCCGAGGCCGGCCATGAGTTGGCGATCGTCTTTCGGGATCACGCCCTGAGCGACATGATCGGCTTTCATTACCAGCGGAGCGATCCGATTGCGGCTGCCGACGATTTCGTCCAACACGTGCGGAATATCGGCCAGGCGGTCACCGGTGCGCAACCGGCCTTGGTGAGCATCATTCTCGATGGCGAGAATTGCTGGGAACATTATCCTGGCGGCGGCGTGGCCTTCCTGCGTGCTTTGTATGGACGCTGTGTCCGGACGCGTGATCTCCAGCCGGTCCAGGTCGGCATGTTTCTGGAAAAATATCCGCCACGGGATACCCTTCCGCACCTCTTTGCCGGCAGTTGGATTGCCCACAATTTTGCCATCTGGATTGGCCATGAGGAAGACAACACCGCCTGGGACGCGCTGCACTGGGCTCGGGAGCACCTCGTGCAGCGAGCGCAGCAAGGCGTCGTCCGTCCCGACCAGCTTCGCCGAGCCTGGGAAGAGCTGTATATTGCCGAAGGGAGCGATTGGTTCTGGTGGTTCGGCGAAGATCATTCCAGTGCCCAGGACGCCCTGTTCGATTATTTGTTCCGCAAACATTTGCAAAACGTCTACACCCTGCTGGGCGATGCACCGCCGCCGCACCTGGCACGGCCGATTATCCGGCGCGGCCAGCGCGCCCTGCATAGCATGCCCCGCGCCTTCTTGGATGTCAAACTGGATGGCCGGCGCACATTTTTCGAGTGGCTCAATGCCGGGCACTATGCTTGCCAAACTGAGCGCGGAACCATGGCCATGGCGGCGCCGGGACCGATGAAGGATGTGTATTTCGGTTTCAATCCGCAGACCCTCCTGATCCGGATCGATTTCCACGGACCGGCCCGAACAGCGCTGGCCGATTTCGATGCGTTACGGATCAGTTTTGTGGAGCCCGCCGGTTGCGAGGTCTGTGTGGCGGATCTGGGGGGGACAACACCGGTCGCCCAGCTCCATACCAGCGCGGAGAGGCCAAAGGAAGCCACGGCCAAGCGGGATACGGGGACCCGTGCAGAAATCGCAATTGACCAGATTATCGAGGTTGCGATTCCGCTGGATTGCCTCCGCGTCAGCGTGGACCAGCCGATCCAGTTCTGCATCGAGCTGCTGCAAGGGGGCCAAAGCCGCGACCGGGCGCCACGAGAGGGCACCATCAACCTGACGTGCCCCTCTCCCGATTTTGAGCAGATCATGTGGGACGTCTGAGGGAGTCCGTAGTCCGTGGTCCGTCGTCCGTCGCAGCCTGGCTACGGACCGCGGGCGAGAACTAAAATGGATACAACGTTGCGAGGTTTCGCTTCCTTGTTACAGGGTCTGCCCATGCCAGAATTACGGAAAGATCCGATCGTTGGCCGATGGGTAATCATTGCCACGGATCGGGCAAAGCGGCCGGTGGTGCCGAAGACCGAGGCGCCGGCGAGCGGTTCTACATTTTGTCCGTTCTGCGAGGGAAGCGAGGACAAGACGCCCCACGAAATTCTTTCGTACCGCGACCGGAACACACGCCCCAACGAACGTGGCTGGCGCGTCCGGGTGGTGCCGAACAAGTTTCCCGCCCTTCAGGTTGAGGGCGATCTGCATAAACGCGGGGAAGGAATCTACGACAAGATGAATGGCATCGGTGCCCACGAAGTCATCATCGAATGTCCGTTCCACGAGACCACCATGGCCAACCTCACGGAGGAGAATATTCGAGAGGTGCTGTGGGTTTACCGTGATCGACTCGTTGATCTGAAGAAGGACCCGCGTTTGGTTTACGGCATGCTGTTCAAGAACGTGGGCGCAGCCGCGGGAGCCTCGGTGGAGCACACGCATTCTCAGCTCATCGTTACGCCCATTGTGCCGATCAACGTCTGGGAAGAGATGAACGGTTCCCTGGAGTTCTTCAATTATCGCGGCCGATGCATCTACTGCGACATGATTCATCAGGAGCTGACCTCGGAGAAGCGGGTCGTCCTGGACACTCCGAATTTCATCAGCTTCGCGCCCTTTGCAAGTCGATTCCCGTTCGAAACCTGGATTCTCCCGAAGTCGCACAACAGCCACTTCGAGAACATCCAGAAAATGGAAGTCGATGAGCTCGGCACGGTCCTGAAGACGATTCTGCTAAAACTGGAATCGGCCCTGGATAAGCCGGCGTACAACTACATCATCCACACCGCGCCCTTCGACACGCAATCGTTGCCGCATTACCACTGGCACATCGAGGTCATTCCGCGGCTGACACGGGTGGCCGGGTTTGAATGGGGGACCGGCTTCTACATCAACCCGGTTCCGCCCGAGCAGGCCGCCGCATTTCTGCACGAGACGGAAGTCGATTTGGCCATCAAGAATCGGGCGTGAGGGACCAGGATTCGCGGCCATGGGATGGGCCAGCTTGGTCTTGCGGCCCTGCCAGGGCGGTTCGATCGCCATCAGACGCCGCGCGATTCTCGATTCTGAAAAACACACGCCTCCCGAAAATTTTTTCTTGCAACCGCTCGCGCGGCGGCACATACTCGACACTCAAGCCCAACATCTTCTACACGGGCCGGCTAAAGGTGTCCGGTTTCGTTGACTGGCAGTGCGCAGAACCGCGCACGGCACACAACCCCGCGGTTCTGCGAACCGCCGCGAAACAGACACGTTGGGAAGTTGAGACTCGCCGCGTTGGTCGGGGTTTAAGATTTTCTGGTTCACGAGGGTTTTCCAAATTCTGGGAGGATTCCATGAGAATCTCAGTGAAGTGCATTGCGCCAATTATCTTGGCGGGTTGGACGGGGCTTTTGTCTGCGCAGCAGCCCTTCGTCCCCCAGGGGATCGATTCGGTTGGGCTCCAACGGATCGTGCCGGACACGATCTGCTTCTTTAACGACTGGAATTACGACGGCGTACGGGATGCCCAGCTCGATAACTGGGAGCCTTACACCAGCGTTCTCGGCAACAGCGTCTTCTTGATCGAGAACAACACCTACGCGTTGACCGATCCGACGAATCCGTCGCAGATGCAGCGCTACGGCGTGGTTTTTCAGGCGGTTGAAGGCGGTGCTCCCGTGCAGGGAGAGGCCTTCTTCGCCGACGATGGCACTCCCTACCAAGGAATCATCAACAACTATCGTCAGAATGGGAATCCGGGCCGGGTGGCCGGGGACAAGCGGCCCGGAGCCATAAACTTCATCGCTGGAGGCGAGGCCTGTCCCGACGAATTCAGTGTCTTCCGCTCCGACAGCCGATGGGACACCGGCGTGGTCCGCGGCGGCCGGTATGCCTCGGTGCAGAACTATTCCCTGGATCCCACCACCCTGACCCAAACGCCAACCAGCAAGGCTTATGATGCGATCCTGGGGCGGCTGAAGGGTGGAGTGGCCTCGGCGGGCGGGACCGAGATCGGACGCTTCGGCGGCGACATGGTCGGGCTGTCGAACGGCAACTTCCTGGTCGTGGTGGACGACGAGTCGAATTTGATTGCACCGGTGCGCTCGGCGACAGCCGTCATCGTGGCCGCCGACGGCTCGATCGTGAAAGATTCGTTCGTGATCGGGCCGGGGACCATCTGGTCGAACGTGGCCGCGTTCAAGGGAGGATTCTGCGTTCGCTTGAACGGGATCCTCATGTTCTACGACAACTCGGGAACGCTGCAGGGCGAGGCGAGCCAAAGTGATGCGGCGTTCGTGGATAACCAGGGGAATGTCTTCAGCTTCTCCGGTGACCGCGGGGACGGGACACGGATCGCTTCCCACATCAACTCGAACTATGTTTCCCTGGCCGGAGCTGGCGGTTCACCGCTGTCCCAGGTCCGCGTCGCCGTCTGGGATGCGCGGGACCAAAGCTTCCAGGGCTCGATTAACGTCAATGAGCTATCCGCAGCGAACGGTGGGACGGACCCGGTGGATTTCCTGCCCACCTTTGACCGGGCGAATTTGGCGGTGGATGCCTTGAACCGCGTGTTGGTGACCTACGAGGTGCAGCAGGCTCCTGCGGCCGAGCAGGTGGCGGCACGGGTGCTGGCCTTCGATCCGACTTCGGCGACGTTCAGTTATCTCACCCAATCCTTCTTGCCCTTCATCAACAACGATTTCCTCGGGCTCGCGAACGGGCCGCCGATCAAGAGCTACCGGGTAAGCCCGTCAATGACAACCAAGGAGCTTCTGATCGCAGCCAAGGGGCTGCCGAACTCGTTGAACATGCCCGACCAAGGCTCCGACGTGCCCGGCGATACGAACTTCTACACGGTGATCACCCACCCGAATCCCCAGGACGATCCCACCGGAGGCCCCTGACCAATCGAGGCAGCCGGCTTCGCGGCGGTTCGCAGAATTGCCGCGAAGCCGCTCCTTGCCCTGTACGCTTTCACAACCGCTGATAGTATTCCGTTGAGCCAACGATTGCGGCGATGGCGTTTTCGTCCGTCGCTCCGCTCTGCAAGGCTCCGACAAACGTGTTGAGGCCACCCGGATCCGCCGAACGGCGCAAATAGCTCATGTAGTAACTCTCCACGAGCTTCTGGCGATACTCCGTGCTTCCCAGGATCGATGCTGCCACCTGCACCCGGCTCATGCCAGCCGTGAGCGCTTGGCTGAACGTCGCCTGACCGCTCGTATCAATCGCCCGGCCCAGCACATCCTCGTACAGCGCTTGCAAGAAACCATTGTCCGTGCCGCCCCCGCGGTTTTGGTAATACTCGGCCGAGCCAAGGATGCTGGCTTGCAATTGCTCGTCGGTACCGCCACTCTGCAAGAATTGCACCGCGAGGAAGAGGCCGGAAAGGTCGGCCGCTCGGTGCAACAAGGTGGTGTAAAAACTCTGTACGAGATCGATCCGGTATTCCAGGCTGGTTGCAATGTCCTGGGCAACCTGGGTACGGCTCTGGCCCTGATTGAGCGCATTCGTGAACGTGGCCGCTCCACCGGCGTCCGCCATGCGGTGGAGCAGATCCTGATAAACCTGGGCCACGAATACGGGATTGGAAGGAGGAGGGGGGACAATAACTGTCTGGCCGCCGTTCAGCGTTCCGGTGCTGCTGGCAAAGTTGCTATCGCCGCTGTAGGTGGCCATGATCGTGTGCGTGCCCCCGGCCAAGGTGCTCGTGCTGAAGGTGGCCGTGGTAACACCTTTGCTCGTGCTCACGGTCACGGGGCTACCGGCATTACCGCCATCGATCTGGAATTGCACCGTGCCCGTGGGGGTGCCGGCTCCGGGTGCCAGAATACTGATGGTGGCTGTAAAGGTTACATTTTGCCCCGCCATCGTCGAGTTGGCACTCGACGCCAGCGTGGTGCTGGTCATGGCCCGACTGACGGTCTGGGTCACAGTGCCGCTGCTGGGGGCGAAGGTGCTATCGCCGCTGTAATTGGCGGAAATGGTGTGCATGCCCGGCGCCAGGGTGCTGGTGCTGAAGGAGGCCGTGGTGTTCGCACCGGAAGTCGTCCCATTGACTGGATTGCCGACGTTGGTGCCATCGATCTGGAATTGCACGGACCCCGTGGGAGCGCCGGCGCCCGGACTTTGGGAACTGATGGTGGCCGTGAAGGTCACCATTTGGCCAAAGGTCGACACGATGGACGAGCCAACCTGGGTGGTCGTCGGCGTCGTCCCTACCATCATGACCACCTGTCCGCCGGACAGGGTGCCGATGCTCGCCGCAAAATTATTGTCGCCGCTGTAATTGGCCGCCACGGTATGGCTGCCGACGGTCAGCGCGTTGCTGCTGAAGGTCGCCGTGGTCATGCCGGCGGTGGTACTGACGGTTACGGGGCTACCGGCGTTGCTACCATCGATCTGAAACTGCACCGTGCCCGTGGGAGTGCCGGACCCAGGGGCCGTAACGCTGATCGTCGCGGTGAAGACCACCGCCTGCCCCGAGACCGATGGACTAATCGACGACATGACCGCGGTCGTCGTACTGGCCTTGGTGACCGTTTGTCCTCCTGTCAGTGCAGCGTTGCTTGCGGCGAAATTGTTGTCGCCACTGTAGTTGGCCGTGATGGTGTGGGTGCCGGCCATCAACGTCGTCGTAGTGAAGGAGGCCGTTGTCACCCCGCCGGAAGTCATGAGATTCACCGGGCCGTCGGCGTTTCGGCCATCGATCTGAAACTGCACGGTCCCCGTCGGCGTACCGGATGCCGCGCTCACCGTGGCCGTGAAGGTAACACTCTGTCCCGTAACCGACGGGTTGATGGAGGAAACGACTGCCGTGCTGCTGCTTGGTTTGTTGACAACTGCCAGCGACTCGACATTGGCCAGGGGTCCGGTGCCGTCTGTCCCGCCGATGGCGTAGATCCGACCCTGCGAGTCTTCTATCGCGGCCAAACTCGATCGGGCCGTGTTGAGCGGGGAGGCCGCGGCCCAAACGTTGCTCGTAGGAGTGTAGGCGTCTACCGTGTTGAGTTGAGCACCGGTGGCATCCACGCCGCCAATGGCGTACACGCGGCCATCCCCCGCGGGCGTGGCCGCCAGGTTCGCGCGGACAGCGGGAAGCGTGGCCACGGTCGTCCACCTCCTTCCTCCCGGTGTATACGATTCCACGACATTGGTGGCCGCGGAAGCTCCTTTGCCGCCGATGGCGAAAATTCGCCCGTCGCTGCCTTCTGCCGCCGCCAACCCCGAGCGGGCTGTGGCGAGACTGGGAGCGGTGACCCAGGTATTCGTCGCCGGTGTATAGGCCTCCACTACGGCAAGGGCCGTCCCGCTGGCATTGGCCCCGCCGATGGCATAAATGCGACCATCGGAACCCACGGCTGCCGCTAGTCCCGAGCGGGGAGTGGGCAAAGCGGCGACCTGAGTCCAGACATTGCTCGAAGGGGTGTATGCTTCCACGACATTCGTTAGCCCGGACGCTCCGGTGCCGCCGACGGCGTAGATCCGGCCATCGCTCCCTTCAACCGCCGCCAATCCTGCGCGGGGCGTGTTAAGACTGGCAACCGTCATCCAGGCGTTGCTGGTCGGAGAATACGCTTCCACGATGGCGAGCGGATTGCCGCTGGCGTCGGCGCCGCCGATGGCGTAAATGCGGCCATCCGCGCCGAACACCGCCGCCAATTCGGAACGGGGCGTGGGCATGCCCGCCAGGATTGTCCAGGCCGGCAGGACTCGATTCTCCAGCATTTCCAGATTTGGGCGGAAGGTGGTTCGCCGCCCGTCCACGGTGTGTCCAGGACGGGGGACTGAATGCCGACTTGCCCAATTCCGCCACCAGGTGCGCGACATGGCGCCTCCTCCGGAAATGCAGTTCCGCGTTCCGAGCCGAGATTCTTCAATCCTACCCTAGCGCCAGGGCCGCTACAATGAAGTCTGTTGTGGACGGAATGGTCTCTGTACCTTGCCTGCCCGTTCCAACCGGCATCCTCGTGAGGGCCCGCACGGGAAGATTTTCATGTTTACCGGTTTGGTCGAAGCGATGGGGACAGTCTGTGACGTTCGGGCCGACGGTGCGGGTCGCCATTTAACCATTGGCATTCCGGGTTTTGGCTCGGAGCTGGCGATTGGCGACAGCGTGGCCATCAATGGCGCCTGTTTGACCGTCGTCGAACGCGTTGCCGACCAGTGCCGCTTTCAAGCTGGGCCTGAGACCCTTCACCGGACCAATCTGGGCGAACTGATGACGGGGCAGCGTGTCAATTTGGAACGTGCCCTGCGTTTGGGTGACCGGCTCGGCGGACATTTCGTCCAGGGGCATGTCGATGGCCTGGGCCGCATTGCCGAACGGATCAGCCAGCGCGATTGGGAATTGGTCTGGTTTCGTTGTCCACCCGATCTGGCCGCACAGATGGTTCCCAAGGGATCGGTGGCAGTGGATGGCGTTAGCCTGACCCTCGTCGATGTGGCCGACGATCGCTTTAGCGTCGCGCTCATTCCCCATACACTGGCCCAGACGACCTTGGGATTCAAGCAAGCAGGGACCAGCGTCAATCTGGAGACGGACCTCCTGGGGAAGTATGTTTGGAAATGTCTGCGTGGTGGAGGCGTTACCCTGGAGACGTTGCGCACCGCGGGTTTTGTCCGTGGGCCGGCGACTTCGAGCTGACGACAACCGAATGGTTCCGGAACCTTCTGCACGGCAAACGCTGACTTACCTGCGCGGCCTCATGGAGGCGCGTGGAATCCACCCCAAGAACAAACTGGGGCAAAACTTTCTCATCGATCTGAACCTTTTGGCGCTAATCGTCCGCACTGCCGAATTAAGCCGGGAGGACCTTGTTTTGGAGGTTGGCAGCGGCACGGGCAGCTTGACCACTCGGTTGGCAGAGCACGCGGGGGCCGTGCTCAGCGTCGAGATCGACCCGGATTTTTTCGATCTTGCCGGGGAAGTAGTGGCCGGCCAGCCCCATGTCGTCTTGCTGCATGCAGATATCCTCAAGAACAAGAATACGCTCAATGCCGAAGTGCTGGCCAAGCTGGGCGAGCTTCAGAAGGAGACGGGCTGTCTCCGCCGGAAGCTGGTGGCCAATTTGCCGTATGCCGTGGCCACGCCGGTCATCGCCAACTTCCTGGTTTCCGATTGTTGCTTCGAGCGGATGGTGGTGATGGTGCAGTGGGAAATCGCCGAGCGCTTGCTGGCCCATCCCGGGAGCAAGGAGTATGGAGCTTTGTCTGTGCTGGTGCAGAGCTTGGCGGACGTAGAAACGGTGCGCCGCCAATTGCCACCGGGCGTCTTCTGGCCGCGGCCCCAGGTGGCGTCCGCCATCGTGTGCATTCGACCTTCCCCGGCCAAGCGGGAGCAGGTGGGAGATGTGCTCCGCTTCCGCAATTTTCTGCGCGATTTGTACACCCATCGTCGCAAGAACCTGCGCGGAGCGTTGGTCGGCAGCCCACGCGGCCGGCGAGAAAAGGCAGACGTGGATCAAGGATTGGCCAGGCTCGGCTTGGATCCCTCGGCTCGAGCCGAAGACCTGGGTATTGAGCAGCATCAGCAACTCTGTGCGGCTTTCGGGTGAAATCGCCCATGCAACAGTCCGGGTTCGGTGCGGTTGAACTCGAACTCCAGTGCCTCCGTTCGGGCAGGTGTTTGCTCGCCGCGGATCGAGGGAGCCACTCCCGGCACACTCATTTACAGACGAAATGGCACGCCATCTGCTGGCAATACCAGAGATAAAGGAACGATAAGGCCCGCGTTGTGGTGCTTGCCGGTGGGAAGGAACTGAGCGTTCTTGATTCTCATTCCCGCTGGCTGCTTTTCTTTGTAGAATTCTTTTGTCCCGCCGGCAGTAACTTCGGTGACTGGGCGACGCCGAGGAAGCTACGGCGGGACACCATTGTACATACCTGCATTTGGCTGTACACCTACGCTCAGGCGAGAGAATGCTGTTGTGCCAGCATGGCCTGACACAAGCTCACCATCTGGGGGTCGCTCAGCTGCTGGATCTTCCCTGCAAGAACTGGTTGACCATCGCGCAGGCGCTGGATAAGAACCGCCTTCAAATCCTCAGGCCGGGTAGTCTCGTTGATCAGAAACCGGCGACCAATGATAAGTATTCGTCCCAGGTCGTCCGGAGTTAAATCCAGGTTTTCCATCGTTGTTCCCCGCTGATCAAAACAGGAAATGGCAGCGACATTGCGTCCGCTAACTCACTTCATGGTCAACACTTGGAGCAATTTCCGCGCCAACGCTTCACGTGACCGTCGTTTCGGAGGAAATCATGAACCGATTGCGAGACAAGGTGGCCATTGTGACCGGCGGCGGTGCCGGCATCGGCCAGGCGACCTGCGAGTTGTTCGCCGAGGAGGGGGCGGCGGTGGTGATTGCGGAACGCGATGCCGACACAGGGCGACAGACGGCCGGACGAATTGCAGGCCGCGGCGGCCGCGCTCTTTTCGTGCACACCGATGTGGCCAACGAAGGCAGCGTTCAGCGCATGGTTGCCGAGGCGGTCAGCGCATTTTCGCGGATTGATATCCTGGTCAATAACGCTGCCGTCTTTGTGCTGCGGGGCCTGGAGGCGACCCCGGAGGAATGGCGGCAGATCCTCGACGTGAACGTGATGGGCCCGGCCCTGGTCGCCAAGCACGTAGTGCCCCACATGCGCAAGGCTGGCGGCGGCGCCATTGTCAACCTCGGCTCGATTTCCAGCTTCATCGCCCAGCCCCACTTCGTGACGTACAACGCCAGCAAGGCAGCCATCGCCAACATGACGCGCTGCATGGCCTTGGACTTGGCGGCGGATCATATCCGGGTGAACGCCGTGTGCCCCGGCACAGTATGGACGCAAATTGTCCAGCGTATCACCCGGGAGGCCGGCCTCGACCGGGCCGCCGCGGACGCGCACCCGGACTGGGGCGGCGCTCACATGATTCGAAGGATCGCCGAACCGCGCGAGATTGCAGCTGCCATCCTATTTTTGGCCTCGGATGAAGCGTCGTTTATCACGGCGGAGAATCTGATGGTGGATGGGGGGTATACGGCAAAGTAAGATTTGACGCACCGCTGTCCGAGCGTTTCGGGCTGGGCGTGCCGCGAAGGGTTTGTGGATACCCGTCTTGGTATTTGATCAGCGCGGAGTCTGGGCGTAGCAGGCGTCTTGGGTGAGTCCCGCTGTCGGCAGGCGCACCATACAGCCTTCAGCCTGCCAATCCTCACGTGCAGCCGCAACTCCCGTCGTGTCAGTGGCGCCGGGACTCGGTTCCGTCACGCGCGGTTCCGGGCGGGCGTTAGGAATGCGGCCTCGGCACGGCCATTCGCCCGGGATAATACAAGCCTATTTGTCTGAACCATTGAGTCCGTACGCTTAGTAAAGTAGCAGCTTGGCGGCTAAAGGAACCTTGCCAGGGCTGCCACTTTCGTCAAGAGGAATCATGGGGTGGCTGGTTCTCATGCCCAGTCCAGCAGAACGTGTCCGTTTTTGTTGAACGGCGGTTCGCAGAACCGCGTGCGGATGCGCCCCGCGCGGTTCTGCGAACCGCCGCGAAACGGACCCAACCAACCGGACCGTGTATCAGATCAGGGAGGCGCGGAGTGCATTTTTCTGAACAGCCTGCATCGAAACAATGGGCTGCGTTAAAGTACCGGGGAAAAACAATTGCTGAGATTTGGTTCAAACCCGGCGACGAGCCGTTCGCCCTTCGGTTTCGTGTTCCGCAGAGTACTTTCCAAACTCCAGGCGTGGGTCAATGCTTGACGATGGCAATCCTTCTGAAGGTCGTGGGAATCGCCACGGACGAAGTTGAATCATGGCGCCAGGGAGGCGTCTCCCATTCCGGCCTGAACGGATCAAATGTCGAGTTGAGGCAGCCCCTGCCACCGCCCGCGGCGGACCTAGCCTACCTGGATATCTACGTGAGCCTGAGGCGGCCTCCCGAAGTTGTCGCCAATGAAACCTCGGAGGCGGTGATTACTTCAACAAAGGAGCAAGACCTCGAAGCTCGTTGGAATGCCATCTTGGGCCTGGAAGCGAGCCTCGACACGCTCCGCGCAACGATGGAAGGCGTTCGGGTAGAACTGGAAGGGTCGTGGAACAAGACATTGACGCAGGAAGAAAAGTTACATGGCCTGAGAGCCGATGTGCACCAATGGACCAAGGCAAAAGCCCGAGTCCCTTTTGTACTGCCAAAAGTCAGAGAATTTGTCCATCGTGCTACCTGGGCGCTGGGCGCACCCGAACGGAAGAAGCTTGGGAAACTCTTCAAGAACCACACTCACCGACATCTTCCTCTTCCCGAGTTGGATCGGCTACCGGAACAGCTTGCTCGTTTGCTAAAAGACCGGCAAGTTTTGTCCGCGCAGGGCATGGCGGTCTATCAGGAGTGCAAGAGTATCGCTGCGGAAATTCAGGCGTGCTCGAGGAGATTGCAGGCCAATGCCGCCACGAATGCGCGTAGGAACAGGACCTAACCCGCTCAGGAGCCAAGTTTCGAGACCGTCGAATGGATGACAGCGGCGGTGTGCGGGGCCTCGGCGCTGGTCGCGCCCATACTTTCATCGGATGGGATAGCAATCCCTCCAAGTTTTCAGCTTGACTGCCATTCTTACTCCACTGTCTTAGGAAGTCCTGGCCGAGGAGGGTCTTGCTACAGGGTATAAAGATCCATTGGATCGCCTACTGGTCGCTCAAGCAAATCTGGCGGAAGCAGTGCTGATTGGCGCCGGTGCGATTTTCACTCAATATCCGGTCAAGGTGCTATGGCAAGGATGCTGGGTCCGCTCAGGGGAGTTACCCACGAGAATCCAGGGTCTCGCATCTGCGCGCAAACGCAAGAAAGCCAGGCAGCAGACGCTCGCCTGGCTCTTGGGACGATTCGCCGCGGTCATTTTGATTGGGCGTTATTCTTTTTCTTCCCACCGCCGAGCCGGACTTGCGTGACCTTGGTCGCGTCACTCTCATCCGTCACGACCGTCACCGTGGCCCCTTCCTTGAAGCCTTCGTTCTTGAGTGCCTCGGGGCCGGTGAGCTTACTTTTGTTCCCCTCAGAAACCACCACGACCTTCGTGTCCGCCCCGAGTTTGAATTCCCGGTTGGCCGTCCCGGCTTTTTTCGCTTTGACGGCCACGGTGATGGTTCCTTCCTTTGCGTCTACCTTTTTGATCGTTCCATGAACAGCCTGCCCCTTCTTGCCCTTGCCTTTTCCAGCGGCCACGCTCACTCCGGTCATGAGAATCAACGCAAGGGCCGCACTAATGAAAATCCGCACCATGGAAGACTCCTAACTGGTTCGATAAACGGGTGTTGTCCTCTCGGCCACGTGCCGAGAGACCCTTGTGATTGCGAAAGTCGGGCGAAGCACCAGCCGCCGCGGTCCAGCGATCGCGCTGGGTTTGAGGCCGAAGAAATCGTGGCGCGGCAGCTGGCGCTTCAGCCGATGCCGACCGCCGGCATCGCTCATTCCTCATTGCTCTCTTCCGGCCCCAGGTCCTTCGCCGCTAAGTCCCATAGACGGACAGTCTTGTCCCATCCGCCCGTGGCCAGAATCTTACCGTCGGGTGAAAAAGCCAGGCAACTCGTGCGGTGCTTGCGGGCCTTGAGAATTGCCTGTTCGGTGCCGCTGGTCAAATCCCACAGCCGGGCCGTATTGTCATTGCCTGCACTGGCCAAGCGAAGACCATCCGGAGACACCGCGATCGAAACGACCCTCCGGGCGTGGCCCTGCAACACCGTCCGGAGCTGCCCGGTTTCCGCGTTCCACAAGCGGACGGTACCGTCGTCGCTGCCCGTTGCCAGGATTTGGCCATCGGCCGAGAACGCCAGTGAACGAACGGGACCGGCGTGTCCTTCCAGCGTGTGCAGTTGTTGACGCCTGGATAAGTCCCATAAGGTGACGTCCCCGGTCTCCTTTCCTCGGCCACTGCCAACCGCCAGCGTTCGGGCATCGGGAGAAAACGCCAGGCTCATCACATCGCCGCCTTGGCCACGGAGGATGGTCTTCTCCAGTCCCGACACGCTGTCCCATACCGTTACACTCCGATCGCTGGAGCCCGTGGCCAAATCATTGCCGCTTCGGGTGAACGCCAGGCACGTGAACTTGAGCTTGCGACGGGTGAAACTCCGCTGTTCCTGAAGCGCCGTGGCATCCCACAACCTCACGATCCGATCATCAACGACTGCGGCCAATGTTTTTCCGGAAGGGGCGAAGACCACGGAAGAGACCTTTCTGCGCCCGGCCGTGACCGTGCGCTCGATGCCGGTCTGCAAATCGCAGAACCGGAGAGTGCCGTCTCGACAGCCCAGGACCACGACCCTGCCATCCGGCGAATAGGCCAACGACAGAATCGGCGCCGGGGACTCGTTGAAAATGGCCCGTGGCTTGCGGATGCGGGCGGGAAGAGGATGTTGCGCAAAAGATTCGGGACGTGCGGCGGCCACAGCATAGCAGCCGGCCGCAACTTCGATGGAGCGGCCATCGCTCCTGCGGGTAAACCGAATGTGGCCGTCGTCCAGCTCAATGCGCGTGGCTTCCTTTGCGGTAGAAGAGCTGAACAGGCACTGCTGCATCTCCATGACGGCATGGGGAGTGGTCACGATCATGGGAGAATCTGCCGGTTGGGCGACGACTTCGGCAGCAAGGACTCCCTCGTTCAAGAAAACCTTCTTGCCGCGGGTCCGCTTATTCTTGGCCCCTGGCACTGCCTCGCCGAGCAGGCGAATCATGGTTTCCGGGCTCAGTTCGAGCCGGGTCTTGTCCTCATATTCAATGACTGCGAAGCTCCCCTCCGCTCCCGTCCGGAGTTCCTGTTCGGCAAAGAGTTTTTGACCCGGTTGGGCCGGTAACCGGAGGCCCGTCGGTGTGACGATGAAGACATCACCCTGTACTTCCTCCACATTCGCAAGAGAGTCCCCTCCACCGGTTTTCCTGTGCTCGTGTAGCGCGATTCCAAGAACACCAAGCAATACCCCAGCCGCAAGCACTGCGAGAGAGCGAACCGCTGCGCGACGGGAAAGGGTTCGGCGCGGTTCAGACGGAACGGTCACACCCGGATCCGCAGATTCGCGCGGCGAGGGAGGCATTGTCTCCGTGGCCGTTTGTTCTGCGAAGCGCGCCGAACGGGCCCATTCGCCGAGGATTGCTTCCTCGCGTGCCAAGATCACAAGGGCATCCGCCAATGCTGGCTCACGGCGGAGGCGTTCTTCGATAGCGGTCCGGTCCGAAGCGGTGAGAGAATCGTCCAGGTAGGCGTGGAGGAGATCGGTATCGGACGGAGCATTCATGATGGCCCCTCCATTGCCAGGCGGCGTTCGACGCATTCTCGAAGAGCCAGCTTGATCCGCTTGATCCAAGCGTAGATCCCTTGCACGCTCCGCCCAAAACAGGCCGCGAGCTCCTCTGCACGGGCGGTGGAACTCTCATAGCGCATCAGGATGAGGCGCCGGCTTTCGGCAGGGAGACTTTCCAGACAGGCGGTCAAAGCAGCACGGTGCCGGGAAGCCGGCTGAACGCGCTCCACGCGATCGGCGGCCTCGGCGAGCCGGCATACCAAATCGGGATCCAAGGGCTGTTCCCGGCGTGTGCTCCGGCGCTGGGCCAAGATGCGGCGCCGTGCGATTTCGCGCGCCCAGGGCAGGAAACCAGCCTCATTGGCCAAACGACCGATCGATTCGGTCACCGCGACGCAGACGTTTTGAAAAATGTCTTCGGCATCGTCATGGTTGCGCACGCAGGCGAAGATGTAGCCATAAAGGGCCGTGCGGTGCTGCATGAGCAGCCGTGTCACCTGTCCGTGCGGGATGGTACGATCCGTCATGGAAATGGCCCTTATCCAACGTCTGTGGACGAAGCGTTCTCATTAACCAAAGGTCGCTCGGTCCGCCGATTAGGCGAAAAATCTTTAGCAGTGGGCAATCCACCGTGGGCAGAATATAGAAGCAGGAAGGCCTGCTCAATGCCTTGATTCATCCGAAGGGATTGGCCAGTACGTTGTGATAGGCACTGCTCCTGGACCAGCGGGACGATCGAAAGCGAGGTGAGTTCATGGCTCGACAGAAAGTGTTGTGTTTGGCAGCCAGCGTTGGCCTGATGTTCACAATGTTCGGGGCTTGTCCGGAGGCGGCCGCCCAGGCTCAGCGGCGGCAGCCAACCGCGCGGGACACGCTGACTTCGCCGGAAGTGCTCTCCGACCAGCGCGTGACCTTCCGGATCAACGCTCCCAAGGCCTCGGAAGTGACCGTGCGCGGCGATTGGATGGACGCCGGCGGCCCCGTAAAGCTTCAGAAAGATGAGAAGGGCGTCTGGTCCGTCACCGTGGGGCCGCTCAAGCCCGATTATTACAGCTACTCGTTCAACGTGGATAGCGTGAAGACTCTAGACCCGCGGAATGCCATGGTCAAGCAGGGCATCAACAGCCTGGATAACCTGTTCTTCCTGCCGGGCCCGGAAGCCGAGTTCGAAGCACTGCGAAATGTTCCCCATGGCGAGATCCGCGAGGTCTGGTATTCCTCGTCCACGCTCGGCATGCAACGGCGGATGCATATCTACACGCCTCCCGGCTACGATAGCAGCAAGGATCGCTATCCGGTGTTTTACCTCCTTCATGGCGGCGGCGATGAAGATTCGGGTTGGAGCACGGTCGGCCGTGCCGGCTTCATCCTCGACAATCTCTTGGCGGAACACAAGGCGAAACCCATGCTCATCGTGATGCCCAACGGCAGCCTGCCCCGTCCGACAACCTCCGGCACCGCGGCGGCCGGCGGAGCTGCCGCCGCGGCTCAGGATCGGTTTACCCATGAGCTGCTCGACGACATTGTTCCATTCGTGGAGAAGAACTTCCGCGTTTTGGCGACTGCAGAAAACCGAGCCCTGGCGGGGTTATCAATGGGCGGTGGGCAAACGCTTCGGGTCGTCACGACGCATCCCGACCAGTTCGCTTATGTAGGAGTTTGGAGCGCCGGCATCGGCCAAAATGCTGCCGATTTCGAAAAGCGAAACGCCACGTTCCTGGACCAGGCGGACAAGGTCAACCGTATCGTGAAATTATTCTCGATCAGCGTCGGCGACAAGGATTTCACCTTCAATGGCTCCAAGAGCCTGTCCGAACTGCTGACCAAGCGGGGGATCAAAAACGAGCTCCACGTCAGTGGCGGAGGCCATACCTGGATCAACTGGCGGCATTACTTGAACGATTTTGCGCCGCTGCTATTCCGCTGAGCCGGATCGTTCGAGAATCGGATGCCGCTCGTCTTCGGTGACGGCGGTGCATAGAATCAAAAGACACTCTGCTTTTCCCTTTTTTCTCACAGAAGGCGAGATAGACTCATGACAAGGACCATCGTCGCGGTGTTGGCAATGGCCTTCGTATCCGTCTGGAACGGTCCCGGACGGGCTGCGGAGGCGACGGATACGGACGCCATCCTGAACAAGGCGATCAAAGCCCTGGGCGGTGAAGAGAAGCTGAGCAAGGCAAGGAACGCTTCCTGGAAAGCCAAGGGGAGCGTCCGCTTTGGAGGGAACGAGAACGAGGTCACCACCGATTCGACCGTGCAAGGTCTTGACCATGCGCGGCGGGAGTTTGAAGGTGACTTCAACGGCAACAAATTCAAGGTCATCACCGTCGTGGCCGGTGATAAAGGCTGGCGAAAGTTTGGCGACAACCAGATGGAACTGGACAAGGACGCCTTGGCCAATGAGAAACGTGCAATTTACCTCACCGTGATCCCGATGACCGTCCTGCCCTTGAAGGGCAAGGAGTTCAAGGTCGCTCCCGCGCCCGAGGAAGTTGTGGACGGCAAACCGGCAGTCGGTATCAAGGCGACCGGGCCGGACGGGAAGGATTTCCGCATTTATTTCGATAAGGACAGCGGCCTGCCCGTCAAGGTTGTGGCGCGGGTCGCCGGTTTCATGGGGGACGAGTACACCCAGGAAACGACATTCCGCGACTACAAGGAGATGGCGGGCATCAAGAAGGCCACCAAGATGCAGGCCAAGCGGGATGGGGAGAAGTTCCAGGATTTCCTGGTTACAGAATTCAAGATTCTCGACAAGGTCGATCCCAAAACATTCGCCGAGCCCCAGTAACCAAGCCGGTGCACGGTGAGTCAATTCGCGTCCGTACCGGGAGACTCGGTGGAGAGATCTCCCGGCACGGACGCGACCCCGAATCTTTGGTGGGAAGGAGCAAGTGATGCGAGAGGCGACGCGGCTGGCTATCTGGACGGTTCTCGTGCTGGCATTTCCCTTGGCCGCAGCCGGCCAGGACGCAAAGCCGGCCCCGAAAGGGCCGACTGCGACGCCCGCCGAAGCGCTGAAGGTGCTCAAAGGATTCCGGGCCGAGCTGCTTTATTCGGTGCCCAAGGACGTGCAAGGCTCGTGGGTCAACCTGTGCGTCGATCCGAAGGGGCGGCTCATCGTTTCGGATCAGAATGGTCCGCTCTACCGAATTACGCCCCCACCACTCGGGACCCGTTCGGGAGACCATCCCGCAACCGTTGCGTCAGCGGCGATCGTGGAAAAGCTTGATTTGCCGCTGGGCGGTGCGCACGGTTTGCTCTGGGCGTTCGACAGCCTGTACGTCATGATCAACGAAGGGGTGGCCATCAATGGGATCAAGCCCCGGCACGGCCTGCACCGGGCCCGTTCGAAAGATGGCGGCGATACGTTTGAGAAACCGGAATTCCTTCGCGAGGTCCAGGGCAGCGGCGAGCACGGTCCCCACGCAATCCTGCCTGCCCCGGACGGCAAGTCGCTTTACATTGTCTGCGGCAACCAGACGAAGATGATGAGTCCGCTCGCCGGTTCGCGGGTGCCGAAGCTCTGGGGAGAGGATCATCTGCTGCCGAGACTGCCGGACGGTAACGGCTTCATGCGCGGTGTGCTCGGGCCGGGCGGCTGCATTTACAAAGTTGATCCGGACGGAAAAACCTGGGAATTGGTGAGCACCGGCTACCGCAATCCTTTCGACGCTGCCTTCAACCGCGATGGCGACCTGTTCACCTACGACGCCGATATGGAATGGGACATGAACACGCCCTGGTATCGGCCGACGCGGGTTTGCCTGGTGACCAGCGGCAGCGAATATGGCTGGCGCAACGGTGCCGGCAAATGGCCGCCGTACTATCCGGACAGCTTGCCAGCTATTTACAACGTCGGCCCCGGTTCGCCGACCGGCATGTGCTTCGGCTACGGCACCCACTTCCCGGCCAAGTACCAGGACGCACTCTTCATGTGTGACTGGAGCTATGGCAAACTGTATGCGGTCCACCTGACGCCCGATGGCAGCGCTTACAAAGCCGTGGCCGAGGAGTTCCTCAACGGTTCGCCCTTGCCGCTGACGGACATCGTCGTCAATCCGAAGGATGGAGCCCTTTATTTCACGATCGGTGGCCGGAGAACGCAATCAGGGCTCTACCGCATCACCTACGTTGGCGCGGAGTCAACTGCGCCCTCGCCAGGTGGCCCGGCCCCCAGTCCGCTGCACGCGCTGCGGCATCGGCTGGAGGCGTTCCATGGCCGGCCGGACCCGAACGCGGTCGAGTTCGCCTGGCCCTATCTCAACCACGCGGACCGCTTCATCCGATTTGCCGCCCGGGTCGCCATCGAGCATCAGGACCCCAAGGAGTGGCAAGACCGAGCCCTGAAGGAAACGGAGCCGGGTCGGGCGCTTGCTGCTCTGCTGGCCCTGGTGCGCGCAACGGGTCAAGACCCATTCCATCACCCCCGCAAGGAAGGAGACCCGGTGCCCGGCGCGGCCCTCAAAGACCCGATCCTCGAAGCGCTCGATCGGATCGATTGGCAGAAGCTCACCGAAGCCCAGCACCTCGATCTCCTGCGCGTCTATGGGGTGCTGTTCAACCGCATGGGCTGGCCGGACCGCGACGTGCGGGCCCGGCTCATCCAGCGTTTCGATCCCCTCTTCCCGGCCAAGAGCCGCGAACTGAATGCGGAGTTGTGCCAGCTCCTGGTTTACCTGGAAGCGCCGGGCGTCGCGGCCAAGGCGCTACACTTGATGGCCGAGGCGCCGACGCAGGAGGAGCAGATCGAATACGCCAAGTCGCTCCGTGATCTCCGAACCGGTTGGACGCCGGCGCAGCGGAACGAGTATTTTGCCTGGTATTTGAAGGCTGCCAACTACAAGGGCGGGGCGAGCTTGCGCGGGTTCTTCCGGCTCATGAAAGCCGATGCAGTGGCCACGTTAACCGCCCAAGAGAAGGAAGAATTGCGGCCGGTGCTGGAGGCCAGTCCGCTGGCACCAACGCCCATCGCCGGCAAACCGAGGCCATTCGTCAAGAAATGGAAAGTCGATGGACTGGCCCCGATTGTGGAGAAAGGGTTAGCCAACCGCGACTTCGATCGTGGCCGGCGTCTATTTGGTGAAGCCCTGTGCTTTTCCTGCCATCGCTTCGATAACGAAGGCGGTTCCCAGGGGCCGGATCTGACGATTGCCTCGGGGCGGTTCAGCGTTCGCGATTTGCTCGAATCGATCATTGAACCAAGCAAGGAAATCAGCGACCAGTATGCCGCGGTGATCATCACGACCACGGATGGGCGCGTGGTCACTGGCCGCATCGTCAACTATCATGGCGACAACATGATGGTGATGACCAATATGCTTGATCCGAACGGCCTGGTGAACGTCAATCAAAAGCGGGTGGAGTCGATCGAGCGCTCGAAGGTCTCGATGATGCCGGAAGGCTTGCTCGATACGTTCAAGGAGGACGAGATTCTCGACTTGGTAGCCTACTTGCTGTCACGCGGGGACCGTAGCCAGAAGATGTTCAAGAAGTAAGAGAAACCCGGGCTGGGCGAAGCTTGAGTTAACTCGTGTGTCCAAGGAGTGTCCGATGATGCGCATACTCCGGCACTGCTTCCGAGCGCGATCACCTGGGGAATCGGGGGTTCATTGTCCTTCGTGTAACTTTCTTGAAGATGATTCGCATCTTGGCAACGAGGGATTGGCGTTGAATGCCGTGGATCCAGTCGCGGCCCAGCTGTCGGTACGGGCGTTCATTCCGCCCTTTTCCTCCTTCTCCAGGCCTGGAATTACGCGCTGGATCGTCAGCGGGCCCCGTGGGATTTCGCGGTCGAGATTCATAGCTTGCAACAGTACGGTTTTAGCGAGAACGAGTTGCGCTGGCTGGTGTGCAACGGTCCGGCCAAGCATGCGACGGGGGATACGAGGGAAGTGGATCATGAGCGTTGCTTTCAGCCCCGGGTGAGCCTCACCTTCACGGATAAAACGCACTTCATTTTGACGCCGGCGGGCTTATCTACGGCGCGACAGCTTGACCAAGTGCGGTGGCGGCCTGAGCCGCTGCTGGTTGACGATGCGCCGCGGAAGGGAACCCGAACCGACTGCTGCATGCTGCCCCAATGCGACCGTGGCGGCCGCAGGCCGGCGGCCGGTTTTCATTTGACTTTCCCAAGCCGAACCTTTATCACTGATTGCTGAGCACGGAGCCAGTGAAGCGGCGGTTCGTAGGACCCCGCCGTTCTACGAACCGCCGTGTAGCGACGACGGTTGCCCTCCACCGAATTGTGTCTCCGTTCATCGTGGTGCCCCGCGGATCAACCGAAACGCTCGTACTCGCCCTGCGGAGATTCCCTGTTCATCGAGGAGCACCGATGATGCGAAGTTCGATTCCCCTGGCGATGACCGGCATGGCTCTGCTGTGCCTGCCGTGCACCGACACGGAGTCCGTTCGCGCCGATGTCCTGGTCAGCAACTCCGGCAATGGCGCGGTAGAGCGTTACGATCAAACAACCAAAGCCTTTCTCGGAACCTTTGCCTCCGGTAGCGGGCTCACCCAGCCGACGGGCTTGAGCTATGGTTCGGACGGCAATTTGTATGTCGGCAACTTTTTTCCCGGCGGCGTGGAACGGTTCGCTGGCATGAGCGGCGGCCACGTCGATCATTTCACCAAGGGCGGTAATACCAGCGGAACGCTCGGGCTGACCTTCGGGCCGGATAGGGACCTCTACCTGGTTGGCGATCTGGATGCTGCTGTCAGCCGCTACGATGGCAAGACCGGCCAGTTCAAACAGATCTTTACCAGTGGACCCACGGCACCGTTCGATTTGACCTTTGGCCGCGACGGCAACCTTTATGTGACGGGCCAGGTCGGCAACAGCGTGCTGCGCTTCAACGGCGTGACGGGGACGCTCATCGACACCTTCACCAAAGGGGGAGGCCTCAGCGGGCCCACTGGCCTGACCTTCGGGCCGGATGGCAATCTTTATGTCAGCAGTCTCACCACGAACGATGTCCGCCGTTACGACGGAACCACGGGAGCTTTTCTCGGGATCTTTGCTTCCGGCGGCGGCCTGGTGAATCCGGAGGGCCTCGAGTTTGGGCCGGACGGCGACCTGTACGTCGTCGGCAGCGGCAGCGACAGCGTGGTGCGCTACGATGGCCGGACAGGAGCCTTCATCGATGTCTTTGCCTCCGGTCCCCAGCTGAACGCCCCGGCCTTCATTACGTTTGCCCCACAGGCGCCGGCGGTACCGGAGCCACGCAGCTGGATGCTCCTCGGTGTCGGTCTGGTCGGGTTGGCTTTCTATGGCGGCGTCAAGGCAATCAATGCACGATTTGCAGCTTGGGCAGTGACCGGTGCAGATCCTGCATTCCCGCCGGTGTAACCTTGGTGCCATAGAGACCTAGCTCCCGAAGGTTACCCAGTGGCTTCAGCTGCGCCAGACCTTGATCGGTAATTCGCTTGCCGCTCAGCGTGAGTTTTTGCAGGCTCGTCAGGGTTTTTAGGTGCGCCAACCCTTCATCGCTGATCTGAGTGTGATACAGGCCCAGCTGCTGGAGATGGGTCAATCCTCGCAAATACGCCAGCCCGGCATCGGTGATGGGCGTGTCGTTGAGGAAGAGCGTGGTGAGACTGGTCAAGCCCTGGAGATGGACCAGGCCCGCGTCGGTGATCTTGGTGTTGTAAAGGTTGAGGGTTTGGAGCCTGGTCAGCACTTTGAGATGTTCGAGGCCTGCGTCCGTGATGCGCGTGCCATGCAGATCGACCCCGATCACCGGTTTATCCGGAGCATTCCCGTCCCACTGAACCTTTCCCTTGAGCCGTTTGATCTCGGCCACGGTCAGGTCCTGTTCCGTCTTCCGCTCCTGGGCGAGGAGCAAGCAAGCGGTAGTCAGATGCACGCCGAGCGCGAGCAAGAGGAGCGGGTTCAGCCTCATGGAATCCTCCTTGAATCACGTGAAGGCTGGCGTCATCGCCCTGGGGCCGAGTCGGAAAACGCGATCGTCATCCCACCCAGTAGCAGACTCCCAGGTATCCGAAGAGGCCAATGGTGAAGATCCCCACCATCAGTCCGACAATCGCCGTCGCGGCACTGCGGTCATCGGCCTGGAACGCTTCAACTTCGGCAGGGGTGAAGATTTGTTGTTCGACAGTCATGCCTCGAATTCCTTTTAGTGTTGCGATCCGTTTAGCGGTGGTTCGCAGAACTACCCGGACGGGCGAACCACTGCAAAACCAGAGCTACACACGGTATAGCAACCCGCAGATCAAGGAGTCAAGGTCCCGTCTGAAACAATCTCCCCTCCAGCATAGGTCGAGAGGGCACGGTAGGTCTCGGGCTGAATGGTCTGGGTCACGAAGCGAATGCTGCCGTCGCAAAAGAGAAAATTGCAGCCGCCATGATGCAGGCTCCGAAACCCGCTGATCCAATCTTTGCCGTTGCGATTGTCGCCACGGGGGTCGTTGCCCCAAACCGTGGGGGTCGTCGGCCGGCGGTTCATCGGTTCATCACGGGGGTCGGCCGGCAAACCGTATTGGGCGGTGACGGCCAGTACCGACCCGTAGAAGGGGTGGGCGGCATCGCCGATGCCCGCCGCGCCCCAGGATTGATCCACGGGCACGGGTTGGCCGGTCAAACTTTCCAGGACCGGCTGGGAAGGGTTGGTCAAGTCGCGGACCAGGAACAGCGCGTTGCCGCCCGCTGCTTCGCCCATGGCAAAGGTCGAGCTGGTTCCGTCCGAGATGTCCCGCAGACGAACTCCCGCTCCCCGCTCTCCCGGCGGACGAATATGGAAGACGCCACGAACCGCCGGCGGGATGCGCGTCCAATCGAAGTGCACCGCTCCGTTGGCCCCTCGGCAAAAGGCATAATCACAGCTGGCTACCCGCGCCGGCAGGGGCGTTTGCCACTCCTGGGCGATTTGCTGCAAGTCGATGAAGCCCTGGTCGCGGTTGCTTGGGCAATAGAACACCTTCACCGCGATGCCCACCGCCTCGAAGTTATCGGCCTGAAACCACGGCTCGTCGAAATGGTACAGGCGGTGCGTGTTGTCTTGTTCCAGATAGGGGAGCAGGTAAGTGATGCCGCTCGCCTCGGCATCACTCATGTTGGAGCCGGAGGCAATCATCCCGGGCGGAAAGCAGCCCGCAGTCCCGTGATAGTTGTGCAGAGCTAAACCGAGCTGCTTGAGATTGTTGACGCACCGGACCCGGCTGGCAGCCTCACGCACCTTCTGTACGGCCGGGATCAACAGGCCAATGAGCACGGCGATAATGGCAATCACGACCAGGAGTTCCAGAAGCGTGAATGCCCGCCGGGGCCACATCTTGGATGGTCTTCGGCTGCGTTGGCTGCACTTCAGCGCGCAACTTGAACTGGAAGAATTTCGCGGAGCGGCGCAGACAACGCGGATCCCGTCAACGAGCGTTTCCATGGAGCACGACGGCTCGCTGCCTGGTTCTGGACCAATCAGTGATTGAGGATGAATTCGCCGCTGTTGAGCAGAGCCCAAAAAACATCCGCCAAGGCGTCGGCCTGATTACCCTTTGGACCGCCGCTGGTGACGTATTTCACCAGCCGCTTCAGCTCCTCGGCCCGTGGTTTCCGGCTCAGCGTGGCCAGATAAAGGGTTTCGATGCGTTGCTCCGTACTCAGGAACGGGGCATCCACGACGGCGGCCAGCGTCTTGCTGCGTTCGATGCTGGTGGCGTCGTCGATGAATCGGCCATTCATCAACGCCAGCGCCTGGAGGATCGAGGTCTGCCATTCGGTGCGGTTTTCCTGATTGGAGAACTTGGCCAGGAACATGGCCCGTGGGGTGTTGACCGGCTGACCATCCAGACGCGGAGTTGGCCGGGAGTCCTCATGGAACCCGATCGCCTCGGCCAGGCTGTCGAAGAACTGTTCCGGAGAGAGCCCCTTGACGGCCATGCGGGCAAAGAGCCGGGCATCCTCCGAACGGCGGTCGGTTGCCGCGCTGCTGCGTTGATACGTTTGGCTGTTGGTGATCGCGCGGATCAGATACTTGATATCAAAATGGTGGGCCACAAATTGCCGGGCCAACTCTTCGAGCAGCTCGGGATGGCTGGGCGGGTTCTCGTCGCTGGCCTCGTCCACGGGTTCGATGAGACCGATGCCGAAGAAGTGGCCCCACAGACGATTAGCCCCAGCGCGAGCGAAGTACGGATTCCGGGCATCGGTAATCCAGTCGGCCAGCGTGGGCCGGGCCCGCGTATCTGCTTGCCAGCGCGGCTCCGTACCATCCAGGAAGCGGGCCATCACGACGCGCTCCGTGCCGGGGATTTTCAGCGACCGGCTCTCCGGATTTTCCGTGACGGAGGTAATGAAGTCGCCATTCATATTGGCCCGGATGCCGGAGAAGAATGCTGCGTATTCCCAGAATTGTTTCCGCGTCCACTGGTCACGCGGATGATCATGGCACTGGGCACACTCCAGCTTGACACCGAGGAACAACCGGGTCGTGCTCGCCGCCAGGTTCTCGGGCTTCAGATCGTTGGCCTGGTAGAAGGCAAGCGGCGACGGTTCACGCTGGTTGGCGAGTTGGCCGGGATTGCGCATGGCGAAGCCGACCGAGCCGGTGAGCAATTCGCGAACCAGGACATCATACGGGGTGTTGGCCCGCACCCGTTGTCGCAACCAAGCTTCAAAGCCCGGGACCAGGAGCTGCACTTGCTGATTGTTCGACTGGGGCACCAGCAACGCGCGCCAAACATTCGTGAAGTGATGGATGTATTGGTGCGAGTGGTCTGGATCCTCCAGCAGCCGTTCGATGGCTCGATGCCGTTTGTCCGGGGCGGCCTCATCCAAAAAATCGCGCACCTCCACGACCCGCGGGATCCGGCCAGCCAGGTCCAGGTAAAGGCGGCGGAGGAACTCGGCATCGTCAGCAAGCGGTGCCGGCTGGACGCCTTCGGCAGCGTATTTTTGGGCAATGAGCTGGTCGATCCGGGCCGCCATCTGTTGTGGATCGAGCGCCGAGCTCGCCGTCGCAGGGATTGGCTTTGCTGTGGCCGCAATGGGCGTATCCGCCTGGGCCGGCGGGCTGGCTAACCCAACGCACACGCCAAGCAACAACCACAACCCGGGGTTCTTCATGGCCGGAGTCTCCTTTCAGCTGTCCGAGGCAGATTCTGCCTCGTTGCCGTCCGCACAACCAAAGGGAGCCGCATCACTACGGACGTATGGCAATCCGATTGCATCATAAGCAATCGGCGTCGGGAAATCTAACGCATTTTGCCACGGCGAGATAGAATTGATCTGCTGCGACCCCGAATTCTGGCAGATGCCGTATGCGTCGCTGGTTCCTGCTACTCCTCGTGGTTCTTGTCACCGCTTGCCGTGCCCGGCCGCCCTATACTGGCAAAACCGTGGCCGAGCTGGAGCAGATGTTGCGCGATCCCAATCCATCGATCCAGGTACAGGGTGCATTTGGACTGGGACGGCTGGGGCCGGAAGCCCGCTCCGCCGTGCCGGCCCTGATGGAGGCGCTGAAGAGGGACCGCCTGGTCCGCCAACATGCCGCACTGGCCCTGGGTCAAATCGGCCCCGCCGCCAGCGACGCCGTGCCGGCACTTTGCGCGGCCCTGAGCGATCCGGAGTGGGCGGTCCGCCGGCAGGCAGCCCTGGCTCTCGGTCAGATCGGCCCGCAAGCCCGCCCGGCAATCCCCGCCTTGCAAAAGATCAGCCGGGATCCGGACCCGTTGGTGCGCGAAGCCGTGCAGAAGGTCCTCAAACAGATCCGTGTTGCTCCAGCCGCACCTCAATGAGCGCGGGTTCTCGAAGGGCAATCGCTTCCCGCAGGGCCCGTTCAAACTCGGCATCCGTGAGAATGCTCCACGAACGGACACCGAATGCCCGCGCAAATAACTCAAAGTCCGGGTTCCGCAGGTCGACGCCGAGAAAATGGTTCTCATAACGCCGATGCTGGATCGCCTTGATCAGAGACAAACACTGGTCGTTGACGAGGATGACGATGACAGGGAGCTTTTCCTGCACCGCGGTGGCAAGTTCCATGCCGGACATCAAAAAGCACCCGTCGCCGACTACCGCCACCACCGTTCGCTCGGGAAAAGCTGCCTGAGCCCCGAGCGCGGCCGGCAAACCATAGCCCATGGGAACAAAGCCGGCGGGGTGTAGAAAGGTCCGCTGCTCCATCACCGGGAATTCGGACAGAATGATATACGACAGCCGGGTGATGTCGGCGACAAGAATCGCATCCCGGGGAAGCGTCCGCCGCAGGGGCGCGAGCAGGTCGAGCCCCGGCAGCCGTGTGGGCTCATGGGATGGCGGCACCGTCCAGGGCTTGCGCGGCGCCGACGGAAGAAGATTCATCAGCTCCCGCAGCGTTTCCCGCGCATCGGCGGCAATGCCCAGCGTAACGGAATAATGCCGGCCAATCTCCGCGGGATCAATGTCGATCTGGGCGACCGAGGGCGGCAGCCGCAGCGTCCAGCTTCCAGTGGCCGCTTGCGTGAATCGGCAGCCGACGGCCAAGAGCCCATCGGCCTGGGCAAACAAGGGAGAAAGAAACTGCTCCATGTTCGTCAGGTCGGAAGTGGCCCGGTGCCAGGGGAGCCGTGCCGCGAGCGGATGGTCCAGCGGGAACGCGCTTTTGCCATTAAGTGTGTGGAATACGGGGGCGCCGATCCGCTCGGCCAACTGCAACAGCCACGGCGCAGCCCCCGAGCTGATGACTCCGCCCCCTGCTAGCAAGAGCGGCCTCCGCCAACCCGCCAGGAGCGTGGCCAATCCTTCCAGTTCCTGTGATGTGGGCCTGGACACAGGGGAAGGGACGAGAAGGGGCGGGAAGGGGTGTTTGGGATGTTCTGCCCTCAAGACATCGACCGGGACTTCTAACAGAACTGGGCCAGGGCGTCCCTGGGTGAGAGCCACCAGTGCACGATCGCATTCCGGAACGATCGCGCGCACATCGGTGACGCAGGTGCTCCACTTGGTAAAGGTCGAGCACGCATTGCGCTGGTCGTTCTCATGGTAATAGCCGGAGCGCAGGCCGCTGCCGGCAGCGGCAACTTGGCCGCTGAGCAGCAGGACCGGCACCGAGTCGGTAAAGGCGGTCGCCAACGGCGTGGCGGCGTTGAGCACGCCGGGACCGCACACGGCCAGGGCAACGCCGGGCTGGCCGGTGGCTCGGGCGTAGCCGTCGGCCATAAATCCTGCGGCCTGCTCATCGCGCGCCAGAATGTGGCGGATTACCGGCTCCCGGTACAGAGCATCGTAGAGTGGCGTGATCTGTCCACCGGGATAGCCAAAAATGTGACGGATGCCGTGTTCCCGCAATCGCTGCACAAGGGCTTCGGCTCCGGTTTGTGGATGCTGTTGCTGGACCATCGGTTACTCCTCCGGTGAGGTGCCCGCCTGCAGGAAAGATATGGGAAGGAGTACGGAAAGGAAGGCAGGGGGCTTCGTCCAGGAACAAATTCAAGGATGGTTAGCCCGCTTGCATTGGGCGCCTTATATCCAGTCCCGCTGAAGGTGTCCGTTTTTGTTTCGCGGCGGTTCGCAGAACCGCGCTGATGCACCGCCGCGAAACGGACACAACCGACCGGGCCATGGAGAAGAGGACTACCGACTTTCGTGAATCAGTATTCGGTAGTAGCCAGCTGCCGAGCGGAAGCCGCGAGCATGACAAGCGTGAACACGAGCGAGCTCAGCACGGAAAGCTCGGGAGAGAAAGCCCCCAGGCTTTGCAGGGTTTGGTAGTCGAACAGTCGACTAAACGAGTTGTCCGCCTGAAGCGCGTCGAAGAGGACCATGCTCAAATCTGCTGGCTTGGGCAGAATCCAATAGACCACGTCCACCATCCCCTGAAAGGCCGGCGCAACAGATTGGAGCTGCGGCGTGGCCAACGCTGCGTGATGACCATAGTTCAATCCCCAGCACAACAGCCAAAACAGCACCGAACCAAACACGCAGGCCACGGTGCTGCGTGTGCAGACTGCAAGGAATACGGAACAACTGAAAAAAATGGCGAAATGCAGAATGAGCAGCGGAACACACAGGAGATAGGCCGGCGTCCACACTCCCGTGCGCAACCCCAATGCCAGCCAGGTGCCGCCCACGAAGACGATGGCCTGGAAGCCGACGAACGCCAACACGCCACCATACTTGCCGGCCAGGATGCTCCACCGCGGCACCGGTTTGGAAAGAAGCACCGTGGCCGCGCTCGGCTCCAGGAACGTCGGTAAGAAGCCGGCCGTCCACACGAGCGCCAGCAAGACGCCCAAGGCATCGGCGACGCCGCCGGCCAAAAGCAATTGCAGCAGGTGTACGGCTGCTTCGGCATCACGCCCCAGCGGCATGCGCACCGCACCAAAGCCTAGGGTCAACTCACCGCGGACGACGTCCACACCCGACCGGGCCGCCTTATCCAGATCGGACCCTGACGAACCGTGCCGGGGAAGGAACTCGGTTAACTCACCCGTCCGCTCCAGCGAAACGGGGTCTCCCTGGATGCCGGCGCTAAAACAGAACAGGGTGCAGACCAGGCTCACGCACAGCATGAGCCAGAACACGCCGGAAGCCAGCGCTTGCCGAAGCGTATCGCGAAACATCCACCGGATGGTGAGGATGGCAATGGGGAGGTTCATGCGGCCAGCCTTTCGTAGAGATCGAGGAGGGCTTGCTCCAGAGAGCGTGCGGTCCCGGTCTTGGCGTCCTGGGTGAGCGTGTTCAATGGTCCCACGTGAACCAATCGGCCATTGAGCAACACCGCGGCCCGGTCGCAGTGCTGCTCGACTTCGCCCAGGACATGCGAGACGAGCAGGACCGTCCGGCCCCGCCGCCGTTGTTCTTGGATGACCTCGAAGAGAAGACGTCGTCCGATCAGGTCGAGACCTTCCGTCGGCTCGTCCAGCACGAGGAGCTCCGGATCGTTGATCAGGGCTTGGGCCAGGGCCAGGCGTTGGATCATCCCCTTGCTGAATCGGGCGATGGGCTCCTCGCCGCGGTCGGCCAAGCCGACGAAGCGCAGGAGCTGATTGGACCGATTGTGAATCTCTCGCGCCGGCATGAGCGACAATGCCCCGTAGAACTCCAGCAACTGCGCCGCGTTCCAGTACCGGGGAAATGCCTGGTTCTCGTGCATGTAGCCGACACGGGCCAGCGTGGTTCGATCGGTGATGGGTTGGCCCAATCGGGCCACGCGGCCAGCCCCGGGCTGGCACAGCGAGAGCAAAATCTTAACCAGCGTCGTCTTGCCGGCTCGATTGGGACCGAGCAGGGCAAAGACCTCGCCGGATTCAATGGCAAAGCTGACGTTGGTCAATGCTGCCAGACGCCGGCCGGGCCAGCCGGCGGGGTACGATTTGCTGACGTCATCGAACTCTACAGCCACCGTGGACGACATAGGGGATCATCCTCCTTTGCGATGCTCGTCTACTTGACCATGACGACGGAAATGCCGTCGTCCATGATCAAGGAAAACGCCTTGCGCAGCTTTGCCTGACGATCGGAGAGCGTGCCGATGCAGAGCTTGTAGTAATTGGGGTCCGACGTCGCCGTCACCGACGGCGGAAAGCCAGTTTTCCCGATCGAGGAAATCTGTTGAAGCATGCTCATGGCATTGGCCGACTGACCGTCCTGGGCAGTCGGTTCAAAAATCGCTCCAAAGGCGATGCAGTGAACAATCACGGGCTTCGTGGGCGTGGCAAATCCAGGCCCATTGGCGTTGTCGGTCGTCAGGGCACAGATTTTCTGGATGACCGCGATGGATTCATTGGCCGCCGTCGTGAAATCGGTGCTCGAACCGGTCACGCTATCATTGGGTGTGATGTTGTAGTACGAGTTGTAGGGACCGCCACTCGTGAAATTTGCCGCCGTGTGGACGTTGGCCATGCCGTCCGTTTCCAGGACGACCAGCCGCTGGGAGCCCTTGCGGCCGAGGCCACCGACAGATTGCGACCGCAACGAAGAGTTGCTGCTGAATTGATTGTAGGCCAGCATGAACCCGTAGCTGGTGGCTGTGTTCGACGTATAGTCGCCGTGAGCACGGGGTGTCTGGGCGCCGTTCGCGTCCCAGGGGCGGACATCCGTGGACGAGCTGTTGGGCGGATACCACAGGGCGTTGATCATGCCCGTGTAATCCCGGCTCAAACTGAACTGGGGCTGGCTGAAGGCGCCTACTTCCGTCGGCTCGCCACTGAAATGGGGCCGATTATACAAGAGCATCGACACCAGATCGTTGGGATGATTGTTCTGGATGTCGGTCAGGGCACCGTCGATGCCCAGTTTGGCAGGCAACATCGAGATATCCGTAACCGTGCCGGGGAAGAGGCCCGTATCGGACAAGTATTGGACCATGGTCATTGGTCCAAACCAGAACCGATGCCGCGGCCGCTTGGGGTTGTCGTTGGGATTGATGAATGCCTTTCCGTTGGAGTCTGGCGTGCTCGTGCTATCTGGACCGGAAATGCTGACACCCGTGCCGGAGGTCGCGCTGCCGCACGTGTAATCGTTACCGTAGCTGCACGAAGGATTGGCAGGGTGCTGGATACTGCCAAATGGATCGCGCCAAACGCCCAGGACGTAGTCGATGTACTCTTTCCAGAAACGCTGGTTGGGGTCGGAAATGTTGCGGTTGGGCTGCGTGTGATCATAGGCGCTGCTTGGAACGTCGTTGGGAATCGAATCGTAATACAGGAGGTTGCCGGCGCGCAAGATCGGGGGAAAGGGATCGGGCCCGTTGCTGCTACTGGCCGTCTTGATCCATTGCAGGATGGCCGCGTAATTGATGACGTAGTTGCCCGGCGGGTCGTTCCACTGGCCGCCGCCACTACTGCCTGAGCCGGAAGCCCACAGCAGGGTATTGTCGTTGACGGGGCCTCCGAAGAGCGGGTAGCTGCCGCCGGGCTTCAAAAAGAAGCGTTTCCGCCAATCGCACGTGTAGTTAAACTGGGTAAAACCCGTGTAGGTATTGGGGTTCACGGTCGAATCCGTGGTCGGGTCGGGAGGCCAGATGAAAAACGTCTTCCCCCAGTAACCGGGACCCTGCCGATAGCCATAGAATTGCGTTTGGCCGTAGGCCGTCTTGTATCCCTTGAACCCGAGCCCCGAGCCGCTGGCTCCGGTAAAGGCCGTGGGTTTGTTGCTCTGGAGATCGATCAAATTCTTGACATGGCTCTGCGCGGACTCGCCGCCGGGGCTGGTATTGGTGACGGTCGACGGTGCCGGGCTGAAGGCAGATTGGGCACCGGCGCCGCGGGCATTTTGGTAGAAGCTCTGAACCAACGGTGCAACTCCCAGGACCGACTGCGTCACATTGCAATAGCCGACGCGCGGATCGGAGCTCGTGCACTGCAAGGCCGCAAGGGGTGACCACGTCGGATCATATTGTCCCCACTGGGGAAAAACGGGATCGGTATTGTTGGACGTGTTGATCATGGTTCCCAGATAGCTTTCGCAGTTCCACAGGTCGCTTTCGTTGTTCATGGAACCGGAATAATCCAGGACGATGCTGGTGTCGCGCGGCCGATGGGTTGCAATGGCCGTTGCGGAGACGTTGATCGATGTGAGGTTGAAAACCCGTCCAAACGTGTAGTTGACCGTGTGCTGGACGGTCGCCTGCATGAGGTTGTAGTTATCGGGCGGCACGGGGGGGAACTGCGGCGTGAACGTTTGGCTGTTCGGATCGTAGTGGTAAGTGCCCGCCTGGAGCGTTACGTCCGCCGCCTGCACCGACTGCCCGAGCACCTGGTTTGCCATGGCGATCGCCTGGGCCTTGCTCATGGCGACGGTGACGTTCCCGTTCGCGCTGCCGTCGATGTTGCGCGTTCCGGTCAAGGCCGCAGCATCGGCAGCATTTTGGCAATCGGTCTTGGCGGCTGCGATAAGGCCGACATCGATACCCAGGGCGACAAACCCGCACAGAGCGACCAGGCAGATCGCCAACATGGGTAGAATCGTTCCCCGACGACGTTGGCCGGTACGAATGATCAACATGCTCGTTCTCCGTTCTTGCGAAAGCCTGGCGGCGGTCGGAGTGGAGCGGGATGGCTCCTCCCAGCCAGGATGTTGGGATCGGCTAATTTCCTTCGCTGTACATGGTGGCCGTATCCTTCAGCGTGACGGGATTGGGCAAAAACTTGAACGTCGGAAAGAGGGGGCTATAGCTCACCTGGGCCTGTACGACGATCGGTTGCCCGAACGGTGTGTTTTGCCAGGGCCCAATATTGGCATAATTGCTATTGGGATCGGCTTGATAGGCGTTGAACGACGAGATCGTGAGGGGCTGATTTGCCAGGAAGCCGGTGAAATACGTCTGAAGGTTCGGCGTTGGCTGCGTATTCGTGTTGTAGACGGCATAGCGGGCCGTTTCGCGGGTGGCATTGGTCAGCAGCTGCCGTATCATGATGACCCGGCCGTATTCGAAAATGGCGAACATGAAGAGCAAACAGGCACCAATCACGATGGCCGTCTCCACCACCGTGACGCCGCTCCGCCGGCTGATATCGCTTCCTGTTCGTGATGGTCTGAACATGATTCCCTCTCTGCGCAGGTTCCCGTGGGTGGGCGAATCAAGAACCCGGTGGCGGATTGATGGTCGTGGGATACGTCTGATCTTTCATCGAATTCCAGATGGCCTGCACCGTCAATTTGCTGGTGCTGTTCGTTGTCAGGTCGATGGAACTCCAGGTGACATCATCGCAGGGAATGGTAACGATGACTTGGAGCTGATCCATCCAGGTGGCGTTGCTCACGTCGGTGCCGGGATTGGTGAGATCCTGAACAGTGACCGAGACGTTCTGCGTCGGCAGACCCGCATTCTTCAGGTAGTTGATCACTACCTGCTGGACGGCGTTGTTGTTGATCAGCCCGGTCGAAGCCTGCCGGCATCCCTCCCGGGCAGCGTTGTACAGAAGTTGGTTGACCTCGATGAGCCGGCCAACCTCCCACAATCCCAGGAGCAAGATCAGAATGAACGGCAAGAGAAAGCCGAACTCCACCGCAGCAGTGCCGCGGCGGCGGCGTACCTTCCGATTCAATAGAATCACAGCTCTTCTCCTCCCTGCCCAGCCGGGAGATTTGCGGTTGCTTACTGGAGGTGCCGAGGGAATTCTCCGGCGGCACGAGGGGATCGACGGGAGGAAATCGTTCGAGGCACCCAAGTTCTTGGCGAATCGAGTCCCAGCCGTTCAGGCTGGAGAGCCTGGGGTGCTTGTGCAAGCCTACGTCCAAAACAGCTGCTTGGCAAATCAATCGATCCATCCGCGGCCAGGGCGTGCTCGGCCACGGGCCACGGATGGAATGACCAGAATGCTTACTTGGCCGCGGGTCCCGTTGGCGTGGAGGATGTCTTCGGCTTCCGCTTCAGCACCAGCAGTACCTGGTCCTGCGCATTGTTGAACGTGTCGGGCCGCTTGTTCTTGGCGCTGACCGCCAGTGACAGGACATCGCCATCCAAGCGGTAGATCCCCTTCAGAGGCTTATCCTTGTTGCTGGGGACTTTCAAGTCGACGGATTTTGGCGTTGTGTTTGGGCGAAACTCGGCCAGAAGGTAGATACCCGCCTTGGACGGATCGCAGGCGGAAATCTTGCCGTTTTTGATTTCTACATCGTGGCCCAGATCCGTCAGCACTTTGCCGATGGCCGCGGTCGTGTTCGATGGGGTGAATGAACGATGGGCGACGTACCAGCGGCCCTCGGGAGTTTGGGGTCCTGTGGAGGTGCCGTCCGCCCGGATCATTCCAGGGGCGTTACAGAGCAGGGTCGTTAGCAGTGCCAATTTTATCATCCGCATTGGTTGTCTCCGAAGTAAAGTGTTCATCCTGTGGCTTGTTGGTTTTTGAGAAGGAAACCTCACTCGACCAACGCGATATTCGTTGTCGGGCCGTGCGTGCCTTGGCTGGCATTCCAGGTGAGGGGGGAGAACCCGCCATTTTGACTATTGCCATAGATTTCATGGGTTCCGACCACCTTGAAATCCTTGGCCACGAGCTGATTGCAGTTGATGGTGCCGTTGATCGCCCAGCAACGGAGCGTGCTGTTGGGGAAGTACTGAGCGCCGCAGACGAGGGCCCCCGTGCCCCAGAAATCATAAAAGGCCGTGCCGGTGCAGTTGGGGCCCTGCATGAGGCTGATGCCGGCGTAGGTGCCGCTTGTCGGCGGCGTGATGGTGTAGTTGTTGTTGGTGGGACAGAAAACGATCCCGCAGTCGAGACCGTATTGTTTGCTAAGCAGGGCGCTGCTGTCCGAACCGTTGTGATAGAGGGTCACACCGTTTCCCGTGACGGTGCCAGGGGTGTTGATCCAAAGGTTGCCATGCTCGACGTAATACAAACCCGGATTCATGGTCACGTTGCCACCGTTGATGCAGTACAGCCCATTGGGATAATAGCCGGGGTTGAGCGTGATATTGCCGCTGGCGTCCGGCAGGTACGTGGACTGGGAATAGGTCGTCAATCCTGACTTGCTGGGGGGGGGAAGGAGGGCGTACGGGTTATTCTGCGGCGCAGTGCCCGTCGTAGCCGCGGGGGAAAATGTCCCCGACGTGCCACCGACGGTGCGAACCGTGGCGTAGGCCTCGGAGCCGGATGCGCCGCTCACGACGGCGGCGTTGGCGCTGTTGGAATTGACCTGAATGAAGCCGTTGCTCAATCGCAAATTCCCGCCATTGATCCAAAAGGCATCGGCCGCGGTTGGGTCCGTAATCAGCATGGAGAAGGGAGGAATGGCACTGGCATTGCACGAAGCCACGCTCCGCACCGTGACGTTGTTGGTGCCGGTGACCACCAGGTTGTGGTAAGGGAACGTCACGAGCACTTCCACCGAATTGGTGTCCTGAAAATTGCCGGATTTGGGCGGCCAGTTGACCGTGATCGTGCAATTCGTGCCCGTCGTATAGTTGTTGTGGGAGGCCGACAGGTTGACCGCGGTCTGGATATTCTGAAGCGTCGGCTGAGTCCCCTGGGCCTTGAGGGTCGCCAATTCAATGCAGCCGGACAGCGCCGCCGCATCGCAACAGTTCTGGGCGTGGCGCCGCAGCGACATCTCGTTGCCGCTGTCGATGGCCAACGCCGTCAGGAACAAGATCGCGGTGAGGCTCAGGCAAGTCAACACGAGCGTGACGCCCCGCCGCCGATTTACCGTACTTCGTGTGGATAGCTTCATGGTTTGCTTTAGTGGGTAATGGTCATCGTGGTTGAGCCGTTAATCGTGAGGTTGTGTAACCCCATCAAGCGTCCGATAAAGGGATGATACGTGTAGCTTACGGTCACCGTGACCGGGCAAGTCGGGTCATTATGCCCGGTGCTCCAGCTCGACGTTACCGTCAATTGTGATGCCGCCAAGGCCAAGGCATTAGCGCGGACGACGCTTTCGACCGTTGCATCGTTGCCAGTGGGCCCGGCAGGGGAGGTAGCGCGGGAGCCGTGGACTATGGCGTAGCGGGCCCCGGCGCGGGCGGCTTCCGACACCGTGCCATAGGAATACATGATCAGCGCGAAATCGATAATCCCCAGCAGCAAGAGCAGAGTAAACGGCAAGATGGCCGCCAGCTCCACGACGTAAGTGCCCTGGCGGGACCGAGCAGCGGATCGGTTTGTATGGGATGGTCTGTACCGCATCGGCTCTTCTCCTGTTTCCTCGCTCCCTAGCGATCACTGGGGCATCATGGGCATCTCAATGGTCCGCGTCATGCTGTTGCACGGAAAAAGGCTGAAATAGGAGGTCCCCGTCATGTCGTAGGTGACGGTAACCTGCAAGAACTGTGTACCGCTGTGCGTGACCACGTTGGCGCTCACCGTTGGGTTGGTGGCCGTCACTTTCGGCAGGTACGCCATTTCGGTGACGGCGGCTGCCCGGATTTGGGCTGCGTCGGCGGCGGCCGTGGTACTGACCGAGCCGTACTGGGCCCCGTTGCGAGCCGCGTTGGACAGGGCATTGGTGACCTTCGACAGCCGGCCGATGTCCACGATGGCGGCCAGGAAGAGAACCAGGAACGGCAAAATCAAGGCGGTTTCTACCGCCGCAATGGCTCGCCGGCGTGGCAACCGATGGTGGACTGAATGGAGCATATGCAAGATACTCCCTGAGGCAAACGCTGGGGAGGCAGTGCTGATCACCTGGGATGAGAGGACGACCCGAACAGCCGGCTACTGGGAAGGTGGTTCAAACGGAGCCAGCCCGAACCCGCTGCGGTTCGGCAGGGGTCTGGTGCGCTCCGATCGATCGTTCAGGTGATGGCTTCGAGAAGGTCGAAAGGGGCATTTCCGGTCGTGCATGGGTCCTCTCCCCGTTTTGCCAAGATCGTCACGTTACCGAAAAGGACCCCTGGCCACGGCCAGACGGATGCGGGTCCCATGGAGCACAGCTAGTCGTCCAGCCTTTCGGTAACCTGGCGACCCTGACCAGGGAAAAAAGAAAAGGGAAGCGGAACTGGCTCGGTGCTTCCTTTGGCCTTTTCCCTTACAGGGCCCATGGCTTTGCGTCCCCGCCT
>DATGIQ010000336.1:0-4591 GCA_035295665.1 Gemmataceae bacterium | reverse complement strand
AAAACCGTGCCGGTTCGGCGAAGCGAGCCGTGCTACTTTTTTGCGCTGTCTCGATTTCAAGCTCGGCTCTTGGAGTTCTACGATGAACACCCCGAGTTCATCCAGCCCGAGAGCCGCCGCAACGAAGTTCTCAGCCTGGTACAGAGCGGTTTGCAGGATGTCAACATCACCCGTTCCGGCCAGGCATGGGGAATCCGCGTGCCGTTCGATGAGGCGTTTACCATCTATGTCTGGTTTGATGCCCTGCTCAATTACATCACGGCCATCGGCTACGGTTCCGATGAGCAACGCTTCCAGCAATGGTGGCCGGCCGACATCCATTTCATCGGCAAGGACATTACCCGTTTTCACTGCGCCCTCTGGCCGGCCATGCTGATGGCCGCGGGTGTCGAGCCGCCGCGCATGGTCTTCGCCCACGGCTTCGTTTACCGCAAGAACGAAGGGACGGGCGTCCTGGAGAAGTTCAGCAAAACGCTGGGTAATGTGATCGATCCGATGGAAATCATCACCCGCTTCAGTGCCGAAGCGTTTCGCTATTATTTCTTGCGCGAATGTCCGTTTCCCGGCGATGGCGAGTTCAGCTGGCAGCGCTTCGGCGATCTTTACAACGCCGACTTGGCGAACAACCTCGGCAACCTGTACAGCCGGGTTGTGCGCTTGATTGCGCAGAACTACAACGGCCGCCTGGAGGGGACGGCCGGCATGGAGCCCGGCGTGATCTATACCGAGGTGGATACCGAGACGACCGTGCAGCAAGTGCAGGGCCATATTGAGGCTTGCCAGTACAACCAGGCTCTCCAGCGAATCTGGCAACAGATCCTGGACCCGGCCAATCAGTATGCGGATCGGAAGGAGCCGTGGAAGCTGGTCAAGACCGATCGCGATGCGGCCAAGCGGGTGCTCTACGACTTGGTGGAGCAGCTGCGGGCGGTGGCGATCTTGTTGAAGCCATTTCTCCCGCGGACGGCAGAAACGATTTATCGCAGTTTCAATTTCCCGCAAGGGTGGGAGACCGTTCGCCATGAAGATGTGTGGGTGCATCCGGTCCAGGGAGAAGACTTGTCCGTGCTGGCACCGCTGGAAGAGGGGAAAGTGAAACCGCTGTTTCCGCGGATCAGTTAGGAGGAATCGCCATGGCGAGCGGATCTCGCAAACAGCGGGTCGAGGCGCTGGAGGCCGAGGTTGCCCGTCTAAGAGAGAGGGTGGAGGGGGAACCGAGCACGACGGCCAAGCCTTGGTGGAAGGAGAACGGGATGCAACCTTGCTGACAAGGAACCTCACAGATTTCCATCGAGTGCCAGGTCTGAAGGTTGAAGATTGGACATCGTAGTTTGGGCACCCGGCCCATAAAACAGCGGCATGCACTACCTCGGCCAACTCCCCGACCTGCCTTTGCCGCACACGGGCAGTCCTGGGCTGCGCACCCGTCGCAAGCCATTCGCACAAATCCTCCTCTGCCAGGGCTGCTGTTGTGGCCAGACCGGCCGCGGCCTACCCGCCGTGCCGCTCGATTGGCTCAAGCCGATCTGGAAAGCCGAAAAACTCAATAAGACCGTTCAGCTCACCGTCTCGGGGTGCCTCGGCCCGTGTGATTTGCCCAACGTCTGCTGCATCAGCACACCGCAAGACCAGACCTGGTACGGCCGGCTCACCACGCAGGAAGATTACGCGGTTCTCCTCGACTGGGCACGCCGTTGTCACGAACATCATGAACTTCAGCCGCTTCCCAGGGAGTTAGAACATTTGCGCTTCCAGCGCTGGCCGACCAACGGCGACACCGTGCCGTTCACCCCGATCGCTCAGGATCCGGCGAATATGATCTTGCTTACTGCTGCGGATACGGAGATCCTCACCTGGTCCAGCGCTGCCGCCCGGCTGCCGGCCGGTTTTCCCAGCGTGCGTGCCCTGAACCTCGATCGGCTGCGGGATCCCCATGTCTTTGATGCTTACCTGGATGATGTTCTGCAAGACAGCCGGGTGCTGGTCCTTCGAGTGCTCGGCGGGCTGGGATATTGGCGGGAACAGGTAAGACAAATCCACCTCCTGGCCAGGGCCCATGAGATCGCCTTGATCTGTCTGCCCGGCGATGCGCAGCCGGATGCCGCGTTGGCTTCTCTTTGCACCGTGCCGCTGACCGTTGCCGACCGGGTCTTTCACTATTGCCTGCAAGGAGGCAGTGCGAACGCCGGGGCTATGCTCTGTTACTTGAGCGATACGCTGCTGGCCACGGCGTATGGTTATGAACCGCCGTCCCCCCTACCGGAAGTTGGGATTTATCATCCCGATCATGCCGGTGTCTTGGATCGGCCCGGCTGGATCCGGCATGGTCACAAACCAGGCTGCCCGACAGCCGGGATCGTGTTTTACCGTGCCCACTGGGTCACGGGCAACCTCGCCCCGGTGGACGCCCTGATCCGGGCGCTCGAAGCGCACGGGCTGAATGTCCTGGCTTGCTTCGGACCCGACCTGGGGACCGTTCTGGCGAGCGATCTGTTGCCGGCCAGTATGGTGGATGTGCTCATTACCACTACGAGCTTTTCCGCTGGGCGCATGCAGCCTGCCGCAGCCCGGATTGGCCTGGACGTACCGGTGTTGCAAGCGATCTTCTGCTCCAGCAGTGAAAACGTCTGGTCGGCCAACATTGCGGGGCTTTCGCCGCGGGACATTGCCATGAATATCGCCCTGCCCGAATTCGACGGCCGGATCATCACCACCGCGGTTTCCTTCAAGAATACGCTGGAGCACGATGTCCTCTTGCAGACCGAAGTCGTTCGCTACCAGCCGCGGGCCGACCGCGTGGAGCATTTGGCAAGCCTGGCCAGGAACTGGGCCCGGCTTCGCCCCACGGCCAATGCGGAGAAGAAGATCGCCATCTTGCTCGCCAATTATCCGAGCAAGAACGCCCGGGTCGGCAATGCGGTGGGACTGGATACTCCGGCCAGTCTGCATGCCCTCCTTGTGGCGCTGCGCACGGCCGGCTACAAGACGGGCTCCGCGATCCCGGCCGACGGTCAAGTGCTTATTGAAGCGGTGATCCGGGCTTCGATTCAGGATCCGGAATTCGCCACCGCGGAGGCACACACGCGCAGTTGTGGCTGGGTGACCCAAGAACAATATCAATCGTGGCTGGAGGAAATACCGCCCGCCGCACGGCGTGGCATTTCCGAGCGCTGGGGGGACGCACGGGCGGCGCCGCAGTTTCATGCGGGAGGGTTCCCCATTCCGGGCCTTCTGTTGGGCAATGTTTTTGTCGGCATTCAACCGGCACGCGGTTTTGATCAGGATCCGGCCGCGGTGTATCACAGCCCGGATTTGCAGCCTCCCCCCTTCTATCTCGGCTTTTATCGTTGGATCCGGGACGTTTTTGGAGCCCATGCGGTCATTCATTTGGGGAAGCATGGCAATCTCGAATGGCTGCCCGGCAAAAGTGCCGCACTCAGTGCCGCGTGTTACCCCGAAGTCGTCCTTAAAGATGTGCCGCACATCTATCCGTACATCATCAACAACCCCGGCGAAGGTACCCAGGCCAAGCGGCGCTCCGCGGCGGTGATTGTCGATCATCTGATCCCGCCCATGACCCAGGCCGGCACCTATGGTGAATTGCAGCAACTGGAACATCTCCTCGACGAATACTACACCGTGCAGACCCTGGATCCGGGCAAGGCCCCCCTCGTGCAGGAACGCATCCTCCAGCTCATCGATCAGGCTCAGCTCTACCGTGACCTGGAGTGCAGGCCGGATCCGGGTGCGGAGCCGCTTCCGCAATTGCTCCAGCGCGTGGATGGTTACCTGTGCGAGATCAAAGAGGCGCAGATCCGTGACGGCCTGCATGTCCTGGGCCAGTTGCCCGAAGGAAGCCAGTTGATCGATCTCTTGTTGGCGCTGCTCAGCGGGGACAATGGCAGTGTGCCCGGCTTACCCCGAGCACTGGCGGAAGACCTGGGACTCGATTATACCGCTCTCAACGCAGACTTGGCCGCAGCGTCGCCTCCCATTGGCCATCGGCCATTTCCATTTTCGCCCTGCCGCACGTGTGGCGATGTGCTCGATGCGCTGCGTTCTTTGGCCCGCCAACTCATCGAAGCCTGCCTCCGCACGCAGTCGCCAGAAACCGCCCTGAAGGAAGCATTCCCTGATACCCTCGCGGCCATGAATCATACCGGCCGCAGCCTGCAATTTTTCTGGCAAGTGATCTGGCCTCGTCTCCAGCTTTGTCATGAGGAAATCGATCATATCCTTGCCGCTCTTGCCGGCCGTGCGGTTCCCCCCGGGCCAAGCGGTGCGCCGACGCGCGGCCGTGCAGATATCTTGCCCACCGGCCGTAATTTTTACTCCTGCGATGTCCGGGCCATCCCCACGCAGACCGCCTGGAGGACCGGCTGTGCCGCGGCCGACGCTCTCTTGCAGTGTCATCGCGAACGGACCGGTGCCTATCCGGAAAGCATTGCCCTGGTCGTGTGGGGCACGAGCAACATGCGCACCGGCGGCGATGACATCGCCGAGATCCTGCATCTCCTGGGCGTTCGTCCGCGCTGGGACGATGCCAACCGGCGGGTGCTCGGACTGGAGGTGATTCCGCTGACCGAACTGG
>DATGIQ010000335.1:0-7636 GCA_035295665.1 Gemmataceae bacterium | reverse complement strand
GACCAAGTGTCATCCGACATTGGACTGCGTGCCCACGAATCTCGCCGCCAACGGAGAGAGAGACGCCAACTATGCGAATCGTCAGGCCTACAGGGAAATGAGCTTCCACAGCAAGAACGTTCTGCTGCCTTCGGACAACACGGTGGCGTCCTTCTGGATCACCAACCCGGACAATAGCTTCATAGACAATGTGGCGGCCGGTTCCGACGAGAACGGTTTCTGGCTGTCTCTGCCGGAACACCCGCAAGGGAAGTTCAAGGATTCGGAAGCCAGCAAGACCATCTGGCCGCGCCGAACGCCGCTGCGCGCATTCAGAGGCAATGTGGCCCATTCCAACTTCGACGGGTTCATGTTCGACCGGAACATCTACGAAGACAACACCTTCGGTCTGGCCACCATCCCGTTCCTGCCGTTGAAAAATCCTGCTGACCTGGATAGTGAAGTGGTGGAGACGCACTTCGAGAGCTTGACCAGCTACAAGAACCGCAATGGTGGTCTCTGGAGCCGGGGCGACCTCTTCATATTCAGCAACTTGAAACTCGCTGACAATGCCATTGGCATGACGTCGTCCGCTGGCGACATCGGCAGCTCACGGTTTAAAGCACGGCTGGTTGATTCGCTGGTCGTGGGCGAGACCGACAATCGGGGCAATCCCAAGACGCCCGAGGAAGTTGCCTATGGCCGCAGCCTCCCGAAGCAGCGAATTCCGGATTTCCCGATCCGCGGTTACGAATACTATGATTACCGCGATGATGTGGTGAACACGACGTTCGTGAATTTCCAGGACAACGATCGGAGAAAAACGGGAGCGCTTTCCTGGCTGTTGTTCGCGAGCTCGGGGGTCAGTACCGGAAGCACCGTCAGCGGTGCGAAATTCGTCAATGCCAAGCCTGTGTATTTTCCGAAAATCGATTCCAGATTCGATAACGACAACCGGGGTGGCGTGGGCTACCGGACCCTGTCTATCCACGACCTGGACGGTTCGGTGACCGGCATCCCCGATTCCCACATCATGCTCAACGACGGCGAGAACGACAGCGTCGTCACGGACGACACCTGTGCGATTCATCCCACCTGGAACGCCTCGGTGTGCACGGGTGATGTCGGTCGCCTGAATCTCTCGGACAGTAGAGGAGAACTTCCAGCCACAGCCAATATCGAAACTCGGACCGCTCGGTTCGCTTTTCTCTCTTCGATCGGTGGAAATCGTCCAGCCGCCTCTGCCGCTCCTGCCCGTGGTCCCGCTCCGGCCGCTGGTCCTGCTCCGGCCGCTCGTCCTGGTCCGCAGCCGCCCATCTCGCTTGTTCGAAATGGCAAGGAATTTCACATCACCGGCAACCAGAGCACTGTGCGTGCCGGCACCGAGATCCTGGTGAAGACCGAAAGACAGCAAGTCTCTCTCAGTCTGGCCGAAATGGACCAGGGGTCATGGGTCATGTTTGAGCTGCCGGGTTTCACCAAAGCAGCCTCCGGAACGGAACAGCCCAGCATGGACGCATTGCGCAGGGCGAACGCGACGTCTTATTTCAGGGGCGGGGATGCCCTCTGGGTCAAACTGGTCGTGACCAAGCCTCCGTTGCCGATTGTTCGTCCAACGGATCTGCAAGCCAGTATAGCGGTCAGCCGATAGGATCTGTTTCGCGAAGTGAACGAAGCCCCGGCGCCGAGTCGGGGGGCGTTTTTTGTGCGGCGGACAAGTCCGTTCAAAATCGATCTTTCGCGACGGTGAGATGGAATGAGGATGGAGGGGCTGCATCACGCCCCGGGTGCTCAGACTGGAGGCAATTGCTTCAGAACCTCGCGAATACACCCATCTTTAGCGTCTCAATTCACGTTCCGAATTCCATTCCGGCAGTCCAGATTACCGGGTACCGTTGAGACCGGCAACCGCGACACGCCTCCGAAGCCGACTTGACCTTTCCTGTTCTGAGGTCTTTGTACGGGTAGTCGACGATACGGACGCAAGGACATCGATCGGTTCCTGTGGACAAGGATGCCGCAACCGGCACATCAATGCAGCGATCTAGATTCGCTCTACCAGCACATCGGCAGCGTGAGCCGCCAACGCCTCCAGGTCGTCCGGATCGGACGTGAGCACGGTCCCGCCGGGCTCCGCGAATGCGACTACCAGCGCATCGACTGCTGACCCACGACGCGCCAGTCGCCGCAGTAGGGCTGCTCGCCGCGCGAGAGACTCGGGGACCTCGTCGGCGATGTCACAGGTCTTGAGGAACCGGTTTTCGTTCGCGTCGCGCCCTGCGTGCCCCTGCAAGCACTCCACGAGAACCACCGTGGGCACCGTCGGTGGCCAAAGGCCCTCCTCGCGGAGGGCGACTATCAGGGCGAGAGCGTGGCGCGAGCGCTCCGCCAACTGACTGACCGCACCCGAATCAAGGATCAACACAACGGCTAGCCGGCCTTCCGACTGGAGCGAGCGGCGATTCGCTGTGCCAAAGCGACCGCGCGGGCACGCTCTCGATGAGCGGGCTGGCCGACCTGCGCCGCAAGTTCGGCCGTGTAGCGCCGACTGACGGACTGCAATTTCCGGCGACGCATTTCGGCGCGCACCGCTTCCTGAAGAAGCTCGGATGCGGGGAGCCGGCACTCCTTAACCATTTCGTAGACATCCGTTGGCAAGTAGACCTGCATACGGGGCATACGCCTAGTATACACACGTGCATTCACCATTCAGGCGCGTGCCACGGTTCTGTCCGGATGGAGGACGATCCGCCCGGGACGAACAAAATTGGCTACTTCAGCGGTTTAGGCGTTTCCCGTCCCAGTGGTTTCGCCCAAGCCACTGCGACTCAGTTCCGAATCCCTTAACCGGTGCGGCGCCGCGATTTGGATATCGTACAATGGCCGATCGTGAGCGGGCGCGCTGAGTTACGAAGTGCGTCAACCGCATCAGAAGCCGGCCTCCGCAGCGCGCACGATTTCGGCGGCCGCCCGCAGGGAGTCCATGCCGCGCGCCATGGCGTCGTGGCGGCGCTTGGCGGTGAGATAGGCCTCGATCTCCCGCTGCCCCGCGCCCGGCTCGCGCGGGCTGCCCTCACTCCTGGCCCGGACTTCCGCGATGTGGTAGCCGAATGGCGTCCGGAAGATGGCCGAGCGCTGGCCCTCTTGGAGCGCGAAGACGGCTTCATCGAATTCCTCCACCATGACGCCCCGCTCAAACCAGCCCAAGTCGCCTCCGTTGCCTTTGCAATCGGAGAATAGCTCGGCCACGGCGGCAAACGGGATGCCTCGTGCCAGTTCCGCCTCGGCGGCTTGGATCAGGCGGAATGCCTCGGCTTCGCTGCGCTCCTCGCTCACCTGCACCAGGATGTGCGCCGCCAGAACCTTTTCCGCGAGAGGGAGGCCCTGCTGGATAGCGCGAGAGAATTCCCGGACCTCCTCGGATGTGGGCTTGGGGAAGTCGCCGGCGAGATCGTCCATGGTGCGCTGCAGGCGAAGTTGTTGCTCGGCGAGGCGCCGCATGGCGGGTTCGTTGCCGCTGCCGCTGCGCTCGATCTCGCGGCGGACCAGGGCCTCAATTTCGCGCGGATCAATGGGCCGGGGATCGCGCTCGGCGGCCTGCCGGATGAGGACGCGATCCACCACCGCGCACGCCGCCATGAGGCGGAGCTGGGCCGCCACCGGCGCTGCCGGCCTGTTGCGTCTTCAGGAGCCGGTCGTATTCTTCAGTGATGGCGGCATCGGGAATGTGCTCACCGTTAACCGAAATGGCCATTCTGCGGTTACTGGCCCGTTGGCGTTGCAATGACCATGCCGCCGGGGGCGCTGTACTGCAGCGCGATCATCCCGGCGTTGCTGATGCCCACGGGAATCATAAGGTTGTACGGAGCCGGGAAGTTGAGATCTGTCCAGACGCCTGTGCCAATGTTGTATATAAATACCCCATTCGCGTTGTTGGGCATGGTATAGACACCCACGACCACGCCGTTGTCGTTCAAACCATAAAAGTTGGTGTACTTTGCCCCGGGGTAACCCAAGAACGTCATCGTTCCATTCCGATAGAGGAAGCCGAGGGTGTACTGGCCGTTAAAGGTGCCCACTGCCGCTCCTGTGTTGTTCAGCGCGGTTAATGTGAACCAGTAGGAGGAGGACCCGCTCGGTTCGGCCCAGGGCAGCGACGTGAATTTGCCGTTCTGGTAAAAGAAACCCGAAAATATGCCGGGGGGCCCTGGACTGTAAGTACCTGCGAGCGTCCCGGTCACGGTGTCCACGCAGCAGTAGACGCTTCCCTGACTCCCTGGGTAACTGGGGAGAGGACCAACTAATTTACCGCCGGGCTCCCGAAGGTACATGCCCGGCGGGGATACGAGTTCTTCCAGAATCCCGCCGGTGTCCGTCACGCCCCAGAAGGCCGCCTTCGGGTACGTCTGGCACGTACCGTTCTGGTAGACCATCCCGCTGTTGTAAGTGGAGTTGATGTCATGGGCCTGCCCCACCACGAGCCCCGCGCCATTCATCGCCACCGGGAAGGCAGTGAGGTTATTGCAATACAGGATGGTCTGGAAAGTATAGGTTTGCGCCGCGAGCGAGGAACTGCCGGCGATGGCCAAAACCGTTGCAAGGAAGATGACTTGTGGTTTCATTGTAGGATCCGTGCGTGTGCAGCCGGAACACCCCAGGCGCGGAGCGCGCCAGGGAGTACCTATATAATGCAGCCTCCGTTTTGGCTGCAGCCAACTGTACCAGGCTTTGATTCCGTTGATCGTATAGGTTGAGAGCTGAATCGAGCTCGAAACCCCGGTTAGCTGGCGGGTTAGGACACTCGCGGCGAGCCCGCTGGCTTGCTGGGTCTGGCCCTGTCCTTTCCAGATCTGCATGTTGCCGAGTTGGTTCAACATGTCCGTCAGAAGCTGATGGGCGCCGGCCCCGTTGGTGCCCTGACTGTTTAGAGCGGCCGGATAATCGTTGCCAGTCTCGGCACGGTTGTTATAGTTCAGATAATCGTAATACTCGTAATCCTGGATGATCAATTCGCCGCCGGGAAGGGTTCCGTCCACGATTGGAGCGCTGTAGTCGTAGTTGGGACCGGGGTACGTCACCCATTTGCTGTAAATCGCGAGTTTGCCGCCGGACCACGCGGTGGAAAAGTTGTTGATATTCGCGTCCGACTTGGTCCTTATGCACATTACGTGGTTTCGGCATGCGCAAGCTGGGTAGACCTTGCCGTTCCAGGAAGTCTGGTCTATGTGCGTCTCATCGGCGGTGGTGAGGATGAAGGGATACCAGTTGCCATCGGTGCCCCAATATCCTCGCGTCTCGGCCGTCGTCGGGGTCTTCAGGAAGGAGAACAGGCTCTGATTTCTGTTGTAGTACTGGTCCTTATACTTCGGGTCGTTCTGCCAATTGTATGTAGTCCCCAAGGCTAGCTCGACCACGAGCATAAATAGATCCACCATCGAACACATATGGAAAAAATCGAGGGCGTTCTGCTGGCTTGGCGTTACGACGTAGAGTGGGACTCGCAGCCCCTCGTCGTACACGGCCCCCGCCTTGGCGTGGAGGCCGTGCGATCCGGCGTACTCGCCATGATCCGAAAGGAAGATGATGGCCGTAGTCGACGAGGGGTTTGTGGTAACAGTGTTGTTGTAGCCAGGAATCGCCGTGGAAAGCACCTGGCCGATATTGGCATCCACCAGGCTGATCATATAGTAGTACCAGTTGATGAATCCCGTGTAGTCGCCGGCAGCGAGCGGGGTGAGGTGCTGTGGCGGTGTCGGGGTCAGCGGCGGATTCCCGGCAACGTCCGTAATGTATTGCTGGAAATAGGGCTGGAGGAAGTTCGGCTTGTCCTGTATGGTGGCCGTAGAGTCCCAGCTTTTGTTTTGGAGATCTTGAGTCTGCTCGAAGTTCCAGGGGCTGGGCTGTCCGCTGATAACCTGCGTCACGTAATTCGCGTGTTGCGGCTGGAAGTTGAAGTACGACGTATTGGGCGGGGGCGGCTCGTCCGGGTTGCCCGGTTCCCCTTGTGATCCCAAGGGTTCATTGGGCGGAAAGAAGCCCGGGTAATAGGTACTGTCGTGCGGGTTGACAAAGCTGACACAGGCGAACCAAGGCTGGTTCGGACGGTTGCTGGCCCAGGTTATCGCGAAATCATTGTAAATTGCCTGGTCGCAGGCCCACGCCACGGACCCGGCGTCACTGTTGCTATTGAGCCAGCCGTTTATTGCCTTCATTGGCCGTGCCATTGGGCGAGCCGTAATAGGAGGGCCAATAGATCTGCTGTCCGGGCGGTGCGGATCGCCCGGTATTGAAGCCGTAAAGGGGAAGCTTGTCGGCGCCCAGGTTACCGCCTTTGCTCAGATTCGAGAGGTGCCATTTGCCGAACCACAGGATGTTGTTGGGGTTGTATTGAGCGATGTCCTGCAGGGCGGTCGCAAAGGTGGGGAAACCAGAATTGAGATCGGGCTCGCTCTTCCCTGCGGTTGCAAACATCCCCGTCTGGGCCGCGTAAAGGCCTGTCAACAGCGTGGCGCGGCTCGGCGTACATGCCTGAGCCGCGACGTAAAAGTTCCAGAACCGGCAAGATGTTTTCCGCAACCACGTGATATTGGGGCAGATCTGCTGGTCCACCGTCGTCTGCTGGGCGGCAGTCAGCCAAAATTGCGGAAGCCGAAGCTGATCCACCATGATCATCAAGATGTTGGGCTTGGGGATCAGGTTCGGAGGAGCGGTGCTTAGCGGGTCCTGGTTGAGCGGCCAGCCGAACGCTCCCGCGTTCATCAGCGTGGCGCCGGAAGGCGCGGCAGTAGTGGCCGCCTCGGCAGCTTCCGGTTTCAGGTTCTCAAGAATGCTCCCCCCGGGCGGCGATACCGGCGGCAAGAGCGACTTTCTCCACGAAGCTTCGGCGAGTGAGGGCAGGGTCCGGCTGTGACATGGGGAAATCAGTATGGCATAAGACAATCGCCGGTTCAATAGGCCTGAGTCCGGTACATCCGCGTGGTCGGCACAAGGCTCGCGTATTCGCGTCAGTCCTCGGGCTCACCTCATCGGATTCGGATTTCCTGCGAGAGGAGTTGCTTCGGGCCGCCCGTGAGAACGATGCGACTGCGGGCGACCAAGATGACTATGGCGAGCGGTACATCGTCGACTTCGGCTTGGCCCGCGGCGATCGCCGAGCCGTGGTTCGCAGCACGTGGATTGTTCGTCGTTCCGACTCCGTTCCACGGCTGACTAGTTGTTATGTACTATTGGAATAGGGTGCCGTATGCCTGAATTCGAAGTGTTATCCGTCGTCGCTCTCCTCGAAGACCTCCCTAAGAAGGGCTTGCTGCGTGGACAGGTCGGCACCATAGTGGAAAGCTTGGCGCCGGACGTGTATGAGGTCGAGTTCAGCGACGACTCCGGAACAACATACGCCTCACTGCGACTGCGTGCAGACCAACTGATGCGCTTGCGCCACGAGCCCAGCCATCAAGCGGCCTGAAGCCAAGGCGCGGGATTTCAGCGCCCCGTCATTTCGTCCCCCGGTCCCCGTCCGTGTCGTTAACTTGTCAAGATGTCCGGTTTTATTAACTTGCTATCTGTCCGCTTTGTGAAACAAAGCGATGCGGCCGTTAGGCCGCCGCCTTGGATTTGGTTTTGGCTGTTGTCTTGGTCTTCGAGAAAACAGCCGCCGTCG
>DATGIQ010000334.1:0-3414 GCA_035295665.1 Gemmataceae bacterium | reverse complement strand
CTGTTCTGGCGACATGTAACTAGCACCAAACGGGTTTTCAGGGGCCACCCGTTAACAATGAGGCCCTACGGTCATTGTCGGGACGTCCCTCGGGCGTCAACGAAACCACGACCCGACGATTCTCCAACCACGGCAACCGATGCCCGGCCACGTTGAACGCCTCGACCACGGGGATCAAGGCCTCCTGGCCCCTGAAGTGGTCCATCTGCACGACCAACGCCTCCGGTGTCTCGTACAGCGTCCCCGGACGATTGACGAACATCCGCCGCCGCGTCCGCACTTGGCTCCCCTGAAAGTCTCCGACCAACTGTTCCGCCCAGTCCGCCACGCCGTTGTACACCAGCGCCACCAACCAGCCGATCATCTGCAATGGCCCCCGGTGGAAGCGCGGCCGCTGCGGGTTCGGACTCTCCTTGTCGTCGCCGCACGGCACCGCATCCAGGAACTCGTCGTACACCCCCACCCGGTACGACTGCTCGCGGTTCTGGCGCGTTCGGAACAGCGTCACCGTGTCGTACCGTGGCAGTTCGGCCGTCGTGTACAACGGGTGCCAGCGGTCCTTCTTCGGTCCTGGCACCACCTCCCGGCAGATGACCGTTCGCACTGCTTGCTCGGCGGCCTCGCCCTTCAACACCGTGGTCGTCTCCGCGACCCGGACTTCTTTGGGCCGAGCGCCCACGTAGGGCCCGGGCTCGTCGTCGACGGCGAAGGCTTCGGCGGGCAGGGCCTTCCACTGCTTGACGCGGTGCGGATAACGGCAGGCCCGCACGGTCACGTCCAGGCGCGGGTGGCACTCCTCGGCCAGGTCCCACAGCGCCCGCACGCCCGCGTCCGACCGCCCAGCGCCGGCGTCGAACAGGGCATGCAAATACTCAGGGCGTCCTCGTGCGAGGGTTTGTTGGGCCAGGGGCACGGCCAGGTCAATCAAGCCCCAGTCGCCGGGCGTCGCCCGCACCGTCAGGTAACGCCCCTTCAGCAGGTCGTAGCCGAAGAAGAGCTTTTCGCAACGCATGTGCTTGTTGCGGGTGGTGACGTAGCCCTTGGGGATGTGGAACTGGTGCGTCCAGCGTGGGAGGGTGTGCTCATCATAACTGACCAGGGCCGCGGCGCCGCTCAGCAAGTGCCAGGGACTGGTGCGGCGACAGAAGGCATCCACCTCGTACCAGGCCAGGTGGCGCCGCCAACCGCCCACTACGGCCTGCTTGGAAGTCATGCCCTGCTGCCGAGAGGCGGTGGGCCGGCTGACGCCGAGTAAGCGGGCGAGTGCAGCGATCTTCAGACCGGGATCACAAGGGAGCAGGAAATGGGTGAGCAGGCGCGTGGAGTAGGAGTCGTGGCCCTGGTGCTGACGGAAGCAGAAGAGGGCAAGCAAGACGCCGCGTTGATCGGGCGTGAGACGGTTTTCGACGACCTGAGCCTGGGCCAGCCAGTCGGAGAACGTAGGGGTGGCGGTCTGCATCGGAGTCCCTCCCGGGCGACGACCCAGGAGGTAGTGTACTCCGTCGCGGGGAAAGGTTAACCGTCAGAGCCCGAAAAACCGTTCGGTGCTAGGCCTTAAACAAGCGAGGTTTCCAAGGCCATCCTTTGTTCTCCAATACTTTGGCAACAGACAGATTATCCTTGTTCTGCCCTGTCTTGGGCAGTTGAGTTGGACCGAATTATGAGTATCGGAATTGCCTTTTCTCCTTTCTGCGTGGTCGCACTTGAAGCCTTCACGGATCGGCGCATCCGGACGCCGACTTCAACTCTCCGTCCCTCAACAACGCAGTTGTTCGACCAGGCGGAAGAAAATCGGCAGGTGGGGATTCCAGGCCAACACGCGATACACCCATCGCCGCCCCGTCCGCACCAACTGACACGGCAGACGCATGAACGTGTTCACAAAGGTTTTGAATTCCAACTTCAACACCCAGCGCTTCTCGGCCCGGTGCTTCTCCACCCAACGACCCGGTCGCTCCGGCAACAGCAACGCCCACCATGCCTTCAGGTCCCAGGCCAGCGCCGTCATGACCATGTACGCCCAGTTGCTCACCAGGTTGTCCACCGGCGCCCGCAGCGCCCGCACCCCGCCCGCCAACTGCGCCAGCAGATTCTCCTGGTCGCACCGATCGTTGGCGCTGCAGACGATTTCCGCCGCGGTGCTCTCCCCGTCGTTGGTGATGTAAAAGAAATAGACGATGCGGTCGAACAGCAAGCGTTCTCCTTTTTCCACCGACAGGTTCTTGCGCACCACCACCATGCGGTAGGTGTGCCGGCAGGCGCTGGGCCGGTAGTCGAACTCGGCCACCTGTTCCGAGCGTAAGCGGATGTTCTCGAACTCGCGCGCGACGACGATGGCTTCCTTGACGTTATCCGGCCGTTGCCGGGGCTGGGTCTTCACTTCGTAATGCGGCGGTCGCGGCAATGGTTGCCAGGCGTTTTCCGGCAGTTCCTGGGCCAAACCGTTCAGGTTCGGCAGGGCTTCGTAGCCAAAGATGAAGCGCACGCGCGGGTCGGCGTGCCAGCGGTCCAGGTGTTCGGTCTGGGAGAACTTGGTGTCGCCGCGGAGCAACACTTGCTGAAAGCCGCCCCGAAAGAGCACGGGCAAGATGTGATCCACCTCGACCGCCGCTCCCTCGTGGGAGGGGCGGTTGGCCGAGCGGTTGACCAGACGCAAGACTTCCCCTGTGTTGGCCAAACTCACTACCAGGACGTGGTAGCCCCAGGTGCCGTTGTAAGCGATGTCCATGCCCTGCTTACACTGGCCGGTGGTCTCGACCAGGACGCCATCCATGTCGATCCGCGCTTGCTGGAAGAAGTCCGTGGGTTGCTTGGCCCAGACGCCGAGCCGCACGTCATCCACGATGTCCTGCAAGAGGCGAATGGACGTCTCCTCGAAGCGGCGGCAGAAGTCTCCCGCGGTGGTGGGATCGGGAATCCGACGGGCACCCAGGGCATCGAGGAAGACTTCATCCTGCCGACGGAGTTCCAGGTCTTGGAGGCAAGTACCATCACACAGGGCGTTGTAGGCGAAGGTGAGGACGTGGTCGGATTCGTGATAGGGGAAATGAAACTTGAGCAAGTGCAAGCGGTCGTCAATCGCGTCAATAAGGCCAACTTGCCGCGCGAGGGTGTGCATGGCGCCGATGCCACCGGAAGCCAAACCGCGCGTGCGGTCGGCGATCTCATAGTGGATGTCGCGGGCCGTAAACATGGGGCGGCGACACCCTTCGCAGTTGGCTTTGTCGAGGCGGCGTTCGATCCGGCGCTTGCGGCGAGCCAGTTGCTGCCGTATCTTGGTTTTCACTTGAAATCTCTTGGGTCGTGAGTGAGGTTCAGGAGCGTGTCTACTCATGAAACCCCGCAAACACCGAGAGATTTCAAGTTTTTCAAGCAGTCTGGCCCTCCCAGGCCGGAAACCTCGCTTGTTTAAGG
>DATGIQ010000333.1:0-6967 GCA_035295665.1 Gemmataceae bacterium | reverse complement strand
CCACTTCCATCATGAACAGTGAGATCGACGGGAACATGAGTGGCGGCAGCGGCGGCGGCCTCTTCGCCAATGGAGCGGCCCTCACGATTCAAAGCAGCACGTTTGCCACGAATGGGGCCAACGGCAACGGCGGCGGCATCGAACTGGACACGACCGGGACCGGTTCGACCATCACGGATACGACCCTCACGGGCAACACCGCCAAAAACAGCGGCGGTGGTTTGGATGCCGGGACCACGTTCAGCGGCAGCGTGACGCTTCTGAGCGACACCATCAACGCCAATTCCGCCACGGCCGGCGGTGGCGTTTTCTGGGCAGCCGCGGTGGGCTCCAAGATTACTGCGGAGAACACCATTGTCGCCAAGAACCTTGCCTCCGCAGGACCAGACGCTTCTGCGACGACTGGCTTCAGCGACGGCGGCGGCAACTTGATTGGCGTCAGTGGTCCTGGAAGTGGCAACACCGGCTTTACCAATTCCAATACTCAAACCGGGATCCTTGCCAAGCCACTTGACCCGCTGCTTGGTCCGCTGGGTAACAACGGCGGTCCGACCATCGGCGCCCCAGGCCAAACGATGATCCTCCAAACCGAAGCTCCAATGACGGGGAGTCCGGCCGTGGGCAAAGGTATCCTGACGGGAGCACCCGTTTCTGATGAGCGTGGCTCACCCAGCGTGACCAATGGCAAAATCAATGTTGGAGCCATCAGCCTGGTGCCCATGGCGTCGGCGAGCATCACGGGAAAGATGATCCAGGCCACCGAAGGTCAATTGTTCCAGGGCCAGGTGGCCACGCTTCAGGTTTCCGGCGCAGGGGCCAACGACACCTTTACCGCGACCATCGATTGGGGTGATCAATCGGTTCCGAACGCAGGCACATTCACCGGCAGCAATGGCAGCTACACAATCAACGGCAGCCATACCTACGCCGACGAAGGCCCGTACACGATCATCATCAAGGCTGCCCGAACTGCAAGCCCCACCTCTGTCATCGCCTCCGGCACCAGCATGGCCAGCGTTGCCGAGGGCGACAAGCTGTCCGGGAAGGTTACGCCGGGCTTAACGGCGGCGGGATTGCAGTTCTCGGGGACCGTCGCAACCTTTACGGATTCCGACACCGCCAGCCCCGCCACCGACTTCATGGCCACCATTAGCTGGGGCGATAAGACCACCAGCCCCGGGACGGTGAGTGCGTCCAATGGATCATTCACCGTTGCAGGCAGCCATTCGTATAGCGGTACCGGCTCTCTCCCGATCGGCGTGACGTTGACCGAAAAGACGCCCGGCTCGGCCACGACTACGGCGAACGGCTCCTTAGCTGTTACGAGCTCTTCCCCACGGGAGACCATTGGGGATGTCCTCGACAGTCTGACCGCATTGAAAGCGACGGCCACGGGGGACAATGCGCACAGGCTCGCAAGAGCCATCCATAAACTGACCGCGGCGCTGGGTTCTTCTCTGTGGATCAATGATTCCCATCTCAGTCCGGAAGATGGAGAAACAGTCTTTGACCGAGTGAAAGATGCCACTCAGAGGCTGTTCGAGCTTTACAAGGATGAGCATAGCAACCTTCCGAAGGACGCTCTGTTGAGCAACCTCATGAAGCTTGCCCAGGCGACGGAAGAGCTCGCCTCGATTGCAATCATGGAGGCATCGGCCGAGGATGAAAATGAGCATGAGCTCGACGAGGCAAAGAATGAATTGGCTCGGGGCATCAGTGCTTGGAACGCCGGGCAATTCGACAGCGTGATCGACCATTTCAAAAATGCCTGGCAAGATGCCGAGCATGTGCTACGAGATTGAAGGTAATTCCATGCTGATAGGCGGTGGTTCGCTGCACAGGCACGGGGCGGCGAACCACCGCTGACTCGCGCCCCGGGCAATGTCTGCCCAGACCACTTGATCGCAATCGCATCCTTGAGACCGCTCGGTCCCCATGCTACGATCGTGCCGCCGCGGGGCCGAGGTCCCGGATCGCCGCCGATTCGGGTGAACGCTTGCTCAGGCAGGGTTAATGCCTCACCGGAACTTTTTTGGATTGTCGCGGTTGAATGGATGGCTTTGCTTTCGCCCGCTGGAAGCGCCGATAGCTGCCATCTGTGCTTATCTGAGGAGGGGCTGAGGTTTCAAAGGGGTACCAATGCAGCGACACATCTCGAAGAGGCCGGCCGGCTTTACGCTCATTGAATTACTAGTCGTGATCGCCATCATTGCGGTCCTGATCGGCTTGCTGCTCCCTGCGGTGCAAAAGGTGCGCGAAGCAGCAAATCGGATTCAGTGTGACAATAACCTCAAGCAAATTGGCTTGGCGTTCCACAATTACCACGAGACGTTCGGTCAGCTCCCCTCTAGTCGAGTTCACCAGGATGCCACCGGGGGATGGGCGACCTGGTGCGTGCAAATCTGGCCGTTCCTGGAACAGGGAAGCCTTGCCCAGGCGTGGGATCTCTCGAAGGATTACTACAGCCAACCGGCAGAGGCGCAACGAACGCCCCTGAAGGTCTATTTCTGTCCGACTCGGCGGCGGCCGCAGCAGCTGAGCTTTAACAATCCGAAGGACAGCAAGGGGGGCACGTTTTATCCCGGAGCTTTGACGGACTATGCCTGCTCCAGCGGCGACCGCACCAGTTATCCGAAAGGTTATCTCGACGATAGGACCGCGAACGGGGCCATCATCGTCGGTGATGCGACGGTGGTCAAAGGAGTGGTGACCAAGTGGCGAAGTCGGACGAGCCTGGGCTCGTTGACCGATGGTACCAGCAATACGATTCTGGTCGGCGAAAAGCACGTCCGGCCGAGCGCGCTGGGGCTGGCGTCGGGAGATTTCGCGGCCTACAACGGCGGTCCGGATGTGCCCCGCAATGTGGCCCGCTGCGGCGGCCCAGGGTTTCCGCTCGCCAAAGATCCCCAGAGCGAGACCGAACCGGAGCGGACCTTCGGGAGCTATCACCCTGGAATTTGCCAATTCGTGATGGGCGACGGCAGCGTTCGCTCGATCGCTGTGGAAATTGCGCCGCCGGTCCTTCGCCTGCTCGTCGTGCGCAACGACGGCCAGCCGATTCCCGATTACTAACGAACTTTTTTCCATCCTCCAACTTACAAGCCTGACGCACTTGTGAAAGACCTTTGCTATCGCTTCAGGCTTGGAAAGCCGATTCTTGCACGGTCAATTAGCCGTCGGACATCAGCAGGATCATGGCAAACGGAGCCACGCGATAAAACGAATACGCCGCCACTGGGGGCGCTTCCCCCTCGGTCACGATATCCAGCGGCGAGGCCAGTGACGTGTCCACGATCCTTCTCCAGGGCCGCCCAGAAGGCGCGCTCGGGATCCGGAATCGCACGGACTCACGCAAGGCGTTGCAGGCAACGTAGAAATCCCGGTCTGGTTCCCGTACCGTCTGGTTGCCGTCCAGCGTGAACGCCAACGTCTGGGCGGTTTCCGAAAAATCCGGCTGGTTGGGTCTTAACCCATGCCAGAGGATATCGGGTTTGAGCTTTCCGTCCGGTCCGCTGCCACGGAAAAAGATCTGTCGCCTTAACGCAGGGTGGGCCTTGCGCAGGGCAATCATGCCACGGACGAAACGCAGAAAATCGGCGTTCTTGGTGGCCAGGCTCCAATCGACCCAGCTGACTTCGTTGTCCTGGCACCAGGCGTTGTTGTTCCCACGCTGTGTCCGCAAGAATTCATCGCCGGCCAGGAGCATCGGTACGCCCTGAGAAATTAGCAGGGTAGCGATCAGGTTCTTGGCCTGCCGCTTCCGCAGCAGAAGGATCTTCGGATCCTCCGTCGGTCCTTCCGCGCCGCAGTTCCAGCTGAAGTTTTCGTTTACGCCATCGCGGTTTTCTTCCCCATTAGCCTCGTTGTGCTTCTCGTTGTAGGAGACCAAATCCCAGAGGGTGAAGCCGTCATGGCACGTAACGAAGTTCACCGAATGCCACGGCTGCCGGCCGGAGGACTCGTACAGGTCTGCGCTGCCACACAAGCGCGTGGCCAGGAGCCGGGCCAGGCCCGGCTCGCCCCGCCAAAACCGACGGACATCATCCCGATACTGACCGTTCCACTCGGACCAACGGCGACCGTAGGGAAATTGCCCGACCTGGTAAAGACCGGCTGCATCCCAGGGCTCGGCAATCAGTTTCGTGTCCGCCAAAACGCCGTCTTCGGCGATCATCTCCACGACTGGGGGATTGACAAGCACATTTCCGACGTAGTCGCGGCCAAAAACGGACGCCAAATCGAAACGCAAGCCATCCACATGCATGTCGGCCACCCAGAAATGGAGGCAATTCATGAGCAGCTGGCGCACGACGGGGTGGTTGCAGTTCAGCGTGTTGCCGACGCCGGAAAAATTCAGGTAATGGCCATCCGGCCCCAACATGTAGTACAGCTCATTATCCAGGCCGCGAAAGGAGTAGGTTCGGCCGCGGTGGTCGCCTTCGCCGGTATGGTTAAAGACCACGTCGAGGAATACCTCGATCCCGGCCTGGTGGAAGGCCCGGACCATCTCGCGGAATTCGGTGACCTGGTTATGCTCCCGCGCCACGCTGGCGTAACTTGCCTTGGGAGCGGCAAAGGCGATGCTGTTGTAGCCCCAATAATTCCGCAGCCGCTCGCCTGTCACCGGGTTCTGGAAGGGACAATCGCATTCATCAAATTCGTGAATGGGCAGCAACTCCACGGCCGTGATTCCCAACGCTTGCAAGTAGGGAATCTTTTCAATCAGCCCCGCAAATGTCCCGGGTTTGGAGACAGCGGAAGAGGGATGGCACGTAAACCCGCGCACATGGAGCTCGTAGATGATCGAATCGCTCAGAGGAATCAGCGGCGGAATATCCTCACGCCAATCGAAGGAACGGCGAAAAAAAAGGCTGGCGCGCAACGGCACGGTTTCGCGGCGTCGCCGCATTGGGGCATGGTCGGCGATTGCGGACCGCGCTAGCAAGGCGTCGGACTCCTGGCACTGGCCCCACACGGTGCCGCCGGACAAGGCCGTGGCCGCCGGATCGAGCAGGACAATCGACGGATCGAAGCGATGTCCACCCCCCTTCGGTCCATCGACGCGCCAACCGTACCGGAAAGCCGCAGGCAACCCCGCCACCTGGATGTGCCAGTGATACCCGGTTCGGTTTATCCAGGGATCGAGCGGAATTTCAGCGAGAAGCCGCTCTTCCTCCAGTGCGTAGAGGAGGAGCTGAACCATCGTGCCGTGATGGCAGAGCAAGACGAAGTTAACGCCGTCGGCCAGGGCCGTGGCCCCCAATGGGAGCGACCGGCCCCGCGAAGTTCGAAGGCCGTGCGACGATGCGGCGCGACCTGATGTGTGCTGGCTCATCCGAAATCCTCAGTTCCCGATCGGGGCTCAACGGTGCCCATCAAGCGAAAGGGAAAGATTACCAAGAATCGCGCTGGAAAGAACGGCTGTCCATGATAGAATAAAGAAAAGAGTTGCCCGCCCAGACGGGTGACTCTTCGTTGACTGCACTTTTTCGCATTGAGTGGCTTTCCCAAGAGGAAGTTTCAAACCGGTGTCCGGAACTCGGAGTGTACGGTTCCTGCCCCGCTTTGTAAGCCTTTTTGCGATGGTCGCTCGGCATCTTGCTTCCTTGAGGAAGTCCATCCATCAGGATTGAGAAGGTCTACTGTCAGCGAACCGTGCATCACCTTGGGCACCCCTGCCGCTGGACATCTGTTAGTTGGGCATGCGGGTGAGCACGAAGCGGCAAGCAACACAACAAATGCCCTGATAACGTTTTGTGAGTAAGGAGGAACGCATCATGTCCGTCGCTCGCAGCGACGATGGGACCGGGAATGTGACCCGCAAGCGGGCGCCCCGGAAAGCCGTGGAACCGGTGACCCAGTCGGCCCAGACGACCACGACCACTAACCGGAGCCTTGCGCGTCTCGATGATCTATATCGTTTGCCCATGCCAAAACTATTTGCCTTGGCCGAACGGGAGGGCATTGCCGAACATACCGGCATGAACCGCGGCCATCTGATCGTTGCCATCGTTCGCCGCCAGATCGAGCGTGGCGAAGTGGTCCGTGGTTCGGGCACGCTGGAAGTGCTGCCCGACGGGTACGGATTCTTGCGCAGCGCCGCCCACAACTACCTGGCCTCGCCCGAAGACATTTATGTTTCCCCGAGCCAGATTCGCCGGCTCGGCCTGCGCACGGGCTTGGTGGTCGAGGGCCCGATCCGCCTGCCTGTAGAAGGGCAGGAGAATTTCGCCCTGATGCAGGTCGAAGCGATCAACGGCCGGGCGCCGGAGGAGAAGACCTCGGCCACGGTCTTTGAAGATCTGACGCCGTTGCACCCGGACCGCCGGTTGGTCTTGGAGACCAGCGGCGAAGAGCTGCCCATGCGCGTGGTCGATCTGGTGACGCCGATCGGCCGGGGACAGCGTGGCCTGATCGTTTCGCCGCCGCGGGCGGGGAAAACGGTTCTGCTTCAGAAAATCGCCCTGGCGGTACGCCACAACCATCCCGAGTGTTACCTCATTGTCTTGCTCATCGATGAGCGGCCGGAGGAAGTGACGGACATGGTTCGCACGGTTGCCGGACCAACAGCCGAAGTCGTTGCCAGCACCTTCGATGAGCCATCCTCTGAGCACGTCCATGTCAGCGATATCGCCCTGGAAAAGGCAAAACGCCTCGTGGAAGACGGCCGGGATGTAATTTTGTTACTCGATTCGATTACCCGCCTGGCGCGGGCGCACAACACCGAAGCTCCATCCGGCGGCAAGCTGCTCAGCGGCGGTCTCGATTCGAACGCCATGCAGAAGCCCAAGCGCTTCTTCGGGGCGGCCCGCAACGTCGAAGAAGGGGGCAGCCTGACGATCCTCGCCACGGCGCTCATCGATACAGGCAGCCGCATGGATGAGGTCATCTTCGAAGAGTTCAAGGGCACCGGCAACATGGAACTGCACCTCGACCGCCGCCTGGTCGATAAACGCATCTGGCCGGC
>DATGIQ010000332.1:0-15200 GCA_035295665.1 Gemmataceae bacterium | reverse complement strand
GGGCGACGAGGATCTTCTTAACCTGGCCGCCATGCACTCCCTAGCCCACAAGGCAAAGGTCTTCGGAGTCGAATCGGAGGAGATCCCGGATGGCACGGCCCTGGCAGCGGTTTACTGGCTGCCCATCGGCGAGCGGAGCAGCCAGCGGGTGCTTTGACACACAATCCGGTTCGTGCTGTCTGTTTGGCGGCGGTTCGCAGAACGGCGGGGTGCCCGCCCCGCGCGGTTCTGTGAACCGCCGCTCAACAAATACGGACATCTTCAACCAGACCGTGAATGAGCAGTGCGGCGCCATCAGCGCGTTTGGAGCAAGGCCAATGTTGCCCAGCCGGTCGTTGATAATCGTTGAGCATAGCTTTCCGCACCGGGTGGCCGGGTTGTCTCCTGCCAGCTGCCGTCGCGTTGCTGCACCGACACCAGATAAGCCCGCCCACGCTGGATCAACGCTTCGATCGCCTCTTCCCTGTGCAGCCGGCCGAGCGCCAGCAAGACAATGGCCGTGTCAAACGGCTCCGGAGCAGAATTCACGTACGGCCCCCAGCCGCCTTTTTCTGATTCCCCTTTGCGGATCAGCCGCAAACAGTGTTGCCGTTGGGCGTGCGCCGCCGAATCCGGGGAGCCTTCCAGGGCGAGCAGGACTGCGGCGGCGTCGAGGACATTGTTGACGGCAACTTTGCGCAGCCACTGATCGGCCTGGGCGATCGCTGTCCGGAAATGCTTCGCGCCGCCGGCCGCCTGAAGCACACGGCGGGCTTGAAACGTGGCCAGACACGCCCCGTAGGTTGCGGGCGAACCGAGGGTACCCGGCAGCCCGACTTGCCAGGAACCATCCTTTTCCTGATGCTCGACAATCCGGTCGGCCGCCCGGCGGAGCGACAGCCGGTCCTTGACGAGGTCAGTGTCCAGGGCATCTACCAGCGCCGCAGCAAACTGAATGGTGGCAAGCTTTTTGTCACTGAACGGCCCCGCGCCGCCGTTGTGGTCCCATTGCTCGGGCTGCTCTAGCCAGCGCGAGGTGTCTTCCAGCGACTGGGGGGGCACGGGATAGGAGAAACGGACTCCGGCATACAGTGCACGGGCGGCATCGCCATTGTTATGGCACGAATAGCACTTGTTTTCCCGTTTCCAGTGTGGCACCTCTCGAGCCAGGTAGGCCAAGGCCCGATCCTCGGCCTTCACCCGATCCCCTCCGCCAGGATCGGTCATCAGACTGGCCAGGACGGCTGCGAATGGCGTCAGGAGAAAGGCATTCATGGTGATATTGTAAGATCGAGTCTTGCTCTTTCAATTTCGTGAAATCGCCCCGTTCCTGGCACGTCTCGGTCGCTTGCCTTTCTCCGCATTGTGTTCCATATTCAAGGTATCCTCACAGCGAATCGATCAAACGACGGAACTGCTGTCTCCCCCAATTGGGCAGGCTTCGCGGTTTTCCAACGACCGCGGCAGCCGAGCGGAATTTCCCCCTTTCTCATGGGATGCGTCATGATTGTTCCAAAGTGGTCTGCTCGCTCTGTGCTTCTGGGGAGTGGTGTCGTCTTGGCCGGCTTGACGATGTTCACGTTGGGCGGAACCGGGATTGGGCTCCCCCCCGTACAAGCCGCGGCCCCGCATCACCCGCACATCCATAAAGCTTTGAACCTTCTCCGGGACGCCAAGCGTGAGTTAGAACAGGCCGACCACATCTTTGGCGGCTACCGATCGAAGGCGATCCGGAACACCGAAGACGCCATCGCCAATCTGGAAAAGGCCCGCAAGTACGCTGATTAGGATGGCCAACGCATTCGCTCGAGAGGCGATGGCCGGGGGGGCGCGGAACATGGAAGGTCGCGTCCCCTGGCCTGTTCTGTCCGAGCGAATCGCCAACACAATGGTGCCAGCTCATTTCCCGACGTCCACGATCCCAACATCAATGTACTGCCCGCCTTTGGTTTGCTTGCAATGGACCGCGAAGAGATTCTGGCCGGGGTGCAATGCCGCCCGCGCCTCGGCATTCATTGGAATCCCCTCATAGTCCGTAATGTAACCCGAGACCCTGGCGGCCAGGACACCGTTGATGTAAATCTCGGCGTCTTCATCGTGATGCACAAAAAGATTCAAGTGCTTGAACGACGGCTCTGGTAATGTAAACGGTCGGCGGATCCAGATGTCGTCGGTCTTCCATTCCGTGCGGACCACCGCCCCCGGCGTCCCCTTGGTGCCGAACCCGCCGCGTCCTTCCTTCCAGGCCGCATCGTCGAAGCCGGGCTTGAACCAATCACTGCCGGGCTTCTCGAAAGTGTACCGCCAAAGCTGTCCAGCCTGCTGCGACGTGGGAACGACCTCTTTGATTTCGGGAACACGCGACAGATCCCCCTTGTTCACCGCTGCGACGCGCTCCTGGTCCATTTTGATGACGGCTCGATCGTAGGTCATCAAACCATTCGCTTCCGTCTCGACGTCGGTTGTCTGTGTATAGATGGCCGCACTCAGGCCCTTTTCGTTCTTGAGCTTCCACACTCCGCGGAGCAATTGCTCGTACTTGCGGGTCAAGTCTTCACTGCTCTGGGTGCCGCGGTAGCCCCAGGTTTTATTCGTCCAGGTATGGCCATCGACACCCAGGCCGAGCCCGCCAAACTCACCAAGCACGGCCGCCCGGTTCGGCTCGGGATCGGGCCCGCCGGGACCAGGATAAACGTGAATATCATGCACATCGCCGACGCCCCGATCGTTCCAGCCGCTCGCACAATCGACCAGCCGGCTCGGATCATGCTCCTTCGTCCAGCGCGTCAGGCGGGCCGTATCGAACTGGCCCCAACCCTCGTTGAAAACCACCCACATGATGATGCACGGATGGTTGTGCAATCCATCGAGCATCCGCGCCAGCTCGATCTCGAACTCCTTGGCCGACTCCGGCGTCCGCGTGATCTCGCCCTTGCCGGGAGCCACCCCCTTGTCACCGCTGGGCATATCCTGCCAGACCAACAGGCCCAACTTGTCACACCAGTAATACCATCGATCCGGCTCGACCTTGACGTGCTTCCGCGCCAGGTTGAAACCCAACTTCTTGGTGATCTCGATGTCGTATTTGAGTGCTTCATCCGTCGGAGCGGTGTAGAGGCCGTCGGGCCAAAACCCTTGGTCGAGTGGGCCGAGCTGGAAAATGAACTTGCCGTTGAGAAGCATCCGGGTGACTCCCTGGTCGTCTTTCCCGATGGCAATCTTGCGCATGCCGAAGTAGCTTTGCACCGTGTCTACGCTTTGACCTCCCTGCCGTAATTCGATACGCAAATCGTAGAGGAACGGCGCATCGGGAGACCAGAGCTTGGGCGTGGCGATGGAAAGATCCAGGGTGCGGTCCAGGGGACCTTCGATTGTGCCGACGGCCCGTTCCCCATCGAGCGCCACCACTCGGATCGAGTGCTCCGCCGCGGTCCCGCGGCCCTGCACGGCGACGTGCACCTTCCCGGCATCCACATCCGGCACAATCTTGAGCGAAGCAATGCTCGCCTTGGCAACCGGCTCGAGCCATACCGTCTGCCAGATGCCGGTCGTCGGCGTGTAATAGATGCCTTGCGGCCGGTTGACTTGCTTGCCGCGGGGCTGAGTGCCGGCGTCGGTCGGGTCCCAAACGCCGACGACAAGCTCCTGCTCCCCCTCGGGTTTCAGAGCTTCACTGATGTCGAAGCTGAAGGGGTCATAGCCGCCGCGATGGCTGCCAAGCTCCTTGCCGTTGACCCAGACGGTTGCTGCCCAATCAATGGCGCCAAAGTGCAGCAATGTGCGCCGACCGGCCCACGCTTTCGGCACGGAAAACGTGCGGCGGTACCAGAGCCGGTCCGCACGCTTCATCACCCCCGACAGCGCCGATTCCACGGGAAACGGCACCAGGATCCGTTCCGTCAGCTCCTTACCGGCGGGAACACTATCTGCTTCCTTGGCGAACGCCAGTTGCCACAATCCGTTCAAATTGAGCCAATCGCTTCGCACCATCTGTGGCCGCGGGTATTCGGGATGGACCCGGGCTGGAGAAACCTCCTTCGCCCAGCGGGTCATCAAGGGCCCCTTCGCCGGTTGCCAATCCGCGCGGAGAGGAATTACGGTTCCCAAAAGGACCACGACCACGATGGCCAACCGCATTCGCCTCATGATGGATCTCCCTCGTCGTTGCCCGGCAGCCCCGCTCGGCGTCAAGCGGCCAACTGCTAAAGATGTGGATCGGATCAGTCTTGAACTATAGGATAGCAGCGGCAAAAGCAAGCCCGTCGGAGGGAGAGCAGGGCGATGGCGAGAATCAGGAAACGCCTTCCAAGGATTCATTATGCAGCCTCAAGATCATACCTTCCTGGTGAGCGGCGGCAGCTCGGGATTGGGCGCTGCTTGTGTGCGCATGCTGGCCCATGCCGGTGCCCATGTCGCGATCGCCGACCTCAACCGCTCGGCCGGTGAAAGCCTGGCCGATGAATTGGGCGCGCGTGTCCGCTTTCTGCAAACGGACGTCACTGATGAAACCAGCGTGCAGAACGCCATCCAGGCGACGCTCGCTGCCTTTGGCGGCCTCCACGGTGCCGTGCTCTGTGCGGGAATAGGGCTCGCGGAAAAGGTGCTCGGCAAATCCGGGACGCACAATCTGGCGGCCTTCACGCGGGTGATCCAGGTTAACCTGATTGGCACATTCAACGTGATTCGCCTGGTGGCCGCTGCCTTGGCTCGGGGTGAGTCAACCGCCAGCGGTGAGCGTGGCGTGATCGTGACCACGGCATCGGTAGCTGCCTTCGAAGGCCAGATTGGCCAGGCTGCTTACTCGGCGTCCAAGGGGGGCGTTGTCGCGATGACGTTGCCGGTCGCCCGCGAGCTGGCCCGATTCGGCATCCGCGTGATGACGATCGCACCGGGAATCTTCGATACGCCGCTCCTGGCCGGGCTCCCCGAATCGGCCCGGCAGTCGCTCGGCCAACAAGTGCCCTTTCCGCCCCGGCTGGGACGGCCTGCGGAATTTGCTGCCCTCGTCCGCCACATTATCGAAAACGAGATGCTCAATGGAGCGGTAATTCGCCTCGACGGGGCGATGCGTATGGCGTCCAAGTAAACCAAGCATCAGATGGGTTTTTGAAGCAGTTCTTGATTGAGGTAATTGCGGAATCGTTCGCGCAGAGCCCGCTTGAGGAATTTGCCCGCCGAGGTCCGCGGAATCTCGTCCACAAACACAATCGCTTCCGGCAGCCACCATCGGGCAAAATGCGGTGCCAGAAACGCGAGCAACTCCTCCGCGCTGGCCGTTTTCCCCTCTTTGAGCACAACCACCGCCAAGGGCCGCTCTTGCCACTTGACATGTTCAACCGCGACAACCGCGGCCTCGGCCACAGCCGGATGTCCCATGAGTGCGCCTTCCAGGGCCACGGAGCTGATCCACTCGCCGCCGGACTTGATCACGTCCTTGGCCCGGTCCTGGATCTCGATACATCCCCGTGCATCAATGGTGACGATGTCGCCGGTACGGAACCAGCCGTCGTCTGTAAACGCAGCCGCCCCTTCCGGGCAGTTGTAATAGGCCCGGGCCACCCACGGGCCACGAACCTCTAACTCGCCCACCGATTTACCATCCCAAGGAACCAGCCCTGCCGGTCCCCGCGCCCGAAACTCGATAAACGCTGCGGGAACGCCCTGCTTGGCCCGGCAAGCGTACTGGTCGGAACTCGGCGACTCCCGCAGAGCACACGGCAAATAACCCGTGCTGCCCAGCGGGGACATCTCGGTCATGCCCCAGATGTGCAGCACTTTGAGCCCGTGCCGTTCTTGATAGCCTTCGATCATCCCCCGCGGTGCGGCCGCGCCGCCGGTCATGATCGTCCGCAAACGGGAGAGATCATACGCCCGCGGATTCTTATCCAGCTCTTGCAGGACTGCCAGCCAGATGGTCGGTACCCCGGCGGCCAAGGTGGCGCGTTCGCGCTCCAGCGTTCGGAGCAAAGCCGGCGGATCCAGATGCGGGCCCAAATACACTTGCTTGGAACCGGCCAGGGCACAGGCAAATGGCAAGTTCCAGCCATTGGCATGAAACAGCGGCACGACCGGAATGACCACGTCGGCCTCGCAAATCCCCAAAGCATCAACCATGCCCAATGCCATCGCTTGCAAGGCAAGGGCTCGATGCGAATAGAGGACTCCCTTGGGCTTGCCGGTGGTCCCCGACGTGTAGCACATCGCCACAGCCTGCTGTTCGTCGAGGTCGGGATAGCGGAACTCCTCTGCCTTCGCCTCCGCCAGAAGCTGCTCATAATCCAGCATGCCCGCCGGCTTTTGTGCCGCAGACGAAATGACGACGACGTGAGCACAGGAAACCCGGCGGTGAAACTGCTCCAGCAACGGCAGCAAACAGTCATCCACCAACAACACCTTGTCCTCGGCATCGTTGACGATGTAGGTCAGGTCATCGGGGTGCAAGCGTGGGTTGAGCGTATGCACGACTGCGCCGGCAGCCGTGACACCAAAATACGCTTCCAGGTGCGGATGGCGATTCCAGCACAAGGTGGCGACCCGATCGCCGGATTGAACACCCAGGCCGAGGAGCGCGATTGCCAATTTCTTGGCCCGCTGGGCCAGATCGCCATAGGTGTACCGGTGCCAGCTCTTGTCGGGCTGCTCGGTAACGATTTCCTTGGATCCATAGAGCGTTTCCGCGCGTTTGAGAATTGCCGGCACCGTCAGGGGATAATTCATCATCAGGCCATGCATCATTGCGTCTCCTCGATCCTCGGGAGGGTGCGTACCGCCGCAAGCGGCAGGTCCCGCTCGACTCCCCACGCCTCCCATTCCAGGGCCGTGCGGCTCAGAAAAACTTCTTGGAGCTGGTGCTGATCGGGACTCGAAAGCCTCAGCTCCGCGGTCAAGCGGCGCCAAAAATGTGGCTCCAGCGCAGCCAGAGCGATCCACCCCTCTCGTGCCCGGTACAGATTATAGCTGGGCAGAGCGCCTCCCAAGATACCACTCGAAGCCGTCAACCCCCGCCGCAACGGCTCCGCGAAGCCTTCCGCTGCCTTGGCTAGGCTGACCGAGGCATACTGCGCTCCCTGGCCCCGTTCTCGTGCCAGCAGCAGAGCGAGCGCCGCGCGCACCGCCAAGTCGGCACCCGCCAGATCCGCAATCATGGTGCGGGGCAAGCGGGGTGGCTCCAGCAAACCCAGGCGGGCTTGATACGTGAGATCATGACCGGAAAGCTCCTCCTCGGGAGGCGCGTAACCGATGATAGCCACCTGGCAGAGGTGTGGAAAGCACGCATGCAGTTCAGCCCACGCCAGCCCCAAGCGGCGCAGCGCCCCCGGACGGCTTGCGGTGACGAGGAGATCCGTGGCCATGAGCTTTTCATCCAGCCGCGCGCGGTCCGCGGCCGTTTTGAGGTCCAGGCGAAAGATCTCCAGGCCATCGTGGAGGGTGCGATACCAGTTCGGTTGAACCTGAAAAAGCGGGTCGCCTTCGGGTGGCTCGATCTTCACCACGGCCGCGCCCAACTCGTGCAGGTGGGCCACGGCCAGCGGCCCCGGTAGATTGACGGCCAGGCTCACCAGTCGGATTCCTTGCAGCGGCTCCACGCCTTCCTCTCATCTTCCCTGGCAGCGCCCACAGAAGTGACGGCTGCGCTAACCAGGGTTTACGACCATGTTAATCTTGTTGCAGTTCATTTACAGAAAAAAACGACATCGTCTCTTTCGAGCCAGGCCTTTGGATTTGCCAATACGATTGCAAGCCTTTGGCAGCCAATGCCTTGCACCAATTCCTGAGCCGCGCCCGACCGAAAGCCGCACACTGGCCCGGCTTTTGCGATCACCTGGTGCAGCACATCCGGAATAGGGAATCCGGAGCGACAGGTGCGGCGACCAGCCATGGCCTTGGGCACCGCTGTGAGTTGGCGCCGCACCAAATTTTTCCTTGATACCCTCGCTGTTATGCGCGTATATCGGCCCGCTGGCGGCATAGCAGGGTCGCTAAGCCGCCAGCGCCAGGCCGCTCTCCATTCTCGCTCATTCAGACCCCCGAACGTTCCATCAACTGGACTGCAAACGGTGCAAGGCGTCGTAAGCGTCCGGGGCCAGCGGGTGGTTATCGTAGGAAACCACGTGCTTGTAGAATTTCACCGCCCGGGTGCGATCGCCGAGCTGCTCATAGGCCTGGCCCAGTTTATACAGCGTGTCAGCCCCGCTCTTGGAGCTGTGGCGGAATTCCTTGAGACACTCCACCGCCAGGTCGGGCTTGTTTAATTCGTACAGGTAAGCTTCCCCCAACAACTTGTTTGCCAAGTACCAGGCATCTTCCTCTTCGCCGCTGGCAAACTGCTCTGGCTTAGGAGAACGGACTTCCTCCAGGAGCGCCACCGCTTCCGCTTTCTCTCCCCGCCGCAAGCGGGCGCGGGCAACGAGTACTTTGGCACTGCGGCTCTCCGGCTGACAAACCCGTGCCACCTCAGCCAGGTGTTGTGCCCAATCCAGCGTGTCCAAGTCCCAATTCTTGGCATCCAGCAGCAGCCGCGACTTTCGCAAGCAGTAGGCAACATCGATTCCCCCGCGCACCGTCTCGGGGCAGGCCCGCAGATCGTCGGGCATGACGGAATAGTAGTAACGATCTTTGCGTTGCAAGAGGTCCTTGTCTTTCGGGTCATAGATCAACGCTTGTTCTGTAACGCGCAAGGCAGCCAGGGCATCCCCCTTGCGTTCGTAGAGATCAGCAAGGATTCGGAGCGTTTCCAGACCACTGCGCTCCGATTCCGCGTACAGCTGATAATTCTCGATCGCCAGATCGATGGCATTATGAGTCAGCGCCCCGTCCGCCATCAGTTTGATCGCCGCGAAATATGCCTGCCGCTCGTCCGGACTGAGCTCCTTCACCCCCACTTCTCGGCCGGCGCGTTTGGCCAGTTCGTAATTCTTCCAGACGCCCAGGGGCTGTCCTTCCCGCTGATGGGCCTGAGCGATCTGCGTGAAGATAGACGGTCCGCGGCCGGGCAAGCCGCGGGCAGCCATCCGCAGGTACGCGCATGCCCGCTTCCAGTTAGCGGAATCGCTGATCAAAGCCAAGCCGAGCTGCAGCACATATTCGTGATCAAAATTCGCGGCTCGCCCAGTCGGACCAACCGCCGCCTCGTACTCCGCCTCGGTCAGATCCTGGTACAGCAACCGCTTCAGCGCCCAGACCTCGGTATCCTCGGGGCTGGCGGCCAATTGGCGTTCGACGGCGGCGATGGCATCAAGACGACGGCCGGGAATGGCCAATTGCGACGTCCCCACACGGCGGGAGAGCTCGGGATGGAGGCGGACTGCTAATTGCCAGGCGGACAGCAGCACCGTTTGCCGCGGCAGATCATCTGGCGAATAATCGCTGGGGTCCAAGACTTTGCCCAATTCCGCGGCCGCCTCATCAAACTGACGGGCGTGTGTCAGGGCCACCCCACGCCAGTAATGCACCGCCGCGCGTGCCTGCGGACGCTGATTCATCACGAGATCGAGCAGACGATGCGCTTCCTGCAAGTTCTCCGGGCTCGGCCCAGCCTGGAGCAAGAGCGACGCGGCCCGTTCCAGGCACATATCCAGGTTGACGACCGCCAAGGTTTCCGGATCCTGGGCGAGCTGGCCGAAATCTAGCGCTCGGTGAACGCTCCACAATCCTTCGCCGGCCAGCTTATTCGTCGGATCGAATTCCAGAGCCCGCCGGAAGGAAAGGATTGCCTGACGGTATCGACCGATCTGGGCGTAGCTGAAGCCCCGCAGGGTATGTTTGAACACACGCAGCCGCGGCAATACCAGAGTCGTGTACCAGATGTAGAGCATAAGCGGGATAATGAAGGCCAGCGATTGCGTGCCGGGTCGGTTTGGGCTAAGCATGGCCGCTCCGAGGCCGAGAGCCGCACACATAGCCCCAAACTCGACTTCCGACTCCTCCTCTTTGCCCGCCAGGGTCAGCAAATAAAAGAGGGGAATTCCGAGCAGAAGCTGACAGCCGAAGATAGTCGAGTTATGGATGGGATTGACCAATGCAAACCGGTCGCCCAGAGCCCCAAACTGCCCGAACCAGAACAATGCACCGGCAACCAGCACACTAGCCAGTAGCATGCTGAGTAGGAGCCTGGTCCAGCGCTGCCGGACGTGCCGCAGCAACGAAAAGAAGATACCCAGAAACACACCGCCGCCCACGGTGCCGATCAACAGGCGCGTGTCTGTCTGGTCCACTCGCAGGTACAGGGCCCCGGCCAGCATGCCGGCGAGGATTCCCGCATACACCAACTGCGGACTTTCCAGGATCAAGAACAGCAAGAACGCGAAAAACCGTCCCTTGACTCGATAGCCTTCACGCAGCTTCCCATAGCCGGCCAGACACAAAAACAGGGCCAGGCCGCTGAAGGTCAGCAGAGCCACCATTCCCAGCGCCGGCCAGTCCGGGGCACGCAACGCGACGAACAAAAGTAGGCCAAGAAAAATACCTTTCAGGATGTATTCCGTATGCAGCCAGCGCATGGTTGGGGCCATCGAACCTCAGGATGAAGGCGAAATACCAATTGCAGAGTAACTCGTTTCCCGCATCGTGGGAAGGGGCAGTGGTGCGCTCCGATACACGCATGGCTTACGCGTCTCAGTTTTCAGTTCGCAGCGGCTGGCCCGACTGCGCGGAGACCGCGCGGTTGGGCCAACCGCCGCGAAACGGTCCCTCAAAATCCACGCCGAGCCAGGTCTTCGAGCAACCGGAAGTAAAAGCCCAGCGCATCGAAGTCCTCCGTGGGGCGGATAAAGACCCGGTCGGGTGTTTGCGCAAAATGATCGGCTTGCAGGATTCCTAAACACTCCCCCCAGCGTGCGGACTCCAGCGAGACCATGCCATCGTTGGGGCCTTCCACGGAGCTGAGCAGGTTCCACGCCCGCCGCAGGAAAGGACTCACCCGATTCGATGGCACCGAAGCGGCATAGGAAAAATAGCGCACCCCGGGCATATCCGGTGTGGCGGCATTGAACGCACGGCAAGCGCTCGGCCGGCAATCGCGAAAACCGTCCACATTCATCCCCATCGCCTCCATCGCCAATAGGAGCGGTACGCGATTGCGGAAATTGGCAATGAACCAGTCCACCAGATAGGTGCCCCTATGTGGCGTCGCGATGGTCGTGAGGCTGCGCACCCGCTCCGCCATCCCGAGGTGGGTGATCAAGTAGCGGGCGTCGAGTCCGCCCATGCTGTGGGCAATGATATTGATCGGTTCGTCGGTCCACTTCTGAATCTGTTCGCGCAGTTGCCGGGCACGAGCCTCCACGCCGCTGGTGGGCGCCACTTGCGGAAACAGGGCCCGATAACCACGCTCGCGGAGGAACTGCCGCAGCGGCGAGAAACAATTCAAGTCCTCCGGCAGCCGCATCCGCAACGTCGTCATCGCCAGCATGCCGTGGCAGAATACGACCGGGTAGCGCGGCACCAAGGAAGCCCGCGCGGACCGCAGCGGCACGATGCGGCCCTGAACCGGTTGCGACGCGGTCTCGGCAAACACCGTGCTGGGATCTTCCCCAGGTCCGTAAAGTCGGCGCACGGTAGCGCGTTCGGGCTTGGGCGGTAACAACGTCGACAGTCCGGCTGACAGTTCCGGTTCGAGGTTAAGCACGCTCAGCTCGAGTTCCTCTGCAAAGAGCCAGCGGAGGCGATCGAGCCCGTGAAGGATTGCTTCGCGCGCATCCGGGATCGTCGGCAGAAGCAAGAAAATGCCGGCCGGCCAGCCGAGCGTTGTGGTGGCCAGCGCCAGCTCAGCAGCTTCGCCCGCCGCCGGCCCTGGCACACCGGCTACGTAGAGAATGGCATGCCCCGCACCCGGCTCGCGGTGGAGCCGGCGCAGCACGGGCGCCCAACGTGCCGCCGATTGGGAACCCGCCAGAAGCTGTGCCCCATGGGGCGCCGCCGTGTACTCCCAGGGCAAGATCACGACCACGAGGCCGTGGGCTTCTTCCGCAGGCTGGAGCACAACGCTGCACTGTTCCACCGACCGGCCGCCCCAGGTTACCCGGTTGCGAGCGATACGCCAGCCGCGTCGGGCCATCGGGAGCTCCGCGAAGAACCCGGCCTCGAAGCGTCCTTCGGAATCGAGCGGAACTTCGGTCTCAAAGACGTGTCCGCTGATCCGGGTTTCGAGATGAATCGGAGCAAGCGGCACGGAGACGGTCCGATTTCGCCGCCACGGAGGCCACCAGCGCCGGGCCTGGCCGCGTTGAACTGGGAATGGCCCACCCTGCAGTCGGCCGCGCACCCAGAGCCGACGGGCGGAGGCGAGAACTTCATCGACGCGCAGCTGCAGCTCCGGAATCGCCGCGACCGGCGGTTCCGATGATGTGGTGCCTTGTTTGATCAATCCGATGGCCATGGGTTGCCTCTGTTCCGATTCTCTATCTCGATTCAACACCGTGGCGCGGGGACCCTGCCACTTGTTCCTCCAGAGGGGATGCGGCAACCGCCTGCCGGAGCGCCGCCGTGAAGGCAGGCACCGTATCAAACAGGTCACCGAGGATCGAAAAAACGCGCGGCCCCGGCTGGCGCTCATTCAGCGTCATGATCGGGGCCTCCGGATCACGGTTAAAGGCCAGGATCGTCGCCCGTCTTCCGATGTAGCTCACGTGCTGGGGAGCGCCGCTGATGCCGATGGCCAACAACACCTGGGGGTTGACGCTGACCCCCGATTGGCCGATCTGTCGATCCGCCGGTAGAAGCCGCAGCTCTTCCGTCACTTTGCGCGACCCACCGATCATCAGGCCACGAACTCCAAGCTCCCGCAACGTCCGTTCCAGCGGCTCGATTACCGCTTCGTAACCATCCCGATTGCCTACGCCATAGCCAACATCGACGATAAACTCCGCATCGGCCAGACGCGCGATCCCGATCTCCTGTTTGACCTCGTCGAGCAGGCGTTGGATATCGCGTTGGCCATACAAACGATTCATACCGGGCGACCAACGTTGGATCTGGGAAACCGCCTCCGTGTCGGCAGCGAGCCCTCCCTTCACGTCTCCGTCGGCCGTGATGGTTATCCAGTACGTGAGATCAGGTTCGTCCGTGATCGTTTGCTGCGTGACCAGTTTACCGCCAGCCTGGAATGCCTCCAGGACGACCGTCTGCTCTTCGAGGGCTACCCGGCGGATACGGAGCGCAGCCACACCGTGGGGCTGTCCGTGCCGGCTCAGCGCCGCGAATGCGCCTTCCGCCCAGGGTTCGCCCACGACGGCCCGCAGCTTCGTCGCCACGCCGGACCAGGATTCTTCCAATAGCCGGCTCTTGATTTCGGGGACGTCGTTTTCGCTGCCGGCGGCCAAGAGGATGACCGGACCGTGGAACCCTTTCAAAATGTGAGCCAGGGCGCGGCGCTGACTCGGTTCCGATCGAGGTACCAGCAACAGGACGGTCAATGGGGCGTTATCGCAGGCTGCAATGACGTGGGCCGCGCGTACCGTGTTTTGCGCCGTCGGTAGCAGCCGACCGTCGCCATCGGCCAATAAAACCGCCACCACCCCTCCGGCTGCGAACGTGGGAACCGATACATCTTCGATGGCACCCTCGAAACTCTCGGCCGCATTGGCCGAACCGTCCCCCAGGCCGATCCGAGCCTGAGTCAGTCGGGCCGCATCAACGGGCGTGAGGAGATGCGGCAGCTCATCCGGTTCTGCCGAAGCATTCTCCGACGATCTTTCCTGCAAGAGGAGGGGATGAACGGGCACACGCTTGTTCCAGCGCTCGACCTCGACTGGTTTTTCGAGCCCGGCCAGATAGCCCGCGACCGTGAAGGGCCTCAAGGGAAGGCCAGGCTCCAGGCTCAAGGCAGCCGGCAGACTCCGTACCCGTTGTTGCTGAGCGTCGGCCTCGAACAAGAGAAGTTCCGCTTCCGTTTCGGTCTTGTGGACAACCAGCCGGGACGCATGGCCGGCGTAAGGAATTCCGAGAGCCTCCGCCGTCAGCCGGGCAACGAGGCCTTCCTGGTTGCTCGCATCGCCATTTCCACCCAGGATCAGATCGAAGTCGACTTTCTCTCGGAACGCCGTCGCCAAGGCATCCGCCGCACTATCCGGCGCCACCGGATCCGCACTGCTAATGAGCCGAACACGGTCCACGCCGAGGCTGAGCGCTTCGCGAAGCACCGGAGCCCAGCGCTCGGGCCCAACTGCCGCAACCGTGATCGTCACGGCCGCTTCTGCTTGGTCCCGCAGTCGCAGGGCTACCTCCAAAGCGGATCGATCGGCATCGTTCCAGGAAAGGTGCGGTTCCAGCAGGCGTCCCTCCGTAACGCGCGGATGAGGGACGGCGGCCGCCGAAGGTTCGACCACAACCAGAATCGATAATGGTATGGCGATCCGGCTGGCAATCGCTCGCACCGGGACAGCCTGGACCACGCGGTCAAAGAGGAGCGTGGCCGCCCGGACATCGGGCGCATAATATCCCCGTCGTAGGTGGGCCAGTTCTTCGTCGAACCGGTTCAACCGATGGCGCACTTCGGTGACACAACGCAGGACGGCCCACCGAGCGAGGTCGAGCTTGGGGGTCGGTTCTGCGGTCTCGTCCGCCTGAATTTGCCGTTCGAGCCAGGCCAGCCGGCCGAGCGTACTGTCGGCGGCTTTGAACCAAGCCGCCGCTTCGGCCAGGAGGAAGCAGTTCGCTTGCAAGTTTGGGTTCTGCCAAAGCTCCTGGCCAAAGAACTGCGACGCAGCACCAACGCGCTGCCGCACTTCGCGCCGGAGCGCCTCTAGCTCCAGGGCTTCCCGGCCCATCATTCCCAGGGAAGCCGGCGGCGCCGGCCCGGAACCGGAAGCTCCCAGGGCCATGTTTTCGGCGGATCCTTCGGTCAGGACCATCTCGGTCGCAAGGTCTTTGAGGATGAAGAAGCGCTGGATCTCGTTAGTGCCTTCGTAGATGGTGAGGATGCGCGCGTCGCGTTTCCGCTTCTCAATCAGGTGGAGCTGAGTTTGGCCGGCCAGCCCATAGATGTCCTCGGTCCACTCGATCAGCTGATGCAGGAGCTCGCTCACCAGCATCTTGGCGATCGCCGATTCCATGCGCACAGAAGTGGTTTGCGGGTGCTCAAAGCGGCCGACGACTTCCCAGGACAGGGCCTCGGCGATGAAGCGGATCTCGTCCATGCGCTGGAAGCGCCACGCCGCCCAGCCCGGAATCGTCCCCTCCGTGGTTTGCGCAAATGCCCGGCCCCGATCGAGCAAGGGAGACAT
>DATGIQ010000331.1:0-11136 GCA_035295665.1 Gemmataceae bacterium | reverse complement strand
AGTCGTGTCCGAAAAACTCTCCCCTCGGAACGGCAAGAGCACACGCCGCTGGCTACGGCTGTCGGATTTTATCGTCGGCCCGTGTAACCGGGTGGCCCATGCGTCGGCGTTGAGCGTCGTCGAGGCTCCGGAGCAAAGTCCCAACCCGCTGGTCGTGCATGGCCCCGTTGGTACTGGCAAGACGCATCTCTTGGAAGGCATATATGCCGGTTTGCGGAAACGGCAGCCGGACCGGCGCATTTGTTATGTAACGGCCGAGGATTTTACCAACCGGTTCGTGCAGGCGATGCGCTTCGGGAAGCTCGGAGCTTTTCGCAAACACTTCCGAGAGTGCGACGGCCTGCTGATCGATGATTTGGATTTCTTGGTCAGCAAGCGAGCTACGCAGGAGGAATTCTTGCACACATTCGACGAATTGCTGGCGAACGGAAAACCGGTGATCGTTACCTGTGATTGTCATCCACGCTTGGCGGACGAATTCTCGCCAGAGTTAACGGATCGATTGCTTGGCGGAGCGGTCTGGGGATTGGCGCCACCCGATTCCGAAACACGCCTGGACATCCTGCGGACCAAGAGTGCGCGGTCCCAGCCGCCCTTGTCGGAGGAAGTGTTGCGCTACCTGGCCGGCCAGCTGCGCGGGAATGTCCGCGAGCTGGAAGGTGCCTTGCATAGCGTGCAGCATTTTAGCCGCGTAACCGGCCGGCCCGTGGATCTGGCGCTGGCCCGCGAAGCCCTGGGAGACCTCCTCCGCCATGTGGTCCGGATCGTTCAAGTCTCCGAGATCGACCGAGCCGTTTGCCAGGTCCTCCGCCTGGATGCGGGGGTCCTGCAATCGAAGCAGCGGGCGTGGTTTGTTAGCCATCCGCGGATGCTGGCCATGTACTTGGCGCGCAAGCATACCGCCGCAGCGTACAGTGAAATCGGCCGCTACTTTGGCAGCCGCAACCACAGCACCGTCGTCGCGGCCGAGAAGAAGATCCGCCAATGGCTACAGGAGGATGCCGAACTGACACTGGGTGAGCGGCAGTTGCGCGTCCGGGAGATTGTGGAACTGGTCGAGCGGGAATTATTGCGGTAGGCATCCCCACCGAAGCATCCAGGCCTGGTTGGACCAACCTACAAGGCTGCGCTCGATTCACCGCCGACGGAATATAATCTGTGCATGGAATCCGCCATTTTATGCCGCGATCTGCGGAAGCGTTACCCTAGCCGTACGGCACCGGTCGACGCCGTCAATGGCCTGGATCTCGAAGTCCATTGCGGCGAATGCTTTGGCCTGCTTGGCCCGAATGGAGCCGGCAAGACGACCACGATCGAGATCCTTGAAGGACTTCTGCCGGCCACGGCCGGTCAAGTCGAAATCCTCGGCCGGCGCTGGGGCGAAGACGATGATGCATTGCGGCAGCGGCTGGGCATCTCGTTACAGGAAACCCGCCTGGCCGAGAAGCTTACCGTGGAAGAAACGCTCACTCTTTTTCGTAGCTTTTACCGACGGGGACTGGCACCCGCGGCAGTGATGGAGATGGTCGGGATCACCGAGAAAGCGCGTGCTTTTGTTGGTAAGCTTTCAGGTGGTCAGCGTCAGCGGCTGGCGGTTGCTTGTGCCTTGGTCGGCGACCCGGAGCTGCTTTTTCTGGATGAGCCGACGACCGGCCTCGATCCGCAGTCACGCCGCCAACTCTGGGATATCCTGCGTGCCTTCCGTGGCCAAGGTCGGACCATCCTCTTGACGACGCATTACATGGATGAGGCCGAACGCCTGTGCGATCGGGTTGCCATTGTGGACCGCGGCAAGGTGATCGCCGTGGGTACACCGACGGAGCTGATCGCCCGCTTGGGCGGTGAGCACCTGATCGAGTTTGCGCTCAACCATGGCGTCCGCGTCCCCGACGCCGACCTGCAAGCGTTGCCCGCGGTCACGTCGGTGCGGCATGAAGACGACGCCTATGCCCTGGCCGTCACGGCTCCGCATATCGCGATCCCTGCGCTGCTGCAACGCTTGGAGAGCCAACGCCTCGACCTGGCTCGGCTCACCACCCGGCACGCCAGTTTGGAAGATGTATTTGTGACGCTCACGGGGCGCCATTTGCGCGACGAAGAACCGCAATCGGCTGCCTGATCTCGGCTTCGGGGTTAGAAGGATCGCAGCCGTGACGAATCGCTGCGACTCCTCTCGGCTGGCGCAGCTGCGCGGGCGATTGAACGGGCAGCGGCGCGCACTCGTCCCATCGCCGCACCGCGGCGGCCCCTGCAAGACCCTGGTAGAAGGTGCCCTCCAAACCCGGAGAATTCGCGCGACGGGATCCCCTACGAACTGTCGTACCCGATCCGCAACTTCCCCGCTTCGGCTGCGGCAAACCACTCCTCGTCCCACGCCACAAACTGCACGCCGTCCAACAGCCACCGCGCGACATTCCTCAGACTGCCAAACACCTGCCAAAACCAACGGCCCACATCCGCCGCCAGCCGTCGCAGCAGGCTGCCTCGCTCCAGCAACGGCACCAGGATGAAGGCCAGTTCAACAGCAGGTCGTACGGTTTCTCCTTCTCCGGGTCGATGCTAGAGACATGTTCCGGGTTCAAGCCGCTGTTCTTCTGCCGGTTGAACCTCTCATTTGTGATCTTCCAACGATACCGTCCTCCGTTCTGGGCGGTCTCTTCCACTGTGTTGCGATTGACCGGTAGCACCGTCAACCAGGCAAAGTGCCGTTGGTCGCCCGTCGCGTTCGCGATCCGACATGTTACTGCTTCTTGTCCAAGTTGACGAATTGTTGCCTTTGCACCGGCACCATACCCGCCAGGACGCCAACCCATCGGCTCACTGCGATCAAGAGGAGCATCCCCACGCTGGCAACGACGAAGACAGTGAGCGAAATGTTGAGAATTCCCTTCAATCGTTGCCCCGACTGGATCATCGCGGGAAACTGAACCCCTACCATCTCGGCCCCGGCCGTCATGGTAGTGGCCGTGACGAAGAGCATCGGCAGAATGGTCACCGCAGCGTACCGAGCCCGGCCCGTGTTGATGAGCAACGTCGTGATTAAGGCCAGCGCCAGCACGGCCAAGAGCTGATTGGCGATGCCGAACATCGGCCAGATCGTGCTGATCGAGCCCGCCCAGATCAGCGCGCCCCAGCTGGCCGTCACGATTAGTGTCGCCAACATCGCTCCGGGCAGCCAGTCGGTTCGCTCGAATTTGGGAAACAGCCTCCCCAGCGCCTCTTGCAAGAGAAAACGGGCGATCCGGGTGCCGGCGTCGATCGTGGTCAGGATGAACAGCGCTTCGAACATGATGGCAAAGTGATACCAGTACTTCATGATCCCCTGGATGGGCAACCCCGTCCAATGCAGGGCGTCGGAAAAAATGAAAGCCATGCCCACCGCCAGGGTAACGGCTCCCCCAGTTCGGCCCCGCAGCGACTCACCCCCAACCATCCGCTCGACACTGTTCAGATCGACGGGCAAATGCTGGGGTGCATCCACGGCGAGAAGAGGCATCCGATCTTTGCTTTCCGGGATGCCGAGCGATCGGTAGAGCTGATCAAGGTCTTTTTGGTAGCGGGGGACATCCGGCAGGCTCGTGTTGATCTCGTAGTAGAGATCCTGCGGCAGAGAAGCAGCGGTGATCAGAGCGACGATGCCAACCAGCCCCTCCATCAACATGGCTCCATACCCGATCATCCGGACTTCGCTCTCCTTGTCGATCATCTTCGGTGTGGTGCCCGACGACACCAGGGCATGGAAGCCGGACACTGAGCCGCACATGATGCAGATGAATAGGAACGGAAAGATGTTGCCCTTAAACGTCGGGCCGCCCTGGATGAACGTATGGTTGATCGTCGGACAGGGGAGCTTTGGGTTGGCCACAAACACGCCGATCACGATCAACGCAATGGTGCCGACCTTGAGAAAGCTCGACAGGTAGTCGCGCGGACACAACAGCAGCCAGACTGGAAGCACCGAAGCGATGAACCCGTAGGTGGTCAGGGCCAGGATTGTGCCGTCCTTGGAAAGCGAGAAGAACCGCTCGAACGGCGAGCCCGGGATCCAATTGCCAACGATCACGGCCGCGAGTACGGCCGATACGCCAATCACCGTGGCCTCAGCAATGTGCCCCCGGCGAATCCGGTACATCCACAAACCCATCAGCAGCCCAATCGGAATTGTGCAGGCGATGGTAAACGTGCCCCACGAACTGCCCGGGATCAGCTCTTGCGCTCCTTCCGGAATCGTGACGGCGTGAGGTTCGTCGGTACCCAGAGCCATCCGGTGGGGAATGCGGATCAGAAAGGATTCGGAACGGGGACTCTCAATATTGCCAGCGTATTGCACCGTGCAGCCGGGTGGAAATCGGTAAACAATTGGGGTCGAGGAGTCCGGAACCGATTCCCGCTCCGGAGCCTTTCCGTCCGGGAGGAAGATTTTCGTGCCGCCGGCCAGGTTGACCTCGTCGCCGCCCAGAGCCTTGACCACGACAAAGCCCAACCCGGCCAGCGCGATCACGACAATGAAAAGGATGGCGGCGGAAACGATGATTGCTGCGGGCCGGCCCAACTCAATACGGGCAATCTCGGCCAGCGACTTGCCGCCGCGGCGGACCGAAGCAGCCAGAACGAGCATGTCTTGCACCGCTCCTGCCAGGCATACGCCAATTACCAGCCACAAGAGTCCCGGCATGTACCCGTACTGGATCGCTAACACCGGTCCGATGAGAGGCCCGGCCCCGGCGATGGCTGCGAAATGATGGCCGAACAGCACCCACTTGTTGGTCGGGTCGTAGTTTTGGCCGTCGTAAAACTGGTGAGCTGGCGTCGGATGCGAATCATCGAGAGCGACGACCTTGGCAGCCAAGAAGGCGCTGTAGTAGCGGTAGGCGATGGCCAGTACGCACAAGGCGCCCAGAAGCACGGGCATGGCGTGCAGGATGAGGCGGCCGTCGGAGACTTCGTAGAACCGATCGAACAGAGCCAGGAGTGAGATCATAGATTGAAAATTATAAATTGAAAACGATCAATTGAAAATCCGGAAGAATGCCGATTTTGTGGCAATTTTCAGTTGATCGTTTTCAATTTATAATTTTCAATTTTTCGTGTTTCTTAGTGAGCGCCAACGAGCTCTTGCTCCTCGGCCGCCGCGGCTCGGGCAAACTCTTCGTCCATCTGTCGCATTTCGGCCGATTCGCGCTTGGACTGAAACCATGACCAGGCGACCGCCGCCAAGGCAATGAGTAACACCAACAGACCAGTCCCGCGGTTCTCCGTGCCGCTGACGATGTTGAACCGAATCACCAACGGTAGGGCCAGCAGACTGACCATATTCATAACCTTGATCAGCGGATTGATGGCTGGCCCGGCAGTATCCTTGAGCGGATCGCCCACCGTATCGCCGGTGACGCTGGCCTTGTGTGCCTCCGAGCCCTTGCCGGTCAGGCGGGTGCGCGGCTGGTCTTCGATGGTCTTCTTCGCATTATCCCAGGCGCCACCGGAGTTCGCCATGAACACCGCCAGGAGCTGGCCGGCCAGAATCATCCCGGCGAGATAGCCGCCCAGAGCGGATGGACCCATCGCAAAACCTACCAGGAGCGGCGCAAAGATGGCCAGCAGTCCGGGACCTACCAATTCCTTCTGGGCCGTCGACGTGCAAATGTCTACGACCCGGCCATAGTTGGGCTTCTTGGTGCCGGCCCAAATCTCCTGGTCGCGGAACTGAACGCGGCACTCCTGCACGATGAGGTATGCGGCCCGGCCCACGGCCCGAATCGTCATGCTGCTAAACAAGAACGGCACCGCCCCACCTAGGAGAAGGCCGATAAACACGTACGGCTCGGCCACGGTGAGCTTCGAAGCTTCGCGGACGAACTGCTCGGTGGTGAGTTGATTGATCCCTTCCTCCGAACCGGTGACCATCACTGCAATAAAACTGGCGAACAGCGACACGGCCGCGATCACCGCCGAGCCGATGGCGATCCCCTTGGTGATGGCCTTGGTCGTGTTCCCGACAGCATCGAGGTCCGCGAGGATCTGTCGCGACCGCTTGTACTCCTCTGGGTTCATGTAGCCAACATCGCCGGGCTGCAGGTCGCGGTTGTCGCTATCTTTGTTGTACCCCATCTCGCCGATGCCGTTGGCATTGTCGGCGACGGGTCCGAATACGTCCATGCTGATCGTGTTCCCGGTCAAGGTCAGCAAACCAATGCCGCACATCGCCACCCCAAAGGCCACGAAGATCGGGTTAGTGTTGATGTAAATCAGCACAGAGGCGATGATTGCGATCGCAATGATGATCACAGCCCAAACCGTACTCTCGTAGCCGACCGCGATCCCTTGGATGATGTTGGTAGCATGGCCCGTCCGGCAGCTCTTGGCCAGCGACTTGACCGGCTGGTACTCCGTGCCCGTCCAGTACTCCGTACACTTGTTGAGTGCGATGGCCAGGATGATCCCGACCAAGCACGTCCAGGCCGGCCGCATGTCCAGTACACCGAGAGCGCCCGTTGGATCGTTGAAGCCCAAGGTCACCCAGAACGGCTGATTGGTTTCAATCGACTGGATCTTCGCCCAGCCGGGATAGTTCGGATCAAACCGGAAGTAGAAGAAGCCGAGCACCAGGAAACCGATGACGCTGATGATGGAACCGAGCACGAAGCCTCGCTCCACGGCCTTCATCGCGCTGGCTACGTCGCCGCGGTCGCCGGTCTTCACCGTGTAGGTGCTGATGATACTGCCAATGACGCCGATGGCCCGAATGAGCAACGGGAAGATGACGCCTTTGTGGCCAAACGAAGCGTAGCCGAGGATCATGGCGGCCACGATCGTCACTTCGTAACTTTCGAAAATGTCGGCAGCCATGCCGGCGCAGTCGCCGACGTTGTCGCCAACGTTATCCGCGATCGTGGCGGCATTGCGCGGGTCGTCTTCGGGAATGTTGGCCTCGATCTTGCCCACCAGGTCAGCCCCGACGTCGGCGGCCTTGGTGTAAATCCCGCCGCCAACGCGCATGAACAGGGCCAACAGCGTGCCGCCGAATCCGAAGCCGAGCAGGGCCTCATACGCTCGTTCCCCGAAATAGAGGAAAATGAGCGAGCCGCCCAAAAGCCCGAGCCCGTCCGTCAGCATCCCGGTGATAGTCCCTGTGCGGTAACCGATCTGAAGGGCTTTGCCGAAGCTCTCCCGAGCCGCCGCCGCCACGCGCAGGTTGCCTGCCGTGGCCAAGCGCATGCCGACGAATCCAACAGTGGCCGAGAAAATTGAGCCGATGAGGAACGCGATGCCACGGCCGAGTGCGATCTGAACGTGTTCGTTGTAGTTCGGGTCCGTGGCCTCCACGCCCCAGGGCCACTTCGTGAGAATCAGCACCGCCGTGATGAAAATGATCAAGAGCCCGACGGTCGTCAATTGACGTTTCAAATAGGCATCCGCCCCTTCACGGACCGCCCGAGCAATCTCCTGCATGCGCGCTGTGCCGATGCCAGCACCGTAGACTTCGCTGACCAGCATGAGGGCGTAGCCCAGGCCGGCCAGGGCGATCACGACGTTGGCGAGAAGGGCGATTTTCTCGAACCCGCTGTACTGGTCGCTCGTCCAAAAACTGAACGGCTCCCAGACGCCGCCATGGCCTGCCGCGGCCGTGGTCCCGGCCGGATCGGCCCCCAGGGCGCCCATCGAACCCACGATCAGAAAAGCGACCATCATCCAAAACCAGCGGTTTGCGGAGCGCGACTGCCGCACGAAGCGTGTTTTTGACATGAGTAGCGAGCACTCCCTTTAGGAGGAATACCTTGACCTGCTGAGCCTACGGCCAGATCGTATGCAGAATGTATAAGGAGACGGACCACTGACCGGCAAGTCTATCGGTGAGATAAAATCTGCTGGCAAAGGCTCGGGCATTGTGCTTTTGCCGCACCGTATTGGTGCGCTTATTCTGCCGATTTTGCCGCCGGAATGATCGGCAACAAAACATACGAGGCCCTTTGGCCATCGTGATAGACCGTGTTGTCGGCCGGCACCATTCGGCGGTGCTCCTGAAGCGGTTCGCCCGTGTTCGGATTTACATCGAAGCGTGGAAAATTACTACTGGAAACATCAAGCCGGATGCGGTGGCCCTTGGCAAAAATATTGGCCGTGGGATAAAGGTGAATCTTTACCTCAACGACCTCGTTCGGCTGGCAGAGCTTGGGCTTTGCCAGCGACTCTCGATAGCGGAGGCGCGTGATGGAATCGCCGATATTCAAATCGAAACCGAGCGGATAATCCGAATTGGGCGGATACACATCGATGAGTTTGGCGGTGAAATCGGTGTCCGGGGCTGTTGACGACACGTAGAGGGTTACGACGACTGGGCCCGTCACCTCCACGTCTTGCGTTAGTGGCTTGGTCTGATAGACAAGCACGTCCCGGCGTTCCGATAGCGGGAGCTGTTGCTTTGCAAAGAGTGTTTCCTTACGGGTGCGTTGGTCGAACCCGCCTGCCTCGAGCAACCCGCTGACCGACGATAAATTGCCGCCAATGGTCGGCACTGGGTTGCCCGGATCGAAGCGGTACGTAATCGGCGCGGCATTGGGCCGTTCCCGGCTAAGGAGCCCGTCGGGACTCAGAAAGTAGGGCGTGAATTGGGTTCGGGCCAGGGGAAAGGCCTGTTCGTCGCGCCAATGACCACCATGCCGGAGCCGGCCATCTTTCGATCGATGGCCATCGCCGCCGCCCATGATAAAGAGCTTCACCGACGATTCTTTCTCCACCCCGTTCTCCGCACCATTCAGCCAGTGTTCGAACCAGCGCAGCCGCCAATCATTGAAGGCCAGGGCGGCCTCCGGAGGAAACTCAATCTCCCCGGCGTAATTGCGCCCCTGGGATCCGTGCGTCCAAGGGCCAATGATCAGCTTTTGCGGCGAGCGCTTGGCCTTGGAAAGAGCCTGCCAGTTCAGCACGTTGGGCCGGCACCAGGAATCGTACCAGCCGGTCACGTGGTACACCGATACGTCGGCATAGCGATCGACATTATCCACCACGGAATAGCCCGGCTGCTTCCAGAAGGCGTCGTTGTCGCCATGTCGCATCGCTTCGATGAGCCAGCTCTCGTACTCGGGCACTTGTTTGAGCGGTGTCGTATCCCGGCGGATCGGCAAATGGAGCAGGTGTTGCGGCATGAGTTTGCCGTTTTGCTCAAGGGCCGCCTTCAGTTTCGGGTCAACCAAGGCAGCGCGGGCGTTGGGGGCACCGATGGTGAAAATCCAGTTCATGAAGCGCAGCTCAAACGCGCCGCTGTGGCGGATACCGGCGATGCCCGTATTCGAAACGGAATCGACTGGGATCATACAGCTCAGGTACGGAGGCCGGGAACAGGCAAGGGCATGCTGGGTGCCGCCGACATAGCTCGTCCCGAAGGTTCCAACCTTGCCGTTGGTCCAAGGCTGTTTGCCGATCCATTCCATGAGATCGTAGCCGTCGTTCGGATCATCCAGGAGCATGCGCCAGTTCCCTTCGGAAGCATATCGGCCGCGGACATCGTTGACGACGACGGCGTAGCCGCGGGCTGCGAACCAGCGGGACTCGGCGGCCAGGCCATTCTTGTTGTAAGGCGTACGGGCCAACAGGGTCGGATGCTTACCCGAGAGGGGTTTGCCATTCTGAGCAGGCAAGTACAGATCCAGCGCCAACCGCGTGCCATCGCGCATCGAAACGTGTCGATCCTTTTCGACGACGACCTCGAACGGCGCTTCAGTGGGAGCACGCGTCTTGGTTTGGGCTCGGAGGAACGGTTCAACGCCGATCAAGCCACCGAGGAAGCAACTTAGACTCACAGTACAAAGCACGGGCGGAACGGCGAATTTCATGGTGAACTCTCGCAGATGATCCTTGCCAGCCGCGGTTCCAGATTCACTCGGCCCTACGCCTGGAACTTTGATTGTAGAGTTCGAGGCGCCTTTTTCTTATACCCAGTCCAGTAGAATGTGTCCGTTTTGTTGAGCGGCGGTGCCCAGAACCGCGTGCGGATGCGCCCCGCGCGGTTCTGTGCACCGCCGCGAAATGCACACAACCACCGGGACCGTGTATTAGTGGTTTGCAACATAGATCGTATCCTGTGCGAACCGATCGGGTAGGTTCCGGGCAATCCAACGAACCGTAGCAATCAAAGTCGCTCGCCGAGAAGCTGCCGAAAACGGGCTTCGTCAATACGCTCAAAACGAACGCGGTCACCGGTGTGCAAAGGAAAGTAGCCATCGGCCACATCGACCAGCTGGAGCGGGGTACGTCCCAAGAGGTTCCATCCGCCCGGGCGCACTTCCGTGTAAATTCCCGTTTGTCGGCCTGTTAAGCCTACGCTGCCGGCCTCGACTCGAACCCTCGGCTCCGCGAGGCGCGGCACGCCGGACAGGGCCGGTGGCAAGTATCCCAGGTACGGGAAGCCAGGGCAAAAGCCGATCGCATAAATCGTGTATTCCGTCTCGGAGTGAAGTCGGATGATCTCTCCGGCCGGCAGTCCAGTATGCTCAGCGATGCGGCCGAGGTCGAGCTGGAACTCATAGCAGCAGGGGATCTGGTGGAATGCGACTTTCGGAAGGACTTCCGATTGCGTCGGCTCACTGGCAAGCCGGCGCAGCCAGCGGACGACGTCGGCGTAGTGCACCTTATCCAGATCGAAAAAGATGGCCACGCTGGTGTAGGCCTGCACGACATCCACGAGCCAGGGCGCGTTCTCCTGCCGGATCGCTGCAGCGAAGCGCCAAGCGGCCGCCTCATCGGCACGATACGAGAGAACCGCTACATCGCCGAGTGGAAGAAAAGATTCCATGGGTGGATAGTTTGATCGCCCCAAATTGTAAATGCAACAGCGCTGTTTTTTGAATAACCTTGGGCTGCGCTATTGTCGCCCGGTTGTGCAATTTGTATGATGAAAAAAACGAGGATTTTACCCGGCTGGTGCAAGCGCAGATTGGGGCTTGACTGCCTCTTCTGTTTAGATACTTATTTGCATCAGCGGGGAGCTCGATGAAAAACTGGTGTTCCCTGACTGCGGGTCGTGCCATGGTTCGCGTGGCCCGACCCCTGGTCAGTGAAGGGGAGAGGTGAATCCTTCTGGGGAGGACCTTTCTCGAAACCAGGGATTGATCTTTGACAACTTGGGATGCGGAAAGAGTT
>DATGIQ010000330.1:0-11511 GCA_035295665.1 Gemmataceae bacterium | reverse complement strand
CCAATGTCGTGTCGACCAGGACATAGCTGGCCCCGGTCATCTGCACCAGGTCGCTATAGCTCACCCAGTAGGGAGATGGGATAATGACCTCGTCGCCCGGACCGCAGAGAGCGGCCAGGGTATTGTAAAGCGAATGTTTGGCGCCGTTGGAAACGATGACTTGGTCGGCGGTGCAGCGGAGTCCAAGCTTTTGGTACACCCGCGCAATCGCCGAGCGCAGCTCGGGAATGCCGCTGGCCGGCGTGTAATGGGTATGGCCTTCCTGCATGGCTTTGAAGGCGGCGCGGCAAATGTGCTCAGGGGTGGGGAAATCTGGCTCTCCCAGACTGAAATCGAAGACCGGGATCCCCTCCGCTTTCATTTGCCGAGCTTTGGCGGCGGCGGCCAGCGTGGCGGACGGCTGAATGGAGGCCGCCAACTTGGAAATTGCAATCGGCTCAGCGCTTTTTGCCATGAATCAAATCTCCGTAAGCAATATCGATCGGAAAGAAGCGGATCTTGTGGTCCGGAGTGCTTGCCAGCCACTGGGAACTTATTGTAGCGGCCCGCACCAAAGGGAGCGAGGGAAGGAATGGATTCCATGTACGTTGCACACTGCATTCAACGATATCCGCCGGCATTGGGAGGTTCGGAGGCGTATTTTGCCCGCTTGAGCCGCTCTCTCGTCGATGCCGGAGACCAGGTCCGGGTCTGGACCACCAACGCCCTCGACCTCGAAGCGTTTTGGTCGCGGCAGGGAAGGTGCCTGCCGGCCGGAATCAGCCTAGAAGACGGCGTGGAAATCCACCGCCATGCGGTGTGGCGTTGGCCTGGCCGGCGGTATCTGCTCAAAGCCCTGTCATTCTTCCCAAACCGGCGCTGGCAGTGCTGGACGCTGCCGTGCAACCCAATCGCCTGGGGGATGTGGCGCGGCCTCCAGCGGCCGCAGCCACCGTTTGCCCTGGTCCACGCCACCGCATTTCCCTATGCCTGGCCGATTGTCTGTGGCCTCCGCCTGGCCCAGCAGTTGCACATTCCGTTCCTGCTCACGCCATTTCTGCATCTCGGCGACCCCGATGATCCCGACGACCGCACCCGCCGGGCTTACCTCTGTCCGGCTTTGCGGACCCTCCTCTATGTGGCCGACCGCGTGTTCGTACAAACCAAACTGGAGCGAGCCATGCTCCTGGAACTGGGGATTGCCCCCGAGCGCCTGGTTCTGCTCGGCATGGGGGTGGAAGGTGCCGAGTGTACCGGAGGCGATCGGTTGCGGGTCCGCAGCCAGTGGCAGGTAGCCGGGGATGAGGTCGTGATTGGACACTTGGCGAATAACAGTCGGGAGAAAGGGAGTGTCGACCTGCTCCGGGCCGCCGAGCAGCTCTGGCAATCCGGGCAGCGTTTTCGGGTGGTGCTTGCTGGTTCGGAAATGCCGAATTTCCGGAGTTTTTGGAAGCACTATGGTTGGCAGGCTCGGGTACACCGCCTGGGCGTGCTCAGTCCTCAACAGAAGCGGGATTTCTTTGCCGGCATCGACCTTTTCGCTTTGCCCAGCCGTTCGGATTCGTTCGGGTTGGTCCTGCTCGAAGCCTGGGCCAATGGCGTACCGAACGTGGGATACCGGGCGGGCGGGGTTGCGGAGCTCATCCGTTCGGGTGAAGACGGCTTCCTCGTCCGCTGCGGAGATGTGCATGAACTGGCGAAGACCCTCGGTCGGCTGATTGCGGATGAGTCCTTGCGGATCCGGCTGGGTGCGGATGGCCGAAACCGCATTCGCCAAGAATTTCGCTGGAAAGAGAAGCTGGATTGCGTCCGATCGACTTATCACGAGGCGATCGAGGAAAGGCACCGCGGAGGAGCGCGAAGAATCAATTCCTTCACACTCCTCCGCAGTCTGAACAGGACAATTTGATCCGGCGCGGTTACTTCTCAACCGGCTCCGGCTTGAGCATGATGTAGCGCGAAACGAGGCCGCCGGAGCGATCCGGGGCCTGAACCTGAAGCAGGACGCCCTTGCTCGGGGCCTTCTCCAGCATCTCACGCACATCGCCAGCCGAATTCACCGATTTCCGATTGATCTTCGTGATCACAACGCCGCGCCGCAGACCGGCGTCGGCCGCGATACTGCCCGGCTGAACATCGGTTACCACAACGCCTTCCATGCTCGAACGGTAGCCAAACCGCTTGGCTAGCTCGGGAGTAAGTTCGGCGACATCGAAGCCGAACTTGTCCACGCTGACATCCTCGTCCTTTTCGTCCGGCGTTGTCCGATCGCCTTTGCCTTGCACGGTGGCGACGCCATAGTCCGCTGGCTGCTCCTCGATCGTGACCGGGATAATAAGCGTCTTCCCATCACGAACGACGGTGATATCCACCGACTTGTGCAGCGGTAGGCTGCTCACGACGCGCTGGAGGTCCCGTCCTTCCTTGAAAGCTTTGCCTCCCACGGACACGATCACGTCCAGGGGCTTGATGCCGGCTTTACTGCACGGCGAACCCTTACGGACCTCGGTCACCAAGAAGCCCTGGTGGTCCTTCAGATGGAGTTCTTCGGCCACCGCGGCGTCAAGAGGCTCAAAGGCAATGCCGAGATAGCCGCGGTGCACCACGCCCTCGCGGGTCAACTGATCGACGATGTTCTTGGCCACATTACTGGTGATGGCCAGGCCCACGCCTTGGAAGCCGCCGGTGCGGGTCCGGATCGCCGTATTGATGCCGATCACCTTGCCGTCCAGGTTCACGAGCGGGCCGCCGCTGTTGCCTGGATTGATAGCGGCATCGGTTTGCAGGTAGTCTTCGTAGACGGCCCGCCCGGGACTCAGACCATCCCGACCCTTGGCACTGATAATGCCCGCCGTCACCGAACCGGCCAGGCCGAACGGCGCACCTACCGCCAGGACGCGGTCACCAATCTCCATGGCATCGCTATCGCCAAGCTGGAGAGAAGGAAGCGGAGATCCTGGACTGAAGCGAACGATGGCCAAATCGTTCTTGCGATCGCCCTTGATTTCCTTGGACGTAAACTTGCGGCCGTCCTTGAGCGTAATCTCGACCCGGTCGGCGCCGTCTACCACATGGAAGTTGGTCAGGACGACTCCCTTGGGATCGATAATGAACCCGGAGCCGAAGCTCTGCTGCGGCACCATTTCTTCGGGCTCGAAGTTCGGTATTTCCCCATCCTCAAAGAATTTGCGGAACTCATCCGGGAGTCCCGGAAACGTTTCAATCCGCGGTCGCTGGCTTTTTGGCCGGCTGGACCGGTCCCGCTTGCTCACTGCAACCTTGGGCTTGGACGTGATGCTCACCACAGCCGGCAGCACCTTCTTGACCACATCTCGATAGGATGTGAGTTCTTTGGGCACAACCGTGGGCGAAGATGACTGGCCCTGCAACGTGCTACTGAACAGCAGAGCACCTGCCATTCCAACCAGCATCAGGCAAACCAGGGCAACGGGCCATCGTTTCATAGCTTTGGATCCTCCTCATCTGATCATGGACGGATGGCGTTCTTGCGCGCGCCGTCCTACAGCCTTGAATGTGAAAAACTTACGTTGGGAGATGCCGTTTCGTGTTTTCAGCGTCTGCTTCCCCTGAGCATCCCCGAAGGTTACCATCCGGAAATTTTACCGGGGTGACAAACTTGGCGGAGCTACTGCATGGGCGTCACTATTTATCATACGCAGCAGCGAGGCAAAAGGGCTATTCCAGGAGGGGATTTTCATCACACCGGGATCGCAGGAAAGTTTGCACGGGAATCCAAATTGGTCAAGTCCGTTCCGCTTTCTGTCGGACCTTCCATGCTTGGGCTGCGTTCGCCAGGCTATTGCCGAGCTTCGCGTGGACCCTTTCTTGGCCGGCTCGCGACGTTGACAATACGCGGCTGGGGTGATAACGTCACACTAAGTGTGTCTCCCCTATAGTGATGGGTCTTATGCAGCAGGAATTGACCACAAGCCGCGAGGCAGAAATTTTGGAGGAGTGCCAAAAGGCGATTGAATATCGCTTCCGCAAGCCCAAGCTCCTCCGGGCGGCCCTGACCCACGCTTCCGGTGCGGACACACGATTGGCCTCCAACGAGCGGCTCGAGTTCCTCGGGGACGCGGTGTTGGGCCTGGTGGTCTGTGAGCAACTCTTCGAGCGTTTTCCCAATTACCAGGAAGGCGACCTGACCAAGATCAAATCCGCCGTGGTCAGTCGGCGCGCCTGTGCCCGCATTAGCCGGCAACTAAACCTGGGCGATTTTCTCTTCCTGGGCAAGGGGATGAACACGCACACGGCGATCCCCGCCAATTTGCTCGCGGATGTTTTCGAATCGCTGGTGGCGGCCGTTTACCTGGATGGGGGCCTCGAAGCGGTTCAAGAATTCATTCTCCGCTACATGCTGCCGGAAATTGAACGCGAGGCCGCGGGCGCCCAGGGCAGCAACTTCAAGTCCTTGCTTCAACAAGTGGCCCAACGCCAGTTCGGCGCGACGCCACGGTACGATCTGCTTGACGAGCAGGGGCCCGACCACCACAAGTGTTTCAAGGTAGCGGCCGTAATCGGCAAACGCCCATATGCCGCTGCCTGGGGCCGCAACAAAAAAGAGGCCGAGCAAAAGGCCGCGATGAATGCGCTGGCCCAGATCAGCGGCGACCCCGTCCCGTTCGAAGCCGACTAACTCATGCCGATGCCGCCGTATCCCATCTTCTGTTACACGCGGGGCTGCGGAAAGCCCGCCATTTACAAGATCGCCGCCCGCTGGAGTGATGGGGTCACGCAGGAGCTGAAAACGTACGCCCTGTGCTGTGCCGACTGCCTCCCGGCGTGGTTTGCCAGCAGCCGTCAAAAGCAGGCGGCTTGTCGCCTGGCTGCTGGCGAAACGTTAGAACCGCCGGGGATCTTTTCGTTGGAGCGAGGCCGGCGGGATGCGGAAATCAGCCGGCTGCGCGATTTAGAGCAACAACTTTCGTGAACGAACGTACCATGCAGTTGGCCCACAAGCCGGACGCGCCCGCGAAGGGAAGCCGAAATCCTGCGCTGGCGCGTCCGGCTTGTGGGCTTTCGAATTATGTCGGCATCTCTACACGGGGTTGCTGCGCCCATCCAGCAACCGGGTCAGACGATCGGTCAATTCCTCCTCCGCAGCCGGTGACCAGGGGAAATCGCTGGGTGCCTTGAACCCCCCCTCGGAAGTGAAGGAAGCCATCGGGGCGGGACTCAAAGAAAGTACCGACAGCGTACCCCCTTTGCTGCGCAGCTCGAAGGCGTTCACCTGACCGATGTCCCCAATGTCGACAGTGCCCGGGGCAAACATGGTCGGCCCGTCGGTGATCAAGACTTCCTCTTCGATGAGCAGGGGTGGGTGAGCGATGCTTCCAGCCACCTGGGTGCGGACCTGGAGCGTGCAGACGCCCGCCATGCCCGGCTCCTTACTACAGACCAGAAAACAGGGACCCAGCCGGATCATTCCCTCCGGGGCCGGAAGATGACGGGTTAACTGAACGCCACGCTTCTGCCATTGCACCACAAACCGGGTGTCCGCCACACGCAAGGACCGGCGGAAATGCCGTTGGGAGATGGCACGCATGTGTTGCGTGGCCAACGGCTGATCTCCCAGGGTCCACGTTACGACCCAGTTCCCGATCCGCCGGGGAAAACGGCGCGGCACAATGGTGATGAGAGCCTGTCTTCCCGCCAATTGGGAACTGCACAGCTTCGCCGGCACGGTATGGACGACGCCGCCCCGTTCCGAGCGGAGCTCGATCTGCAGGCCCAGGTCCAGGAGCGGAACCAGACTGGTCGGGCTGGTGAGCACGGCACTGGCGAGCAGTCCGCGGCATTGGCTGGCTACGAAGGTCTGGCAGGCCACGCTCTGGTCACTGATCCGCACGAATAGGGTCGGCATCTGCAACTGCAAGCAGCTGATGAATTCGTCGCGGCTCAAGGCCGGCAGCGTCAGCTGGCCCACGACATGATTGCGACAGAGCAGCTCGGCCGTGGTCGTGATGCCGGGAGGAGTGAAGCGAAAGAAGAGGCGATGACGCTCTTCCCCTTCTTCGCGGCGCAGGCTCTCCGGGACGATGGGCTCCTGCTTGCCGATGCGCAGATGGAAATCGGTCTTTCGCCGTGGACTGTTAGCCGGCAAACGCACCAACGCTTCCACCAGAACGGCCTCGGCATTCCAAGGAATGGGTTGGTCGTGCAAGGTCAAGCCGGCTTTTTCATAACTGTAATGCAGGGCCTGCGGCTGGGGGCCAGTCCGGTAGATCGGCCAGAGGTCATGCATGGCCCAGTCGCGCCAGCGCTTGATCCAAGGCCACATCGAGTTCCTCCGACGAGGAGTAGCCCGGTGCCGGTCGCGGTTGGCAAATCAAGCATTCGGCCGACCGCGGAATGCGGAACCGGTAAGGACGGAACGGCTCGTCGAAAACATCGGGCACCCGCTCCAGGGTGAGCAGCAAACTGGTAAAGCCCGGCGCATAACCGGCCGGATTATCCAGCAACCCCAAGGTCACCAAGGCGTGCAGGGAAGCAATCGCCTGGATCGCCGCTTTCCGAGCAGGAATGGTGACCTCGGGCCTGGGGCCGTTAGGCTGCGAATAGTCCGGCGCCTTCGCCTTGTCCACTGTCACCGAGCGTTGGAGGTAGCTGGCGACGCATCCATAACATGCACCCCCTGCCACGAACCAGTGCACGAAACCGCCGATGCCGCCGCTCAGCACTTCGCCCAGGGTCCAGGGCTTAGCGTGGCGGCGCATCAACGCATCCCAGTGGTATTTGGCGAGCTCGTTATCGACCGCACAAACACCAATGTCGGCGCTGCGGATGGCTTCTTCAATCTGGTCCTGGACAGTCGGGTCAAGGAGGTCGCAAGTCAAGAGGCGAACATCCAACTCCGGCCGGCGTGCCTTCAGCCACTGGGCAGCTAACTCGGCCTTGGGTTGGCCTACGGCGTCGAGCGGGAAAAGGTGGCGTTCCACATTGTGAGGCTTGTAGATGTCCGGTTCGATCAAGGTTGCCTGGGTAATGCGTGGGTCGCGGCAAAGCATGTCCAGAACGGGCATCCCGCCGCTGCCTGCGCCAACTTGCACAAGATGCGCCATGGATCTCCCTCTCACGATCTCCAAGCCGTACCCGCAGCCCGACGGAAGCCACTTCCCTCCGTCGGGCTGCGGGTACGGCTCGAAGAATCTCTCCTCATTTCGCCTCCGGCAGAGGCCATTCGCCGGTTTCGTGCCAGATTTCGTAACACGCCAACCAACGCCACGCTGCTTGGACGGCAAAGACACACGTAAACCGGGATGGGTCCCACCGGCTCGTCATCCGGGTACTTCCTTGTCGCCAAAGGCACAGCGTCTGGCCTTCGAGCAAATGGGGGCAATGCTTGAGCGGTGTGAGAACCCGGATCTCGGGCGGCACCGTGGGATAACTCGACACCAGCCGCGTTTCCAACTGGTAAACGTTATGTCCGGGCTTCAGACGGTAACGCAACACCAAACTGGTACCTAGCTTGACAAGCTGGATCTTGTACGCCGGATCGCGCCCGTCGTTGTAGCGTTCGATGACCGGAATCTCGACGGTCAACAGCCGCCGTTTTCCCACTTCGCTATCCAGCAAACCCATAGCAGCAATTTCGATTTTGAATTTGCGATGGTTGATTGGGCCATCAAGAATCGCGAATCAAAAATCAACCATTCCTAGTAGTGGCACGGCACCGATTTGATGGCGGAGATCACCTCTTCGTCGGTCACTTCATCGACGGTGCCGATGAAGCTGGTGTCGCGGCGATCCATGAGGATGCAGCGATCGTGCTCGGCATTGCCGCGCAACGCGGTGATCAGTTGCCGTCGTTCCGTGTCGTTGAGTGGACGGAAATCCATCGACGTTCTCCCTTCCAGAAAAAGAGACTCCCAAGAAGATCAGTTCGTTGTCGCTGCCAGTTCCGCAAGCAGCAGGTAAACCGCTCGATCCACGCGAGACTCCTTTGGATCCACCAGCAGAAGCTCGCCGTCTCGCAACCAGTAATAGCGCCCCTCCTTGCCTTCCAACATCACCCGCAAGGTATGACCGGCTTGGGCCAAGGGCACGGTGACTGCCAACGCAGGTTCCTGTTTACCCGTAACCACCTCGAACGTGATGCCGGATTGCTGCCGGCAAAGACGATCGAGCCGGTCGGCATGCATTTCAATAACTGACCAAACAGAGTGCAACGGTCGTGCCAAATCCGGTCCTAATGTCAAGACCACAGGCAACGGCCGATAGTTTTTGTCTCCTTCCCGAAGGGCGTACCAGGACAGCCGCAGCTTGTCCAGACATTGCATGTTGGGCTTGGGCTGGTAGGCCACCGCCACGCCCGGGCTCGGTTTGACGTCGGCGGTACCGATACCGAAGATCCCCTCTCGGCCACGCAATTGTCCAACCCAGCCACTGTCCCCGCGCAGGTCTCCGTCACTGGGATGGCGGAGGCTTCCCGGATGGGTGTGCACAATGCCGAGGATGGTGAGCCGGCGATCGAATTGGCGAATAATGCGGCTGCCCACGATTTGGCCGGCACTGTTGAATTGCACATGCCCCACTCCGGCATCGCGCTCGGTTCCTGCAGGGAGAGTGCCCAGGACAATCGCTTCCCGTTCTTCGCGGACGCCGAGGAGGACCCAGCCGGTTTCTTCTTCGCCGCGGGATCCTACCTGATGTTCGGCGTACTCCTCGAACAGGGTTCGGCCCACGCCGTCGGTCAGCAGCACGCGCTCCAAGGGCATGTAATCCGGCTTGGCCGAATATCCATGCTCTGTGGCTTCGCGTCCTACCGCCTGCCGCCCGGAGAGCGACCGCTGGAGATCACGGGCGAACTGGCTGGCGTAGCTTACCAGGGCCTGGAACATGATCCTCAGCGTCTCCAGCACTGATCGCTCGATGGACAAGCGGCGAAGCGCCCCTCGGAACCTGTCCCGGCGTCATCGCCGCGCCAACTGTTCCAACCCGCAAAGCTTTTTCTATTGTAACCAGGCTCAGCAACTGAGTCAAAAATAAAGGAGAAGAGCGTTATGCAAAACCCGGGCGAAGAGCAACGCCAGGACTGGCACAGACGATTGGCTGTCATCGTCGACACCATGCGCGAGCTCAGTCGCCAGACCGATCCTCAGGCGATGGTGCGCACGTATGGGCAACGAATGAGGCAACTGATTCCGGTCGACCGGAGCATCTCCTTGAGTCGGCGCGGCCTGAGCTTTCCGAAATACCGCATCACGCGGAGTTCGACCTGGCGCGAAATCATCAATCCTTGGAAAGAGCCCGATCGACTCCCTTTGTTCGAAGGTGGACTGCTCGCCCGGTTGATCTACGGCGATGAGCCGCAGATCATCGACGATCTCGCGGTCGAAGCGGACGACCCGGCTGCCGCGTACCTTTCCGCAGACCGCTCGCTCATGGCGATCCCCTTGTACGATCAAGGCGTGGCCTTGAACATGGTCGTGCTGCTGCGCAAAGAGCCGGCGGCATTTTCCCGCGAACGGCTCCCCGAAATGGTTTGGGTGAGCAATCTGTTTGGGCGGGCAACCAATAACCTCGTCCTCTCGGAAGAGCTGCAAGGAGCGTATGCTGCCTTGGATCGCGAACTCAAGGTGGTCGGGGACATCCAGCGCTCGCTCCTGCCGGTGGAGTTGCCAAGGATTCCGACATTGGACCTGGCTGCCTTTTACCAACCATCGCGGAGGGCCGGGGGCGACTACTACGATTTTTTTCCACTTCCGGAGGGAAAATGGGGGATTCTGATCGCCGACATCAGCGGCCACGGGACTCCGGCGGCGGTGCTCATGGCCATCACGCACTGCATCGCTCACACCCATCCCGGTCCGCCGGTTCCCCCCGGGAAGGTCCTGGCCTACATCAACGATCACCTGACGGCTCGATACACGAGTTCGTCGGAGACGTTTGTGACCGCTTTCTATGGGATCTACGATCCGGCCGGGAAAGAGCTGATCTATGCCTGTGCCGGACATAATCCGCCCCGGTTGAAGCGCTGCCAGGATGGCACCTTGGTGGTTCTGGACGGTGCCCGCGCCTTGCCGCTGGGAATCTTTTCCCAGCAGGACTATTCGGAGTGTGTGCAACAGCTGCAAACCGGGGACCAGATTGTTTTCTACACGGACGGCATCACGGAAGCGCATAACCCGGCCGGTGAAATGTTCGGCACGGCACGCCTCGACCAGGTCCTGGAGCTGTGCACGCTGCAAGCTTCGGCACTCCTGGAAACTGTCCTGCAAGCGGTCGACCGATTCGCCGCCGGCCATCCGGCTGACGACGATCGGACCCTGATCATCGCCAGGGTGGCCTGAACGAATTGCTTCGTCTGCGTGCTCTGGGTAGGGTTAAGGGTTGGCGGTACTGGCACCCTGCGCAAGGCGTTGACCTGTTCGGTCTGCCTCTGTTGGGATGAGATGGCTCATGACAATTGAAGTTGAGCAGGAAGAGGATGGGCGACGGATCGCCGAGGTCGTTGACCTTTCCGGGGTCTTCGCATATGGCCAAACGCGCGCCGAGGCCATTATCCGAGGTCTTCTCGGTGGCGGCATGAACCGCTGGCCCGAATTGCACGGTGAACAGGATTGCAACCCAGCGACTTATGACAGTCGAACTCTGTGAGAGCGTCATCCGCAATGAATCGAATCGCGGCCGTGCTGCTGGTAGTGTTGCTCGGCGTGTGTAGTGCGCTGGGATGGGTTATCCTGCCAAGTCTCTGGAGTCGTTCCAAAGATCCCGCGGCTCCGAATCCCGGCGGGCATGCCTCCCAACCCGCTCGTTCATTGCATCCGCAGCTCTACCAACCACGGCAACCTTTGGATACCAGTGGGGCCGCCCTGGGCTTCAAACTCCTCATGCCCTGGAAGGATCCAACTTCGTTGGAGGAAATCCGAGATGCCTGGGGCAATCTCGGCCGTCGCAGCCTAGCCCAAGTCGATGCAGCCCTGAGACGCGGTCTGGCCGATGGCGACAGGTGCCCTGCCCTTCTCTTCAAGGCATCCATGTTCATGTACGAAGGCGATCCAAAACGGGCTTACCAGGTGCTGCAAGAGGCCCGAAGCCTGGCGGAGTCTTCGCCCGGTTTGGCCAAGGAATGGCTCTCCACGTTCGTCTTCTTCCAAGGCGTGGCCGGTCTCCGCCGTGGCGAAGACGAAAACTGCCTTCAGTGCCGCGGCGAGGGGGCGTGCATTTTTCCGTTGCGTCCCACGGCCGTGCATACCAATCCGGCCGGTTCGCGGCTCGCCATCCAGCATTTCACGGAGTACCTCGAACGATTCCCGAATGATCCCGGAGCTCGCTGGCTGCTGAATGTGGCCTATATGACCCTGGGCGAACATCCGGGGCGGGTTCCGGCCAAGTACTTGATGACGTTCGACACTTTTGGCGCCGAATTCGATATTGGCCGGTTTCGAGATATCGCCCACCTGGTCGGGGTCAATCGCTTGAACCAAGCCGGCGGCGCAATCATGGACGATTTCGATAATGATGGCTTGCTCGACCTGATCGTCACCTCATGGGATCCGGCCCAGTCGA
>DATGIQ010000329.1:0-5295 GCA_035295665.1 Gemmataceae bacterium | reverse complement strand
TGGCTCACCGACTGCGTCAGCTCCCCGAAGCTGGGGGTGAAGGTGCCGTCGCCGCCGTAAATGGCCGCAATGGTGTGCGTACCTGCCCCGAGAATCCGGGTGGTGAGCGTAGCCGTGGTAACGCCGTTGCTGGTGCTGACTCCTACCGTACCGATGAACGTGTTGTAATTGTCGAAGAATCGTACGATGCCGGTTGGGGAGCCCGGACGACTCGGCGCGATGGTGGCCGTGAGCGTGACCGGCTGACCGGCCACGGACGTGGTAGGCGACGCCATCACGCTGGTGCTGGTGGCGGGATCCTGGCCCAGGTCTTGGACGCACACGTCGTCGTACACGTAGTTGGTCCAGTACGGATTATCGCCCCCGAGTTTGATGCTGCCGTTAGGCTGACCATACTGAGTGAAGGAGCCCATGCCTTTCATCTCGGGCAGGCCGTTGAGGTCTACCTCCCAGTTGAAGTTCGAATTGGGGCTGGGATTTAGCAGGATCTTGGCAGAAATCAGGTAGGTTTGATTTGGGAGGAGCTGGGTTGGCCCACGCGTCGGCGGGTTCTGCCCATTTTGATCGTAGAAGAGCAGGTGCCCGTCTGACGAGAGATGGATCGCCGCCATGTAATTGCTCGCGGTATCCTGGAAGTTCACGATGCCGCCCTCACCGACCTGCGAGGCGTACTGGAATAAGAAGTTGTAGCCGGCGTTCATCACGCTGTAATAACTGGTGCCATTTTGGCGAATCTCGGCATAGGCCGTGCTATTGTTGCGCAGCAACTGGAGAGAGTGACCGCCATCCAGCGCCGGACTGCTCACGTTGGTGGCGTTCATTTGCGAGGCCACGTCACTCAAATCGCCGGTTTCGAAATCGACGAAGTTTTGCACAGTGGTGGGCGCTGCGGACACCGTGACGGTGTCCATGATCATGGCGGACAGCGCGGGCGGCGCGCTCTCGTGCGTGATGGTCACGGTGGGTTGAAACGAACCGACGGTTTCGTAAGTGTGGCTGCCGCTAACCGTGAAGGTGGTGCCGACCAGCGTGATGGTGCCAGCCGTAGCAGGCGTGTTATCGCCCCAGTTGATGCTGGCGGAGTAATCACTCGGCGCCTCCGCCCCACCCGGGTCGGTGAAGGTGGCCATCATCTGGTTGAAGGGTACATCCTGCTGCACACCGCTGACGTTCACGTTTGTAGCATTAACAGCCAGATCCGACACGGTAACGCCGAAGCTCGCGAACCGGGTCACGTTCAAGGAGTTCGTCACCGCGACCTTCACGGTATAGGGATCGGATCGTTCCTCGCTATAGGCATGCGTCATGCTTCCCAGGTCACCCGGGTTCATCACGCTCGCGATGGAAGACTGGCTGCCGTCGCCCCAATCGACCGTCACCTGCCACGGACCGCTGCTTTGCATCGAAGCGCTGAACGATCCCAGGGCGATGGTCGTCGAGATTCCTTCGCTGACGGTCTGGTCGGCCGGAGGCATCACGATCAGCTGCGGGTTACCGTTGGCGTCCGGATTGTAGTCGAAGTAGTCCGCCAATCCCGTGACGAGACTGAGCAGACCGCTTTCTGCGATTCGGGTTTGCGCCTTTCCCGCCATGTCCATTGTATAGGATGGATCGACCGCCGTGACTTTGGGGGTTATGCTTCCCGATCCAAGCATGTCCACGAAGATTCTGGTCAAGCCATTCGGCTCAGATCCTACGGCGACCCCGTCAGTGGCCTCCAAATTATTACTATTGCCAGTATTGGAAGTGGGATTGTTGGGATCACTAATGTAATTCACTGTGATCGTGATCCGCGTGTCGTCACCGTTCTGACCAGCAGGAGGCACCTTGACCACGGCCCCACGACCGCCGCCGTTTCCTTCCGTGCCTACGTAGCAAATCCCTGTCTTGGGGTCGGCTCCCATCGCATCAGCCTGGGCTCTGTTAGTCTCGCCTGCGCCGAATGAGTTGCCGAATGTCGTGAGCGTATGGTTGGCTATGTTAGCCAACCACACTTGCCCTGTACCAGCGTTTTGAACATTGCCTCCTTGATCCAGGACAAGAACCTCGTCGGTGCGGAAACTCGTGCCATCGAAATAAGGTGCGATGCCCGATAGAACTATTAGCCCGAGGTCGAATACGCCTGTCTCCTGGCCGCCCAGATTGAACTGGACGAGACGAGAGACCACGCTGGATGAGTCACCCGTACAGATCGCGAACAGGGAATTACCCACGACCGTAACGCCGACCGGGCCATCGAGGTCTCCGCCCCACGCGAAGAGGCTTGTCTGGCCGCTCGGATCGATCTTGATGATAGCGCCCAACTCCAGGGTGCTCTCATCGGCGACGTAGAGATTCCCCTGGGAGTCCTCGGCGACATCTTGGGGCACGCAATACAGCCCGGCTGCCCTCGTCATCGTCCGATTGACAGTGTCGCCAAGTCTGGTCCCAATGATCGTCAATTGTACGACGCCGGTAGGATATGCCGACGGATTCTGAGACAGCGCTTTCGCCTGATCAGGAGTCAGCGAACGTGCTGGACTGGTGGCGACATACAACGACTGCCCGTCGTTCGCAACCAACATTCCCGTCACCAAGCTGAGGAGATTCGATGGTACGAGCGCCATGGGCGTTCCACTCGTTGTCCCATTTGGGCTGGCGGGATACGGAAAGCTCCAGATGCTGGCGTTACTGACGGACGGGGACGAAGACGAGGCTAGCGCGTCCATATAGATCGTGCCGTTGCTCGGGTTGACTGTGAGCCCCATGGCCAGTGGCTGAGGGTTGCCTGGCAACGGCGTGCCGCTGTATGTCGATTGCATGCCGGTGGAGAGGCTAAACCGTACCAAGGTCCCATCCTGATTCAGCACAATGAGATTATTGTCGATGTCGGCCGCGATGCCGACGGGGTGAGTCAAGAGAGCGCCACTCGTCAAGGGAGTGGGCTGCCCAGCGACATTGCCTGATGAGTTGAGCAGAAAGTCAAGGAGTTCAGGCGACCCAGAAGATTGGTTTGTGTCCGTGACATAAAGATGGGTAACGCCGCCAATGGTTAGGCTGGTGAGGGCGGTTGGATTGGTGAACTGTTGGTATTGTTGCGTTTGATTTACCCCTGCCGCCACATCACCGGCGTTGGTGTCGTTCAGGTCCACTTTGATGAGGTCCGGCGACACGTTGTGGAAGGGGGTGTTATTGTAATAGCCGGCGGTGCCGGCGCAAAGGACGTACAGAAAATTGCCATTCGAGACGTAGACAATGGCAGCCGGACCAGACATGTAGCTCTGGTTTGCAGCAATCACGGTCTCCGCACCGGTAACGGCGTTTACCTTGATGACGCCGCCTGCTCCCAACCCGAACGCGGTTCGATCGGCGACGAAGAAATTACCGTTGCCATCTTTGGCGATGGCAACGGGCGTACACATGAGCCCTTGCCGAGTCGAGAATGCGGATTGGTTGGGTTGGTTCGCCTCTGCCTGGCCCGATGAAGAATCGTTGAGGATGGGAATGGTGGGGTCGATTGCAATGATGCCGGCCCCCTTGGTCGACAGGCCGTCGAAGGTGCCCTGACCTTGGACGGAGGGACTATTTGCTACCAGGACGGTCCCGGTCTGAAGCGACAAGAGCGTACGGTCCTCCAGAGATTCTAACAACAGCGTGCGCCTTGGCCGCCGTACGTGGCTGGGGGTCACAAAAGGTCTTTTGGTTCGCGAGAAAAACATAACCATCTCTCCATTTCGAGCGCCCGCGACAGGAACACTCGGAGCGTGCACGATTCGGCCTGGCCAACCCAACGCGTTCGCGAGGAATGCCTCGCTCAGGCTTCCGGCCGGCGTGCAGCGACTGTGGGCACCGTCGCAAGCTGCTCGCTGTTCGCGGAACTTGCGTTAAGGTTTAAGAATGGGATCCACGTCGTGGAGAAATCTGGACGTGAAGTTCGGCTTGTCCATAGTCCTCTTCTTCCGAAACGGTGAAGTCACCGAGCAGGACCGGTGCATGCGCAAAGACAAGCGAGGTCCGGTGGTAACACTGGGATATCCGCTCACCTTTTCGGTAGCCTGGCGACCCACGTGGGGCCCATGGCTTTGCGTCCCCGCCTTGCGACGGGTTTGCCCTTATCGAAGATGGTGAGGCCCCTGCGGCCTCGGTGCGGTCCCGGGAAAGGAAACTTGCCGGCCGCACGCATCCCCACCGTCTGAACTGAACCCTAGCTCAGCCCTTCTGCGTCGTCAAACTGGGCAAGCGGCCGTTCCGAATGCAGATGGCCAGCCCCAAGCGCCGTTAGCATCTGCTATTCTGACATTCCGCTATTGAGCCTTTGCTTTTGACTACCGTAGGAGCGCTGGCTACACTGGAAGCTGGTGATGTCGGATAAGAGGTTGCGCGATTCGTGGCGGCGGCCACCTTACTGCTGCCACGTGCGCAGATCCAGATGGTCTTGGAGAATCATCTGCTGCGGGCTGCGAACGGCAGATGCGTGCTCCGGAAAAATGGGATGCTCTACCCATGAGAACCACGTTTTTGCGGACCGGTGTTGCCGGGCGGGTGCGCGCCCGCCAGAGGCCCCTAGGCAGGAGAATCCTAACCAGGAGCTTGTTCTGTTCCGCCATCGTCTGTGTCGTGATTCTTTTCGGGCAGCGCCTGACCGCGAGTTTTATCACGACGCCCCACTACGCCGTAGGTATTGGGAGCACCTCCGTGGCGGTGGGCGATTTCAACGGCGACGGCATCCCCGACATCGCGCTAGCCAACTATGGGAGCCCTCCCGACTATGCCGACGGCGGGGTAGCGATCTTGCTGGGCAACGGCGACGGTACCTTCCAAGCTCCATGCACCTACGACTTCGGTACGCCGGCGCTCTCGGTGGCAATCGGGGACTTCAACGGCGATAGCAAGCTGGACGTGGTGACGACCAATCAAAATGGCACGATCAGCGTGCTGTTGGGCAATGGCGACGGCGCCTTCCAGACCGCAAAGAGCTTTTCGGTTGCCCGCTTTTCCCTTGGGTCCGTGGCGGTGGGCGACTTCAACGGGGACAGCATCCTCGACTTGGTCGTAACGCGCCCTCTCGACGGAATCAGTGTGTTGCTCGGCAACGGCGATGGTACATTTCAGACACCCCAAAACTATGCTACCGGCTCCTCCCTTGCCGTGGCCGTGGGCGACTTCAACGGCGACGGCATTGCCGATCTTGCCAGCGTCGGAGGGCAAATTCTAAGCATCTTTCTCGGCAAGGGCGACGGCACCTTCCTGCCCGCTGCGAGCTACGCTGCCGGCCGCGTCTCGCAAGGGCTGGCGGTGGGCGACTTCAACGGCGAC
>DATGIQ010000328.1:0-6674 GCA_035295665.1 Gemmataceae bacterium | reverse complement strand
CCAGCGCAAGGCGGCGTTGGGAACCAGCAAGGCGTTGCTGTGTTTGCTGACCTCAAACTGGAGGTTCGCCGTCAGGTAAGGGAGCAAGGCTCCGTCCGAGTTATCGGTATTGACCACCACCGTGTAAGTGACCACGTTCTGGGTCATGCTGGCATTGAGCCGGGGCTGATCGGCCGCCACGCTCCCCTTGAATACTCGATCGGGGAAGGCATCGACGCTGAAGGTGGCGGCCTGACCGGGTTTGATGTTACCAATGTCAGCTTCGTTGACGGAAGCCCACACCTGGAGGCGTTTCAGATCCTTGGCGAGGAGAAACAGGCTCGGGGCGTTCAGGCTCGACACGACGGTCTGGCCGATGTTGACCCGGCGATCAACGATGACGCCCTTGACCGGCGATTTAATGGTGCAATAGCGCAGGTTGGTCTCGGCATTGGAGAGGGCGGCCTTGGCAGCCGCCAGCGAGGCCTCGGCCTTGGCCACATTTGCTACGGCATCTTTCAAGGCAGCCTTGTTCTGCGCCAGGGTCGCTTCTCCCACCGCCAGGGCAGCCTTGGACGTCATGTAGTTGGCCTCGGCGGTGTCGTAATCGACGTCGGCCAGGGCTTTGGTGGGGCCGAGTTTTTGGGCACGCGTCCAGTCGCGGTCGGCCTGGTAGAGCTTGGCTCTCATTTGGCCCAGGTTCGCCTCGGCCTGCTGCACGTTGGCCTCGGCTACGCCGACCTGAGCGTGGGCCGATTCGAGTGCCGCTTCCGCCTGTTTGACCTGAGCCTGGGCTTGATCGACCTGAGCTTTGTAAAGCGATTCATCGATATGGGCCAAGACGGTGTTTTGTTCCACAGGAGATCCGAAGTCGATCGGTTTGCCGGTGCCGCGCGGATCGAGGCCGAAGCTGAGGATCTGTCCTGCCACCTGGGCACCGATATCGATGACCTCTTCGGGCTCAATCGTACCGGTGGCATTGATGGTTGCCAGCAGTTCTCCGCGTTCGACCCCCACAGTGCGGAAACCGGGACCGCGGTGGTCGCTGTTGTGGTAATACCAACCGCCGATCCCGCCCGCGATGGCAACGAGGAGGCATAAAATGATGACTCTCTTCATGTCTGAACTCCCGTTTTCCTGCTAAGGTCATGCATCCCTGGGCAGCCCCAACAGGGGATTTTATTTAGGAACGCTGGAGGATGGTTCGTTTGCGCCCTTCTTGATTGTTTTTCGGCCGTCCGGTTTGGGGGCTGTCTTCGAGCCATGTCCAATATGAAGCCAGGTCAGCCGATCCTGGCAGTAGCACCGTCCACGAGAACGGCTTCCAGATGTTGGACCAGCCGGCTTAAGAGCCGGTGCAATTCGGTTTGTTCTGCCGCATCGAGCACGCCCAGGAGGGCATCGATCTGCCGGCCATGAACCGTCAGGATTCGTTCCACCAGTTCGCGTCCCTTGGCGGTCAGGGCAACCTGCTTGGCTCGCATATCGAAAGGCGATTCGTCCCGAACGACCAACCCGGCCCGCTCCAGGCGATCCACCACGCCGGTCACGCTCGGCGGCCGGATGAGTAGGCGGTCGCTCAAATCTGTCAAGCGCAATCCGGGCAGCCTTTGTTCCTCGGCACGGTGGAGGTTTCGGAGGACGCCCCACTGGGAGCCACTGATGCCGAACTGGGCGAAATATGGCTGCATGACCCGTTCGAGGAGTCCCTGGACACGGAGGAGCTCACGGAAAGCGCCTTCCGCAGGCCGGCTCTTCACCGGCAGCGTCGGTTTCAATTTCGTGGCAGGCATGGGAACCTTTTCGGTTACTTAGTTTCCTAACTATTTGCTAACAAATGATAGGAAGACGAACTTTTGTTGTCAAGCGACGGAATCGTCGGCTGGAGCAAGTGAGGGATTTAGGACGGCTAAGCCCGCCTTCGGGCGTTCTGTTGGCGGGATCAGATTAATCGTCTCTGTATGGCTTGCCCTACTCATACAAGTGGAGGTGGGCTTTGGCTTCCGCTTCAGCATCCGGGTCGCTTAAGCCGAGTTCGATCGCCTTCGCCTGCCAGCGAACGGCTTCGTTGCAGTCTCCGGACTCGACGTAGGCGGCAGCGAGGGTGTCCAGATAATTAGGATCTTTCCAGCTCGATCGCTCACATGCTTCCGTTGTGTGGTCGATTGCCTGCTTACCATCACGAAGTCCATCGTTGGGGCATGTAGCGAGCACCCAGGCGAGGCGGTTATGGAAAGAGACATTCGTCGAGTCCAGGCGGAGCGCCTCCTCGTAGTCGTTGATTTCCTGCTCATAGGCCTTCTTTTGATGCCAGGCCATCCCCCGGTTCGCGAAGACCAGAGCAGAACCCGGATTGAGCCGGATGGCTTCGTTGTAGTCTTTGATTGCCCGGTCGCAATCCTTCTTCTTGGCCCGGGCCGTGCCGCGGCTCCTGGGAATAGCCATAGCACAAGAAGCGCGCCAAAGAGGACGATGAGGACCATCAAATGAAGCAGCGTGACCGGATGGTCAAGGATTACAGCGAACCGATTCTTCCGGGTACGTTGGATAGGAGTGGGACGCGATCCCATGTCTCGAGAGGAAGCTTTGTACGGCTTTTCCATAACTACCGCGCCACGCCCTCAGCCATCTCGTGCATCAACGTCCGCAGAGCGGGATATGTGGCCACATATTTTGCGTAATGGTAATCGTACCGCCGTTTGTTCTCCTGCTGCGGCTCGATTACGCCGGCGCTCTGCACCATCTGACGGGCGGCCTCATCCAGGTCGGCATAGTGTCCGCTGTGCACCGCAGCCACCAGGGCCGAACCCAATGCACAGGCCTCGCTCTCCCGCGGCAAGTAAATTGGCTGGTCGAGCACATCGGCATGGATCTGCAGCCAGAGCCGGCTCTTGGCGCCGCCGCCGCCGGCAAACAACCGCTTCACGGCAAAGCCATGACTCTGCACATCTTCCAGGATGTGCCGCGTGCCGAAGGCGGTTGCCTCGTAAATGCTACGGAAAATGTGGCCGGCTCCGTGCGAGAGCGTCAAGCCCCACAACGTGCCGCGGGCCCGCGGATCTTTGAGTGGGCAGCGGTTTCCCTGCCAGTAATCCAGACAAACCAGTCCCTCACAGCCGGGCGGCACGGCCGCCGCCTTGGCGTCGAGGATTTCGTAGACATTTCGACCGGTCCGCTCCGCCTCGGCAGCCTCAGAGCCCGCAAAATGCTGCCGATACCAATTCAGGATGGAACCGGTCGCCGTCTGGCCGCCTTCCAACGTGTACAGCCCTTCGACCACCGCGTCCGGATAGCAGCCGAGCAGGCCGCTGCCGAATAGCCCTTGCGCCGACATGGCCAAATGGCAGGTGCTCGATCCCATGATCATGGCCAAGTCGCCGGGGCCGACCGCTCCCATCCCCAACATGCCGAGATAGGCATCAATGCCGCCCTGTGCGACCGGAATACCGGGCCGCAGCCCCAGCTCCGTCGCCGCCGCCGCGGATAGACGCTGCTCTCCTTTGCCCAGCGGGACCACCTGGACCGGCCATTTGGCGGGAAGATCATCGAGCCCGACTTGATGCAACAGGGCCGCACTCCATCCGCCGTCCGGCCGGGCATAGTTCCACTTCACGGTCACGTGGTTGAGCGAGAGCGTCCACTGGCCCGTCAGGCGAAACATGAACCAGTCGGTGCACTCGACCAACGCATTGGCCCGGGCATAGCGCTCCGGCTCGTAACGCTTCAGCCAGAGTGCCTTGGGCAGCATCCATTCCGGGGACACGACGCCAGAAACGTATCGCAGGATGGGATCCCGCGTGGCGCTGATCTCTTCGGCTTCTCGAAACGCCCGCTGATCCATCCAGAGCAAAGCACGCCCCAGGGGGGTACCATCCATCCGGCAAGGCAAAACGGTGCAGGCGGTGCAATCGAGACCAATTCCCGCGACCTGCTCCGCTTTCGCCCCGGCACGCGCCAGGGCCTCAGGTACCGCTTTGCGGGCGGCTTGCCACCACTGCAAGGGATCTTGCTCCGCCCAGCCGGGCTGGGGATGCACTGTCTCCAATGGCCCCGTGGCGAAGGCCCGACAGTTCCCCGTGGGATCAAAGAGGGCGGCCCGCACACTTTGGGTGCCGACATCCAGACCAAGGAACAGCGGACGGTTGGAGGTCATCGGACACCCTGTTGCTGCACACGAGTCTGACGCGCCAGCGAAAGGCTCGTGTGCAGCAGAATTTCGCACAGTAATTGTGCGCTCTCAGTTGTCGATCAACTTGAACGAATCGAAGAACCGTTGCACGTCCGGAGAGGAAGCCGGGTCCTTGGCACTCATCGCCATCAGCTGGTAAACGCGGTTCTTGACCACGTAGACCCGGAACAGGACCGGGCCCTTGCCAGGCAATTCCAGCGTAAATTCCCGCCCGGGGTTGCCGTTGAGCGTAATCTTCTTCATCTCCCCAGGTGGCTTCGCACCCGGAAGAAGGGTCTTGGTCTGTTGAGGAAGGTTATCCAACATCCGGGCCGCGTCGGCCACGCCCAGCTGTTTCAGCAGAGCCTCGGACAGGTCGGTGTAAGTCACCTGGTAATGCCCCTGATCCGCCGGCATGGTGCACATGGCAAGATGAACCTCTACATTCCCCTGAGGCGACTTCTGCGAGATGTTCGTCTCCTGGGGGACGGCAGGAAACGCGACCGTAAAACCACCCTGCTTGGAGGTAAATTCCTTCCAGCCACCGGTGCTGGGCGAAGCCACGGAAGCTGGTGCAGACGGCGGAGTCGGCGGCGGAGCTAGCTCCGCTTCGGGTTCCGGCCGCGGCACCGGCGGGGCGTCGCGGTCGAGGATAATCCCCGTTTCGCCACCCTTGGTCGTGCACAGCGCCTTGAAAACGTCGTCCTTGATGTTCTCTGCGATGAACCGCACCGAGCCGTCGGCCATGACCACCAGCGTACCGCGCTTGCCGTCGGGTTGCGGACTGACGAATGGCCGAACACTGTCCTTTTCCAACACACCCTGCACAGTGCTCCCGCCGCCGGCCATCCACGGCCGCTTGTAGGTGGGCGGCACCTGGGCCATCAGAATGGTTTGCGACACCCCGTCCGTGATATCTTGAAGACGGGTCGCTCGATCGTAGCCAAAGACACCGAGCTTCTTCTCCGCCGCCGGGTCGTTGGCTGCGTACTCGGCAGCGTCGGCCCCAATTCCAGCGATGCCCACAAAATGCGTGGCCGCGGCCGACTGCGCCATTCCCGGGTAACGGATCCACCAAGTGTTTTGCGGATAATTCGGCATCAGGAACTGCGGTACCAGCGTGGCCGCGGCGGCATGATTCTCGGTATCGTTCCACGATTTCTTGCGATCGATACCCCGATACAAGGAAGCCTGCTCCGGTCCGAGGTACGGCAGAAGCTCGGCCATCCAGCTGATGCGCTGTTTCGGTTCGTAAGGTCGGCCGGCACGGCTGGTCGGGATCGGACGTTCCAGCGTGCCGGGCGGGAATTGCGCCTGGTGGGCTTCGGCATACCGGCGCACTGCGTCTCCCAAGTCATGGACGCCGAGATGGCTTCCCGCCATGTCGAGATGGCCTTTCTCCTGGAGCACGAGCTCCCGAATCTTGCCTTGCATCAAACGGTTATTCGCTCCGGCGTCGGTCAGACTAACCGTCAGCAAAACGACCGTCTTCTCCGGCCCTTCCAGCTTGATCGTGGAACCGGGCTTGGGCTTTTCCGGCTCGGCAGGTGTTTGGGGAACGTTGCCGCGTGGTCCCATCCCGCTCATCGGGCCACCGGGGAATCCTGGTCCTCCCGGCCGGCCCATACCACTGCCGCCCACGGCGCCGGGCCTTCCCGCAGGGGGAGCCATCCGTCCACCCGGCAGCAATCCCGGGTTGATCGGTCCCGGTGTCGGTTGGTCCGGGCTACTGGCAGGATTATCGGCGTTGGGATCGTCTTCCATCTCCACCCGCGTGCCAAAAGCAGTGGTCAAAACCTTGGCGAGCTCGGGGCCCGTTTCGCGGCGGAGAGTCGCATAGCGGCGGCGGGCAATGTCTTCGTTCTGGCAATCTTCGGCCAGCGTCACCGCCAGACCATCCCTGAGCTGGACCGAAGCTCCAAAAATACCTACTTCCTCCAGGATCGTTTTGATCGCAAGCTTGGTGAGGGTCCCTGTATCCAGCACCCCTTCCAGCGTACCGAGCCCGAAGGAGCTGAGACGCGAACGGGCTGCCTTGGTGTCGACAGCCAGACTGACAACGGGCTGCTTGCGCTCCACCAGATCGAGCATGTATTTCAAGTTCGGATTGATCGTCACGTAAGAACTGGAAGGAGGCGGCGGAGCGTTCTCGCCTTCCGGCGTTCCGGTTTCAGCGGGAGGCGGTGCCCCCCGGCCACGTGGGACAACGGCGCCACCAGGCCGCCCAGCCTCGCCTCCTTCGGGATTCGCGGCATCGGTGGCCGCTTCCTTGGGCTGGGGCTTCGGCGGAAAACGACCCTTGAATGTCAAGAATTGCTTCATCGGGGCTACGTCGGCCAGGATCAACGTCTGATCATCAAAAAAGCGCAGGGCCCTGCTCCCGGAGTGGGCGGGCACCTGAGTTGGATTGACCTGCAAGAGAGCGGCAAACGTCATGTTGCCCAGGCCATCAAGCCAGGCGTTGGGCTCCAGGACGAAGTACTCCTGGTCCTCGATTTTGCCTTCGGGAGCCGGCCGCGCCCGCAAT
>DATGIQ010000327.1:0-2747 GCA_035295665.1 Gemmataceae bacterium | reverse complement strand
CGATTGGAGAAGAGCCCACGTGCCGTGCCACAAGGCCCGCTTCGCTGGTTTCATCGAGCTTGGCATCCTTGATCTGGATCGTGAAGGTCGGGATCGGCGTCCCCCGGACGTGGCTGGCCAAGGCGACGACGATGCTCGAATCGACTCCACCACTCAGGTAGGAGACGACCGGCACATCGGCGCGCAGCCGCCGCTCCACCGCACGGAGCAGCACGGCTTCGAACTCATCAACCAACTTCATTCGATCCGGACCAGGATCTTCGTCGCCCTGATCCGGAAAATCGATTTCCCAATAGATGCGATCGCTGACTGTCGAAGTCGCTCCGGGCTGGCCGAGCTGGATCGTCAGGTAATGTCCGGGCAGTAAAGTCTGGACCCCCTGAAAGCAGGTCGGAGGGCCAGGAAGGGCAAAGAATGTAAAAACCTGATTAATGCCTCGTAGGTCGGGCCGGGGCTCGACAAGGCCCGAAGCCAGGAGGCTCTTGATCTCCGAAGCGAACAGGAGCCATTCCCCGCTGGAGCTGCGTTGTCGAGTCCAGTAGAGCGGGCAAATGCCAAAACGATCGCGGGCCAGAATCAGACGCTGGGAACGCTGGTCCCATAAAGCCAGAGCAAACTGGCCACGCAGGTGTTCGAACATCTCCTCGCCAAAGTCTTCCCAAAGGTGAGGAATGACCTCGGTATCGCAGTGGGTTCGGAAGCGATGGCCCCGACTCTCCAAGTCCGCCCGCAACTGTGGATACTCGAACAACTCGCCGTTGTAGATGACGGTGACACTTTGATCTTCGTTGCTGATGGGTTGTCTGCCGTCGGCCAAGCCGACGATGCTGAGCCGCCGTGAGGCCAGGCCGAGTCCTGGCCGTTCCAGGAACCCGTCTTCGTCGGGACCGCGGTGAACGAGGACCTGGGCCATCGCCACCAAAGCCCCTTCGGGCAGCGGCCGTTTCCCAGTCAAATCCACCAGTCCGGCAATCCCGCACATGCACACGACCTCAAACGAGGAATGCAAATCCCTGGTGCTTACTCCTGGACGCCCGCAGCTTCGGGTTCACCCGCGTACAGACGGCGAACCCGCCGGGCCAACAAGCGATCTACCAAGTGCGGCAGAAAGCGATTGACCAGGAGCATGGCACGCGCCTCCCGACCCACGACAGTCTCGGTCCGATTTTTTTCGAGCGCATCCAAAATCTTGCTGGCCACGTAATCGGGAGACATTCCATCCGCGAAATCAATCTTCATCCGGCCGGCATCCCGCAACAGGTGGCTCCCCATGTCGGAATGGGTCAGACCGGGCAGGACCAAAAGCACATCGATGCCGAAGCGGACCATTTCACCGCGCAAGGCTTCGGTCAAGGAACACAGCGCAAACTTGCTCGCGGAGTACTCCGGCCACGCCGGCAAGCCGCGCCGGCCGCACATGGACGCAATGTTCACGATGGCCGGTTGCCGCCCCCGCGCGAGCAGCGGTATCGCGCCGCGGATCAGCTCGGCAGGGGCGAAGAAATTCACTTCCATTACTTCCCGGAGCACCGCTTCGCGAGAGCTGCGGAAGTGTCCAAAACTGGCGACCCCCGCATTGTTGATCAGGACATCCAGGCCGCCCAGGCGTTCGACAACGGTTTCCAGGATGCGGCGTCGATCCGCCTCGCTGGTGAGATCGGCCGGGATCGCGATGGCCTTGGCTCCCTGGGAAGAGAATTTGTCGGCCATGGCTTGGAGTGGACCCGCCGATCGGGCCACAAGCGCCACCACCGCCCCCGCGCGCACCGCGCGCTCGGCCAGGGAACGGCCAATCCCCCGGGATGCTCCGGTGATCAAGATGCGTCGGTCAGACAATGTGCGCACCATCATACAGGTTCATGCCAATTTCCGAACTCGCCAACCCTACCCAATTCCCCCAATTTACCAAAGAAGTTCCTTCCCCAGTCTGCTCCGAGCGCAAATTAAGGGGATCTCGGCGAGGATTGCTCCTTGCATCACGCATACGCGTTAGCATCCGTTCACGGAACGGTCGGGAACTTGGCGAACTGAGACCGCGTGCGAATCGATGGAACACGGTTTAGCTCGCAGCAATTCCGTTCGGAAACGGCGGACTCTGTAAACGAAAAAGGCGGCACAAAGTGCTCAGGCCTTGTGGCTATTATATGAACCGCATCCGTATGGAAATGTCGGTGTCCATGAAAAAATCGACAAATCCGCCACCGCTGCGGTACGGCTGATCAGTGCCTTTCCATCAAACGGCTTTGGCCGCAGAGGACCAGACTGTCCCACGGGACGCTCCCTAGGCCGGCTCGGCTCCCGTCGCAAAAGGGATTTTGTCCGGCGCCAAAGCCAACCCGAACCCGGTAGCGGCCTTCGGGTACGAAACCGAATTTCTGGATCTTGCAGGAAAATATTGAAATGCTTTTATTCCTCGGTTGAGGAACGCAAACAAAAAGCTATACTTCGCGCAACCCGGCCATCCCTGTGGCAGGGTGCGCGCCTATGATGAGTAGCATGACGACGGGCTTAGCGTCTCGAGGGTCTCCGACGACAGCAACACCGGTTCTACCCCCCTTCAGGAGAATTCATCTATGACGTGGAATTTCTTCCGATCTCGGCAAACGCGAACTTTTCGTCCAACGCGGGCCTACCGCAGCCGGTATCGCCCTGGCCTTGAAGAGCTGGAAGATCGGCGTGTGCTGTCGCAAATCAACTGGATTTCGAGTTCCGGCGGTAGCTTCAATGACCCAAACAATTGGCAAGAT
>DATGIQ010000326.1:0-22081 GCA_035295665.1 Gemmataceae bacterium | reverse complement strand
ATCTCGTTGCCGCCGTCGCCGATGCCGATGGTTTGGAGTGCGAGAGTTTTGGGAAGCTCCTCGAAAAGCCAATGGGCTGGACTCATATGCGGGGTGATGTCCCGACCCTTCATAGTATGGCAGCGGTCGTAGTCCGGCGGTGGCACTTCCGCTAGGAATTGCGCCCAATCTGCGGGTGTTGAACCCAATTGGGACCGAACCGAGGCAGGCGTATGGCTCGGTCCGGCACGTTCCAGGGCGATGAGATGCGTCAACAGGCCGACGTGCGCGCGCATCTGACCCGAAAACCACTCCGTATAGCCTTGCGGCGATAGCCGGTTGCTTTCTGGGAATGTGGGCAATGTGATTAGCGGAACAGCGCCGGCCAAGCCGCAAGCCGTGAGACCCGCTCGCAGGGCCGGGACACAGAACGCATCGGTCGCGAACAGGACCTTGATTCCGAGCGGGAGGAAGGCCCTGGCCAGGAAAAGCGCTCCCAACGGGCCATCGGTCTCACCGCAGGGCGGCGTTGCGTGGGGGATATAAAAGCCGGTCACGATGCCGAGGACCGGTTCAGGGGTGTCGCAAATGCTGCGGCAAGCCGTGGTCAAGTCACCGGGGCACGCCGTGATCAGGTTGGCCGTCGGGTCGGCTCGCAGTCCGCGGTTGCCGAGGTCCTGCTGAAGCAGATCCCAAATCGTGTCGAGCCCTGCTTCGTTCATTGCGAAATCCCCTGGAGGAGATGGGCGAAGCGGCCACGCCAGCCCCGCGGAAGCTCGGCCGTCAACGTGATCGGCTCGTACCGGATCGGGTGCAGAAATGTCAACGAACGGGCGTGCAGGGCGATGGCCTCATCAAACACACGGATTGAGCCATATTTTGCGTCCCCATAGATTGGACAACCTCGTTGGGCTAGCTGGACGCGCAACTGGTGCGTTCGACCCGTCTGAGGCCGCACTTCCAGCAGTGTCAGGCCGCCATGCTGAGCTTTTCGCTGGTAGTGCAAGAGCGCCTGGCGAGCCCCGGGAGTCTGCGCATCGACGACTTCGACCCGGGCCGCAATGCGGTCCTTCCTCAACCAGTCCTCGAGCGTGCCGGCTGGCTTGGCCAGGTCTCCCTCCACGACTGCCCAGTACACTTTCTCCACCGTTCCGTGCCGGAACTGCTCCGCAAGCCGGGCCGCCCCTTTGCTGGTGCGCGCGAACATCAACACTCCCGAAACCGGCCGATCCAGCCGATGGACGATGCCGAGGAAGACATTTCCCGGTTTGTGGTATTTCTCCTTGAGATATTGCTTGACAGCACGGTCAAGGGTCTCTTCCCGGGCCTGGTAATGCGTCGTCGGGAATCCGGCCGGCTTGGCGATCGCCAGGCAGTGGTTGTCTTCATAGAGAATTTCGACCGGCGGCACACTCACGGAAAGGATCCACGAAGGAAAGTCAACCAGGCCCACGGCGTCGCCGCAATGCTCCTTATCCTACCAGAACCATTGTGGGCGCCGGAAGGAGATGGACCAGCGAGGGCGAAGAAGGGGTCTTTGTCGTTTGCGCAGAAAAATTCCGAAAAACCGTTTGCTTCGGCTCCGCGCCGGGTTTATGATAAATAACTGCGGATTCGATCGAAGCTCATGAGCTTGCAATCGGGAGCACGGATGTTGCACCGAACGATCATCGCCTCTCCGTCAACCGAGTGCTCAATATTGCAATGGATTTGCGCCCTTTTGGGCGCAGGTGGCCGAAGGATTTCGGCCGCTGCGTCCGCTGTCTCGCCGGCCAACGGCTAGGGCGGAGTGAATTGCTCCTGGCCGCGCAGCCGCGACGGTCCCCTAATGGGAAGGAGCACGGTTCAATGGCAGCGTCTGTTGTGTTGCAATCGCCGGCGGATCAGGTTCTCCGGCAAAGTCCGATCCCCGCTCTGCGGAACTTGCGGGTCGAGGAAACCGATGAAGCGGTTATCCTAACGGGCTCCGTTTCCAGCTACTACCTCAAGCAGTTGGCGCAGGAAACCATCATGCCCGTCCTCGGCTCCCGAAAACTGCATAATCGGGTGTTGGTGGTACGCTAGTTGCGCACCGTTTCGCGGCGGTCCGGAAATCTCCACCGTTCTGCGCCGCCACGAAACGTTACTGCCCCAATGCTGCGTTGGCCGCCGCGGTAGTCATTTCGTCATCATTATCCGTAAGCGCTGCCAAGCTCTGCCGGATGCGCCGATTGGCCAGGCGCAGGAAATACTTACCCGACACCGCGTCCCTACTCCGCTCGACCGCATTTCCGTTGCCCTGTGCCAGCATGTGATCGAGTCGGCTGAGTGTGCAGCCGGAGGCGTACAATTCGCACGCGGCATCCGAAATGCGCTCCAGCACATATTGCCGATCCACGATGGCTTCCCGATAACGGAGCAAGGCCGTTTGCACCGCCAAGCCAAATTCGCGGACCCGCTTGCCCAGCTCCTGCGCAAACGGCCGCAATTCGGCCGTCCGAACCAAGACCTCCGGCGTAGTCAGACCGAGCTGCGCCCCGACCCGCTTGGCGCCAAAACTGAGCAGCGTTCCCAGCTCCTTGAACGGAGCGGCCAAGGCGGTCTTGAGGCCCAGCAACTGGTCGATCACCGGCTTCATGCCGACCATGGCGATGAAAACGCGCAGGACATCGTTGGCTCCTTCGCCGATCATGTTGAGCCGGGCATCCCGCATCATCCGTTCATATGGCTCGTTACAGAAAAACGCCTGACCACCATAGATCTGGATCGTGTCGTTAACGATCGTCCACAGGGCATCGGTCGACCAGACCTTGAGCATGGCGGTTTCGAGCTTGATGTCGCTGCCGCGGTCGATGAGGGCGGCACATTCATTCACCGTGGCCTCCATGGCAAAGGCGTGGGCAGCCATGTAAGCGATTTTCTTTTTGACCAGCTCGAATTCGCTGAGCGGCTGCTTGAACTGCACGCGCTTCTTGGCATGGGTGACAGCAGCTTTGAGGCATACCTTGGCTACGCCGGTACAGCTGGCCCCGAACGTAATCCGCCCATAGTTCAGCGTGTTGAGAGCAATCTGAAGCCCCTTCCCGCGCTGGCCCAAGAGGTTCTCCGACGGCACCGGCATCTCATGGAACGCCAATCGCCCAGTGGCGGTGCCGCGAATTCCGACCTTGGGCATCCGCGCTTCCAGCACTTCGAAGCCGGGCATGTCCGGCGTCACGATGAATGCGCTCACCTTGGTTTCACTGCTGCCAGGGACCTGCGTTCGTGCCATGACCGTTAGCACTCCGGCAATCGCTCCGTTGGTGATGTAACGTTTCTGGCCATTCAGGATATACGTCTTCCCGTCGGCAGTCGGCATGGCCGTCGTCTGAACGTTGGCCGCATCGGAGCCTGCCTCCGGCTCCGTGAGGGCGAATGCCGCCAACTGGTGCCCGCGTGCCAGGTCCGGGACCCAGCGGCGCTTTTGTTCCTCGGTACCGTAAATCAACAACGCACGGACGCCGATACTGTGGTGCGCATTGACAAAGACCGCCGTGGCCGCACAATGGCCGCCGATCACTTCCATGACGCGGCAATAACCGAGCTGCGAAAAGCCCCGTCCCCCATACGTGGCCGGTACGGTCATGCCCAAAACGCCCAGCTCGCCCAGCCCCCGGATTACGTCCTCGGGAATTTCCGCGTTTCGGTCAATGGTGGCGGCGTGGATCTTCTCCTGGGCAAAGCGGCGGACATCGCTCACAGCCTTGGCTACCGCATCGCGTTCCTCGGGCTTCAGCTCGGGATAGGGGTCGATTTGCGCGGCGTTGAATTGACCGAAGAACAGGCCATTGGCAAACCCCAGCTGTTGCGGACCCGAGAACAATACTTCTTCCGCTTGCTTGATTTGCTGCTCGCGTTCTTGTGCCGTGACCGTCATGGAACCCTCCACGTTTCAGTCCGCGCCAGAAACCTTGGCATCCTTGATCGTGTACAGAAAGTTCTCCGGATCGCTGCCATTGAGCGAGAGCTTGCCGATGATTTTGACCTGGCTGCGCGTGAAAGTGGTGGTTTTGTTCACGGGCATCTCGATCAACAGAATTCCCGTTACTTCCGGCATCTCGCAGTACCAGCAGCCCACCGGGTATTCGATCAGCATGAACGAGCTCATTTCCAGATCTTCGCCCAGCGGCTGCATGAAGCCGGTCAGCGACACCTGCTTGTTGTCCAGTTCCCGAAGATAGTTGGGAAAGGTCGGTTTGAATTGCCGGTCGACATGGGTCTCGGCGAGCACCGACCAGGGAAGCGGATTGATGCCAGTGAGCGTGACGGGCGGCAATGGGCCGGCAGGGAGCTTACTCAGGAGCGGCCGCTTCGAACGGGGACGGAAAACGGCCGTGTGTCCGGTGTGCGTCGCCTGGGCGTTGTCTCCCTGGGCTGGGGTCTGCTGGGCCAATGCATCGGCTGCTTCCCGGAGTAGCTGGCGATGCCGGCGCAGCTCTGAATCGTGGAGACCGAACTCGGTCACGCAGCCGTCCATGATCGCAAGAGCCGTGCGAATATCTCCGTGGGCATTCGCCAGCTCCGCCAATTGCCAAAGCAGCCGGCCGTCAGCTGGCAGCCATAGCGCCAGCTGCTGTGCCAGCGCGGTCGCATCGGAGGGAAGTTTCTTCGGTTCCCCAGCCGGCAATTTGCCCGGTCGATAGATGCCGGTTTCATCGACGAGGCGAACGCCGAACAGATCATCCAGCCCGTGCCCCCCGCGCGCTTCCTGCCGGCGGAGACGGACCAGCTTGAGTTGCAGTTCCTCGGCTTTCTGAAGCTTTCCCGGCGACAGCCGGACCGCCTGCTCCAAACAGGCAGCCGCCTGTTGGAGATCGCCTTGCAGCTGCCACGCGGTTCCGAGATTGGCGACGATTCGGAAGTGGTTCGGATAGGCGCGCTCCGCCAACCGCAACAGCGCCACCGCTTTTGCCGGTTGACCCAGGCGAACATACAGCGCACCCTGATCAGCCAATTCATCCGCCGTGAGCTTCCGCTGCTGACCGGCTTTTTCCAGCTTGCCCATTGCCTGTTCGTACTGGACGCGCAGCGGACTGGCTGGCGTAGCACCGCCCGGCTGGACGGCAATCATTCGGAGCGCACGCTGATCGAGAAGGAACCCACGCCATTGGGACGGCAGTTCATCGAAGGATTCGCCCGAATAGTACAGGCCGGCCCGGCTGGTGTTCGTGAAAGCCAACAAGGCAAGCCAAACCGTAACGTTGCGAAGGGTTTGCATGCACCACCGTTCCTTTCGGGAAACGCGGCCGCCAACACACGATCAGTCTATCACTCGATGGGGATGGGGGTAAAGGGAGCTGCTCGTGAACGGTTAGCGGCGGTTCGCAGATTCGCGCCGTGGCATGCCCCGCGCGGAACTGGATTCAGAAGGCCTGCAAAGCATCCTGCTCTTCGGCGTAGATGGGGATGATCTGTCCGACGCGAAGCATGTCGAAGGCTTCGTGGAGCTGCGGGTCGAGCCGGCAAAGGACCAATCGGCCGCCGGCAGCTCGGGCTTTCTTGTGCAACGTAATGAAGTGACCGAGCATCATCGTGCTGAGTTTCTTGACAGCGGCGACATTCAAGACCAGGAGCGGACGGTCCGACTTTTGGGCGAGGTGAAACAACTGCTCGCCAATGAGCCGGATCGTCGTTTCATCCAGGAATTCGCTACGGTTAAAGGTGACGACGGTAACGTCACCAATTTGTTCGACGTGTAAGTAATGTTGATCGAGTCGAGAAATCATCGGCCGTGCCCCCCTACGGCATCGTAGGAGACAGGAGTTTACATCGGCTGCGGGGGGACAGCAATCAGAATTTGTGAATGTGTTGATTTCTCGGTGAATTGTCCGTGAAACCTTGCGGGCGATACCGCGGTTGATTTTCAGGTAGACTGGGTAGTTTGATGAACCAACCTTGCTCAACGTGAGCGCGAACAGATCTCGCGCACCAAGGCCGAGTTCTCGCCGACCTGGTCGCCCAGCTGCTGGTACATTCCGACGATGAGCGCATCTGTGGGTTTGATGTTGGATAGGGCGGTTTCGAAGCAATTGCGGATTTCGGCCGGGGTGCTGATTCGCCGGCCGGCAGCCAGTACTTTGTAAACCAGACAAGGTTTGCGAGTTGCCTTGATCACGGAGAACATTCGCGGCGGATCAGTGGGGAGATAGATTTCGCCGAGCGGCAAATGGTCGCCGAGCAGTTTTTTGAATTCCTCACGGGGACGGGTTAGGTAATACAGGCAGCACATGAAATAGTCGACGTCCCAACCCTTTTCTTCCGCGAGCTCGATCAGGGCGGGATTGTGCGCGGATAAGCCGACCAGAACGCCTCGGTCGCGGATGCGCTCGAGGAGATCCGTCAGCACGCCAAGCCGGTTCTGACGGTGCAGCCGTTCGGCAAGGGCACCGTGGGGCGCAATGCCCAGCGGCCTGTGCTTGGCAGCGTCGTCAATCTGCTCCGGCAGCACGTCCCAATCTGGCTTTCCCAGGCAGAGCCATTGCAATTTGCCGCCGGCTGCACGGTAACGCTCCAGATCGCTCAGGGTCCGCGCTGCGTAGCTGTTTTGCCAGGTGTTAATCCCAGCCTGTTCGCACCGTTTGAGCAAGGCCTCTACCCTTTCCGGGGTGTGCCAAGTGCTTTGAAGCTGGCTCAGCAGCTTGTTGAAGTGCGAGTAGCCGTAAATCGGGTTGCCGCCGATGATTAGCCGTGTGACAGCATGGCTCCCTAGCTGAATGGTTGGCAAAAGCGGCCGTGCGGGGTCTGCAGCAGCGACCGGGTTGGCCAGGGCCGCGGCGCCGGCGGCCAGCCCCGCCGCCTGGTGCAAAAAGTCCCGACGACTGGAAGAGGCATCCGCAGAGCCAGAAGCCTGGGTACTCATCGGTCCGCTCCCCAAAGCGATCCTGCATCATTCTCGCGCCGCCCGTTTTTCGGACGGTTTGCCGATGCAAAAGAGGTGGGCCTTGCCGCGGATGTAGAGCCGGTTGTCGGCGACCGCTGGGGTGGCATATACCGGTTCGCCCATGTTATTTTTGGCCAGCAGCTTGAAGTTTGTGGCCGCGGGGAACACAAAAACGATTCCGTCTTCACTGATCGTGTAGATTTTGCCGTCGATCAGGATGGGCGAGGCCGACACGGGCTGGCTGAGATCGTGGATCCAGAGCTGCTCGCCCGTCTTGGCAACCACACAGCCGGCCTCGCCACGATCGTTCACGAAATAGAGGTGCTCTCCCGACGTCAACAAGGTGGGCACATAGGGAAAGGGGCGGTTTTTCTTCCATTCCCAGACCAGGTTGGTGCGGGTGACATCGCCGGCCTTACCGACTTTCACCGCAATCATGTGACGGGCACCGCTACCATCGCCGCTGTTGACGAAGATCAAACCATCGCTGTACACAGGGGAGGCAACGGTGCGCAGCGCCATTTTCGTAAATGTCCACGTGTACGACCACTTCTCTTTGCCATTGTTGGGATCATAACTGGTGATGCCCGCCGTGCTGGCCACGATGAGCTCGTCCGGTTCACCGGGCTGCTCCAGGATGAACGGAACAGAGTAACAGGCACGGAAGGGACGCCGCGGAGCCTGCCACACGATCTTGCCGTCATGGGCATCCATGGCGTACACCTCGGCCGCACCATCTTGGTCATTGGCAATAAACACCTTGTTGCCATAAACGATCGGCGAGGTGGCCGGGCCGTGCTGGCTGGTGAACCGGCCCAGGTCCTGCTTCCAAAGGTGCTTGCCCTGAAAATCAAAGGCGTCGACGGCAACGTTGGTACCGTCCCAGATCATCGTGTAAACCCGTTCTCCATCGGTTGCACACGTGGACGAGGCGAGGCTGTTCTTGGGATTGATATGCCCTTTCGAGGCGGGCACTGGCCGCGTCCACAGGATCTTGCCATCGCTCGCCTTCACGCAGAGCAGGAGCCGTTGTTTCCCATCCTCCGTGGCCGACTGAAGGAAAATTCGATCATTCCAGACGATGGGCGAAGAATTGCCCAGACCCGGAATCGCCGTCTTCCACAGGACGCCCTCCTTGTCATTCCACTCGACGGGGATGTCCTTGTCGGCTGCAATGCCCGTTCCGTTGGGACCGCGAAACCGTGGCCACGATTCCCCGGAAGCCGACATCGTGGCAAAAACCATGGCGAGAACGACGAGGACGGGCAAGAGCTGGGTTCGGAGCAGTCGCATCATCGCATTGCCTCTAGGAGGGAAAAAAGTTACCGGCGAGGGTTGCCATAATCCGCTATCTTACACATTGCAAAGCTCTTCCGCGAGTCCCTGGCTGCAACTTTTGGGGAGAGTTTCAGGGGATGGCTATCGCTCGAGCTGGGCCATATTCTATCAAATCACGGCTATTGCTTCATTGCAAAACGGCTGCCGCTGCCGTAAACTGCATAATGATAGAAAGGAGAAAAGGGACCTTTACTATGGTTAAGCTCAGTAGGGCCAACGCTCGGCTATACTGCGGAACGACGGAACGGGTTGCGAAGCTGGCTCCGGTTGTAGGGGTCAATCCGACGAATGAGCCGGTTTATCTTTCCGATGTCTATCCGGGCCTGTTTGCGTTTTTTGAAAGTACCAATGGCAACGATCGCTTCGGGATCATCGAGATCGAAACCACGCTCCTAGATAAAAGCAACTTTTTGCCATGCGAGTGGTTTCTCGAACAGTCTTCCCGGCAGAAGGCCAAGAACGCACGGGAACAGCATCGCCGCCTGGAAAGTTATCGCAAGGTGCGGGAAAAATACCAGGAGAAATGGCGTGAGTCGCTCCAGAAGGTAGGTGTTTGCCTTTACGACGGCTTCATCCCGAAGAAGGCCATTCGGCGGATCACGGTTTATGATCCCGCTTCCAACCCGACCATCACCAGCGCGATCATCAATGCACGCATCAGTCTGGCCGATTACAAGCCCTGCTTCCCACGCAATCAGGCACTTACGCGCTGGCTGACCGGGGGAAGCGTAACGGTCGAAGATTGGCTCGGCGACGATTTGTTGGAGACGCCCAAGGATGAGCGCGAAGAGCTCTCCGAGCGGTTGCAAAACAAATTTGGCCTGGACATTTTCTATCACGAGCCGCCGGCCAAGGGGCAATGAGCTGTAATCGGACCGAGCGCATGTACCGTGGATGAGGGGTCCAGGAATCAGGCCATCTCCCTCTATCCGCTTTCCTCGGTCCGTCGATCGCGGGCGGCCATCAGCCTGCGGATCTGCTCGAGCCCCTCGGCCAATTCGGGCGGAAGGGCTTGCTTCTCATCCCCTGGCCGCTGAAAGAGAAGGGAAGCCTGAAGACCGGCAGCACGTGCTTCGAGCAAATCCGAGAGATAAATCCTGCCGAGGAGATTGCGCGTCCATTCCGCCACCTGTTGGCAAATTATCTCCAGACGATGTTCCACTTCTTCTCGGCCCGGCTGGCCAAGGGAAGGAACTGTGCCGCGCACAGGTCCATCCACGGCCTCGATCACATCCAGCACCGAGACGCGCGACGCCGGCCTAGCCAGTCGGTAGCCGCCGCCAGGCCCCCGCAACGACCACAACAGCCGTGCTGCCACCAGTGATTTCAGTACGCGCACCAGCCGGTTCTCGGTAATTCCCAAGAGTCGGGCCATGTCTTGCGAGCCGACCAAGGAATCGTTCTTGCAAGTGGAGAGATAAACCACCGCATGAAGGGCATAATTGCTGGCGCGGCTCAACTTCATCGCAGCCTCGATCTGACCCGAGCGATTCTCGCATTCTCCTTCATTATTTCGCGTTCCACAGCGTCGAGCCAGCCCATCTCGGTGTTTTTCCGAGCGGATCGGGCTGTAAAATGGTACGGTCCGTTAGCTCTTTCGGCTCGGCCAGGAAACGGATCATGCCACGTTTTGTCATCCTTGAACATGATCATCCCTTCATGCACTGGGACTTGATGCTCGAAGCCGGGGATGTTCTGCGCACCTGGAGGCTGGCCACACTTCCGCAGCCTGGCATGGTGGCGGCCGCAACTGCTACGTTTGACCACCGCCGCTTGTATCTCGACTATGAGGGTCCCATCAGCGGCAACCGTGGCCATGTCGTTCGCTGGGATCACGGTACCTTTTCTTGGCAGAAGTGCGAAGCGGATTGCTTGGCCGTGGAACTGATTGGGGTGCGCTTGCGCGGCTCGGCTGTGCTCAACCGTGTCGGCGCGAATGACTGGGCTTTAACGTTCGATGGCAGAGGGGCGGTGGAACCCGGATAAAAATCATTCGGCGGAGTTTTGTCGGCCGCTGTTGCTTTGCGGCGTGGTGTCCAGCGAACGGCCGCTGATCGAAAGCATGCCTTGGTGCAGGTCGAATTGCTGGACCTGAAAAGTGGGGCGGCTTCGACCGGCCTGGAAGCGCAGGAGCAAGACCGGGTGCCCGTTGTGCCGGTACCAGGTCGGGTCGATGTCGTGCCGGCGAGCGGCTTCCGACGCACATTCCAACAAGGACTGCGAAGAGATGGGAAGTGCCCCGGCATGGACGCCCTGAAACTCCAGGGCTACCACGTTCGGTTCCTTGGCAACCAACCAGACGCGCAAGTCGATGGAAACGATGGTGCTCCAAGTCGGCGGGCCGTACCGAAAACCCACACGGAGCTTGTCCGGCTCAAGGGCAACACGCGGATCGCGGATCCCCTCGGGAAGGGGCTGGTCGTTGGGATGTTCCTTGAGAAAATCTTCCTGGAAATAGCTGTTGAGCTGTTCTTCGGTGAAGCGCGCATCCCATTGGCGCTTATCGCTGATGCCGAAGAGCAAGCGGGCAAACTCGCCGACGAACTCGCCGGAGGATTTGGTGCGCTGCGGGCCCTCCGGCATGGCGGAACGGGCATAGAATGCCGGTTCGTGGCGCAAGAGCGCCGCCAGCGTGCCGCCGGTTCCTCCCGCTAACAGCACCACGATGGCGATTGTCAGCGCGATCGACCTACGATTCATGAGTGATTCTCTGGTCCAAACAGGCCATCCTTGGATATCGGCACCGCTACGAGCAGCAGAAGCGGGAGGACTATAGCGGCCAAGTCGGACAGGGTCAACGCCATCCACTGGGCAAGCTATATCTGCTGGCTGGATGTCGGGCGGCGGCGGCCGTTGCTTTACATTCCCCCATCTTCTCCCGTATACTTCTGGCGAATTCCTATCCCAACCGAAGGGTGAAGCATGGAGCCACGCATCTTGGTGTTATCAGCGTCTGTCGGGGCAGGCCACCTCCGGGCTGCCGAGGCCGTGGAGCTCGCCTTGCGGCAGGTCGTGCCGTACGCCACGGTCAAGAACCTCGATGTGTTGGCCTTGACCAATGCCGCCTTCCGCCGAGTCTACGGCAAGGCTTATCTGGACCTGGTCAACCTGGCACCGCATGTGCTTGGGTATATCTACGATCTGCTGGATCAGCCGGACCGCTTCGGACGGAATACGTCGGACCGGCTCCGCCTCGCGGTCGAGCGGCTCAATCTTCGGCCCTTTATCCGCCTTCTCGAAGACGAGCCCTGGGACCTGATCATCAATACCCATTTTTTGCCCGCCGAAATTATCGCTTCGCTCCGCAAGCAGGAGCGCCTGAGCGTGCCACAGGTAACGGTGACGACCGATTTCGAGACCCATCGGCTCTGGATCAATCAGCCGTGCGAGCATTACTTCACGGCCACCGATGAAGGGGCGGTGTACCTGGAATCGTGGGGCGTGCCTCGGGCCAACCTGAGTGTGACCGGGATCCCCATCCATCCTGTCTTCAGCCAGCCGAAGGACCGTGTTGCCTGCTTGGCACGCCACGGCCTCGTGGGAGACCGGCCCGTCATTTTGCAACTGTCCGGCGGCTTTGGCGTGGGACCCATTGAAAAACTTTACCGGACTCTCTTGGCCGTGGAGGAACCGCTGACACTGTTGGTCGTGACCGGACGCAACGAGGCGGTGAAGACACAGTTGGAAGCAGTGGACGTGCCGGCGCGACATCGGACGAAGCTGTTCGGCTTCACCAATCAGATCGATGAATTGATGACCGTCGCGGACCTGGTGGTTTCGAAGCCGGGTGGCTTGACGAGTTCGGAGACCCTGGCGTGCGGCGCAGCAATGGTTGTCGTGAACCCGATTCCTGGACAGGAGAGCCGCAACAGTGACCACCTCCTGGAGAATGGTGCGGCGATCAAGGCGAATAACTTGGCGGCCCTGTCATACAAGATCACTGCATTGATTCGCAACCCCGAGCGGTTGGCGCAGCTCAAAGCCAATGCGCGGCGACTGGGTCGGCCGCGGGCAGCATTTGATGTGGTGGAACGCTCTTTAGCGTTGTTGAAGCTGCACGGCAAATGTGCAGGGTCAGGTTCTTAAGGCATCTGAATTCGCTTCACGATGAGCGTCGCATAGCTGCCCCGTGGCAAATCGAACGAGAGAATCAGTTTCTGCTTCCCCGGATGGCGCTCATCCTCCCCCATCTCCGACGCCAGCCGACTCGGCAGGGCCAGGGCGGAGCGATCTCCTTTTGAGAAAAACGGCTCGCGGAAGGCACGGATCCTCAGCTCGCAGAGCGGAAATCCCTCTTCCGCCAGAACGGCGTTAGTGAGAGCGGCCCGCGGGTCCGAAGGGTCGAGCCGCAATCGAGCCGACGGGAGCGGCAGCCGCAATCCAGCCAGCTCGGCACGCTGGGCATCGTCGAGATTTCGGTGCATCGGCACGGTGCCCAGGCGCAAATTGATCGGCATGAGCTGTCCCGGCCGGCACCGCTCCGTCAGCGCCCGGGCCAGCATGCGATTCCACAAATAGCTCTGGTACGCGGATAGGTAGAGGCTGCGTAGCTCCGGTAGCAAGCGTGCCACGGCGCCGCGAAAATCCTCCGGATGACTCACGAGATAATCGACCACGCTCCGCGTATGGCCGCGCGCCAACAACGCCTTGCACGTGGCCCAGTCGCGCCAGTGCGCACGCAGAATCTCCTTGCCACGCTTTTGTGGGGCGCGGTCGTAGCGGTACGGCTCCGCCAGGGCCAAACGCAGCGCTTCCTCGTAGCGGCCCAAAACCAGAGAGCGGGCCACAAATTGGCTCTCCGCGCCCACCGACCCGAACCGCTGATCATCGAAGTAATTGGGTACGCCGTCGATCCGCACTTCTGCGAGGGCCTGTTGTGCGGCAGCAATCTCCGCCGGCGTGAGGCTGCGCAACGTGATTCGAAACCGATTGGCCCGGATATCCCGAGATGTGTACGGAGTCTTCAACCGGCCCAGATAGCGCACGATGACATCATGATGCTCCAGACCACGCTGGGGTCCGTGGAAAATCGTGACGTACTGGATCGTTTGAGCGTGCCGATCCTTGAGGCCGCCGTACGCGATTCGCCGCGGCTCGATTTTCCAACGCCGGCAAATTGCCTGGAGCGCATCGTGCGTGGTCCAGCCGCTCTTTTCCAGTCGATACAAGGCAAACGGTCCTGCATCCGCCGGCACAATGTCCGTTAGCTCTTCAACCTGGAAATCTTCCGGCTGCTGTTTGACCTTCATGGCAGGGGTAGCGAAGACCGGCAGAAAGGACCGGGAGCGAAGCACGCAACAATACGATTGGCTGCAAACAAAAAAAGGAGATCGAGAGACAGAGCACCCGAAACCGTCGCCCAGTCAGCTTCGAGTAACTTGGGGTCTCCCGATCTCATCAGTGATGAGGCTGACCATTGGATGTCAGACCTCTCTTCTACTGTACCCGATCGCCCGCTGAAAACAAGTACGTTTGTGATAAAATCTTCCTGATGGCCACCATACGGCTGGGTCGCTACGAGGCACGTCAAGGCAATCTCCCGCCGGTCTGTATCCGGTGTGGGATCGCGGCCAGTACGTACCGCAACAAGGTTTTCGTGTACAGTCCGTCGTGGATTTATTTGGGGATCCCGTTTGCCTTCGTGCCGTTTTTTCTCCTGGCCTGGTATCGGAGCAAGCCGGCCCGAGCGTATGTGCCGTTGTGCCCGTTGCACCGAAACCTTTGGCGCTGGCAACAGCCGGTCCTGATCGCCATTTCCGCCCTCGTCTCCGTCGGGTTCGGATGCCTTCCGCTTGTCCTGGCGTTTCAAGGGAAATATGACTCCGAGAAGGAAGCGAAGATCATCGTGGTCGCCAGCCTGGCCGCCGTTGCCGGTGTCGCCTTGTATGTCGGGGCATCGATCGCATTGAAGTATCTCGGCATCCACGCGATTGAGGTCGATGCCCACGGCATCACCCTGACCGGTGTGGCTGCCGAATTCGTGGAGGCACTTCGGGTGGCCCATGAGGGGGAAGCTTCCGACCAGCAACGCCCAGGCGCAGCGGCACCCCAATCTCTGGAGATGCAATCGTGAACCGATCGCACCGGCTTTATGTGGGCACCATCGGCGAGGGGTTGTGGCGCAGCACCGACGACGGCGAGACTTTCGTGCGTGCTGCCGACGGCATGTTTGTTGAATGCCATGTCCGCGCCCTGGCCGTCCACCCGCGCGATCCACGCATCCTTTACCTTGGTAGTGAGCTAGGTCTCTTCCGCACTACCGATGGAGCCGATCATTGGACGCGGGTCGAATCCCCGCTCAACGGCCAACAAATCTGGGCCCTATGCCTCTTGCCACAGACCCCCGAGGTAATTCTGGTAGGCACATGCCCTTCCCGGCTATTTCGCTCGGCCGACGGCGGACGCACCTGGGCCGAGCCTGCGGTGGATATCCGGCAGGCGTGTCCACGCATCATGCATACACGGGTGACCACGTTGCTTACCGACCCGAACGAGCCGGAAACCGTTTGGGCAGGGGTGGAAATCGACGGCCTGCTGCGAAGTTGCGATTCCGGCCAAACCTGGCAGAAGGTCGGGAGTGGACTGAGCTCGCTCGATATCCACGCTCTGGCGATTATCCAGGCGGACAGCCGGGAGAAACGGCTCCTGGCCAGCACCAACAATGACGTGAACCTGAGCACGGATGAAGGCGAGACGTGGCAGCCGCTGCAACTGGGGAAGCGGCTGCCGTGGTCCTACTTTCGCGGTATGGCCCAGTTGCCCAACCGGCCGGGAGTGGTACTACTGGGCAACGGGGACGGACCGCCCGGAAGCGTAGGCACGGTTGCCCGGTCCAGCGATGCCGGCGCGAACTGGCATGTGGCCACCCTGCCTGGCCAGGCAAACAGCACGATTTGGAACTTTGCCGTCCATCCCGCGGATCCGGAACGAGTGTATGCCAGCAGCGTGAGCGGTGAGATTTATCGTTCCACGGATGCAGGAAGTTCGTGGGCCAAGCTCCCACGGGAATTCGGCGAGATTCGGGCCTTGGCGTGGACTCCGTGACAGAAGAAATGGCAAATTGCAAGATGCAAGTTGAAAACGAACATCTTGCAATTTGCATTCTGTAATTGCACGATCACTCATTCCCGCCTTGGCTAAATCTCGGCGTGCTCGGCACTGTCGCGGCCGGCTGGACGTCCGGATAGCGCGTCTGATAACTCGAATTGCCCGTCGCCGTCGTACTGGGCGACGTCGAATCCGGTGCCTTCATTCCCATCCCGCTCCCCGTGGAAGAAGGGGTCATGGGCCAGGCCATTTGCGGGGCCGGTGTGGTCGCCGTGCCGGTATTCGAAATCCGGCTGCTCTGATCCATGCTGCCGCTCGAAGTTGCGGCCGAGGACATACTGGGGACAGTCGCCGTGGGCTGTGAAGGCGTCGAGAAACGATTGTCCGGTGCATTGGTCGTGAATCCCGTGGCCGACGCTGGAGTCGTAGACGAATTGACCGCTGGGCTCAGCGCAGAGGACGTGGCCGCGGAATTGAGGCCCGGGTCGGTTACCCGTGCCGACTGGCTCGCCGGCGTCATCGCTCCCGAGGAGGGGAGCGGAGTGCTGGTGATGGTTCGCCCCTGATTGCCCCAGGCTGAGGTTGGGTACCCGCTCGGATTGCTGGACGACGCCGCCGCGGCGGTGGCATCCTGGCCCCAGGGCTTGCTCGCCTTGCAAGCGGCGCAGGATTCACACCCCGATAACGTGATCCCGGTCCAAACTACACCGATCAAGGCAATCCCCGGCTTCATGCCCATAGGATTTTCCTTTCCTCAACAATAAGAGGTATCGCCGCGCCGGCCGCCCGTGCGCTTCCTGCCCCGGCTCGCGCCGCCGCAAAGAACTTTGCTTCCTTCGCAACTGCTCCCAAAGCGGGCGGACTCTAGCCAGACCACGGATTCCCGTCAAGACGAGTAAACCTTCATCCGGAGCAAGATTTATCGGGGCAGGCCAAGAGAACGGCTCCCCATTCCGTTTGCGAATAGCGCCAGCGCGGGGCCCGAAAATTTGTGCTAGGCTTTTGGTGCGCCGTGCAAGACTCGCCTGCGCAGTGCCAAACGTAAGGAGGAGCCGTGGAGCATCTGGCTCGAACACCCAATGATTGGTTCCACGAAGTGGATCGTTCCTATGTTGAAAAGCACCAGGGATGCCCGTGGTGCGGGGGCGCGAACCGGGTCTATCGGTCGGAGCGCAACCAACTCCTGGAATACCATTGCGGGGGATGTGATTTTTTCGCCTGTCACGATCGAGAGACCGGACAATACTTTATGGGACCCGGCCATGAGAGCTTGGGCCCCCTTACCATGATGGCGAAATAATCGTAGCCGATTCCGCTCGGGCACGAGCGGCGCACATTCCACTTGCGTTGGGTAGCCCTCTCCGCCGGCCGGAAGGCGTCAAGGAAGAATTGCTTTGACGGTATGCAGCAATTCTTCGAACGCGATGGGCTTGCGCAGATAGTACCGTACACCGAGCTGCTGGAGCTGGAGCACCTCGGCAGGCTCCACTTCTCCGGCACAGACCATGACCGGTACTGCCGGCGAGATTTCCCGGAGCCGAGCGCACAGGTGAATCCCGCTCACATCCGGCAAGTTGGGATCCATCAGCACCAGGTCAATGCGGGCATTGGGCGTGCGGACCATTCCCCAGGCATCCCGCACATTCGCCGCCGGGAGCACATAATAACCGGCCCGGACCAACCCCACACTGAGCGCATCCCGCGTGGCGTCATCCGGATCTACCACCAAGATCGTCGGCTGATACTTCCGTTGCCGGGGCACGATGACGAGCGCATAGGTCGTCAGGATCGTCCAGATCGAGGATCCATGGTTGGCCACGGAGACCGCGGTCGTGCCGCTGTTGGCCGCGAAGGTCGCTTTTCCAGTTCCGGTGCCTCCGGGGGCGACCTCGACTTGAAACATCCCCATGCCCGCAAACGCATTCAGCACCGGCAAGGAGAGCGATCCATCATCCCGGAACGGCAAGGCGGACGCGGATGCGGAGGCGCTGCTTGCTAATTCCTGGTGGTGTTCCGTGCCTTGACCATCCAGGTTCGGGGAGGGGACCGCGTCACTCCACAGCGCCTTGAGGCCCAAGCCCAGGACCTCGCGTGGACGCAGGAGTTCCGTCGCTGCGGAGCCAGCACTGTCCGCAAGGATTTCCGAAACCGGCACCGCGCCGGGAAGGGAATTCATTCCCGAGGCCGGTTTACCTACCAGCCGGGTTTCATGTCCAGCGAGCACTTCCGGCGTTTCTGTAATCGCGTCCTTCCCGACACTCGCCGGATGCATCAGGTTTAACGAGCCATGGTCCATACCCACGATGCCGGCCGTCGCGTTTTCCATGCGGTCCAGGGCCACGCCCGAACCCGATGTGCTCAGCGAACTACGTGGAAGGCCCACCACGTCCGGGTACGCCACGGTCTCGCCGATATGCGGATCCCGAAGCGTTCCGCTCCAACTAGCACCGAGCCAGCGAATGCCCATGCCATAGGAGTTTTCCGGTTGGCTTTCCACACGCCAGACCAGGCTCGTGTCCGGAGAACGATTCCCGCTCGCCGGACGGTTAACACCCTGAGGCGTGCTCGGGAATTCCGAGCTCGAATCCGTGGGAATGGTCGGGGACGCTGGAGTCGTGTCAGTTTGGGCCAGAAGGTCCGGGATCGTTGCGATCGTGCCTTGACCGGAGACGAGGCTCGGGCCGGCTCCGGAAACGCCCACGGAGACCAGTGCGTCGGAGGGAAGATTGCTACTGCTCGAAAAGACGTTCGCCGTCCCGGTCGTCACCGGAATCGCATTGGCATCTCCCAAATCGGCCACGGGCCCTGTGAACTGCTGGATACCGAAGGCGGAAGCCTGCTTGCCCCCGTTCGGGGAATTCCCGATCTGCGTATTGTCGCTGGAAGAACCGACACCATCATCGGGTGGGCTGTTTTGGTTGCTGTTGCTCGGATTGCCTTGGTCTAACGGCAAGGAGCTCAGAATCGTTTGGTCATCGTTTAACGAGATTTGTTGGCTGAGGCTGTCGTCTGCCGGGTTCTGGGCAGTGTCGGGCATTGCGGTAGTCTGCAATAGCCCGGCGAGCCATGCGTCGCCGATCCCACTACTCTGGGGAACGATCGCCGACGAGTTCTCGAGGCGATCGCTGCCGCTGGACAAGGCAAGGGTGGATACCGCATCCCCAGGCTGATCGGGAACGAGAACCTCCGCCGCCGCAGAAACGATTGGTTTGGCCGATGGCAAGAACCGCTCTTCCAGGCGTTCAAAAGCCAGCCGGCGACGCGGCGATGGAGTAGGTCTTTTCTCTCTCTGTCCTGCCCTTCTTCGCCACCAATTGGAAAGCATAGCAAGTCCGATCGCGAGGGTGTGGCCGATTCGCTCGGTTGGCTCCGAACGCCGCGAACTCTGTTGTGGGATAAATGGTAACGCCATTTGCGAGCCCGTGCAACGATCTTCTTCTCAAATTTTCTATTTTTTCGGTTTCGACATTTTCGCGTGGGCGGTTGATTCCCTTGTCGAGGCCGCCCTTTCTGTGGACAATGAGAACCATCGCCTCGGCGCAAAAGCGAATGGCCCGGTGGGCGATGACCAGCGCGTTCCCAAGGTGTACCGATGCCGATTACCGTCGTTTGTTCTGCCTGTGGCGGCAGACTCAGCGCTCCGAACCAATTGATCGGGCGCATGGCCAAATGCCCCCAGTGCGGGCAAACCGTGAAAGTAGCGCCCAGCGGTGAACCACCAGCCGAGGCCCCACGCCCGACTTCCTCCCGCAAGCCGCGGTCTTCCCCTTCCGAGGCCGATGCCAAGGCGGCGGAGATCGTTGTTCGACGCTCGGACGATTCGGAAACCCCACCCTCGACCACGCGCATCTCGTATGGCCTGGGCATTCCGTCCCTGATCCTGGGAATCGTTGCCTTTGCGTTCAGCTGGGTTCCGCAGGTCGGCCTGTTAAGCCTGCCCTTGAGTGGATTGGGGCTGCTGCTGGGCATCGCTGGCCTGGTGGTTGCAATCATTCAGCACGGCCGTGGGATTGTCTTTCCGATCGCTGGATCGGCCTTGAGCCTTGGCGCCTTGGTGGTGGCCGTCTTCTGGCTCGGTTTGCTCGGCGGAATGATCAGGCCCAACCCTGCCAAGGACACCGTGGCCGCCACGGGGGTTGGCCAAGCCCCGGAACAGACCACGATCGCGCCGGCCAAGGCCGCACCGGAAAAAGAGGCACGCTGGGCTGACGCCAGCGCAGACGCCGTCCAGCAGAATGATGTTCGCGTTCAGCTCGGCGCGGTGGTGGTGCGGAATATTCGAATCAAGGATGTGCTGGGCGATGAAACGGTTTCGCCGGCCAAGCATCTCACGATTCAGGTGTTTATCGACAATATGAACAGTACGCGCAAGATCGATTTCCTTGGCTGGTCGGGGGCCACAGTGAATGCAGTGGGACTGGCGGATTTGCTGGGAGGAGGCCGTGCCAAGGGAAACACGGCCGAACCGCTGACGGCTTCCGAACGCAATGCGGCGAGTCTGACGGACAACTTCGGTAATCCCTACAAGCGCTTTACTCCGGAAGTAGGTGCCCAGATTCCCGGCCAAATCAATGGACCGACTTCTGTCTATCCCGGAAAACGGACTGAAGATTTGCTGGTGTTCGAGCCGCCAGTGGACAAGGTCCAGTTTTTGCGGCTGGAACTGCCGGCTGGGGCTTTTGGCGGCAGCGGCAATCTCCGCCTTCAGATCCCCAAAGCGATGATCCACCGCTAGCCGGCTTTCAGCGCCGATTGGCCGACGGCTGCTGTTCTCTCAACCCCACACCCGCGCGCACCAGGGCCATTGTCTCTTCCGCATACCGGCGCGCACGCTGACTCCCTTTTTGCAGTACCCCGTCCACGTAGGCCGGGTCGCTGGCGAGCGCTTTCCGACGATCGCGGGCCGTGGCGAAGTGGGCGTTGATCTTCTCCAGCAGCGCACCCTTGGCTTCGGCGTAACCCATGCCGCCGGCACGGTAGCGGGCCGCCAGCGCCGCCTTTTCTTCCTCGGTCGCGAACAGGCTGTACAGAGCAAACACGTTGCAGGTCTCCGGATCCTTGGGCTCGGCGACGGTCTTGCTGTCCGTCACGATACCCATCACTGTTTTCTTGAGAGCCTTTCCTTCGGCGAAAATCTCAATCGTGTTGCCATACGATTTGCTCATCTTTTGGCCGTCGGTGCCGAGCACTTTGGCTTCCTTATCCAGTCGGTAGTTCGGAATCGGAAAAATTTCGCCGTAGGCCCGGTTGAAGCGACCGGCAATGTCCTGAGTCATCTCCAGGTGCTGCACTTGGTCTTTCCCCACGGGGACGAGGTGCGACCGATAAATGAGGATGTCGGCCGCCATCAGGATCGGGTACGTAAACAAACCGACGCTGGCTTCAATGCCTTTGTCGAGTTTCTCCTTGTAGGAAACGGCCCGTTCGAGGAGTCCCATGTTGGTCACGGTGGCCAGGATCCAGGCCAATTCGGTCACCTCGGGGACATCGGACTGGCGGAAGAAAATCGCTTGGTCGGGGTCCAGGCCGAGCGCCAGGTAATCGAGAGCGGCATCGCGGACATTCTGACGCAGGGCCTCCGGATCGCGGACGGTCGTCAGGGCATGATAGTCGGCGATGAAATAGAAACACTGCGCTTCGCGTTGCAAAGCAATGTGCTGCTTGATAGCTCCAAAATAGTTGCCCAGGTGAAGCTTGCCCGAAGGCTGGATGCCGCTCAGAATGCGTTGCTGGGCGTCGTTGGGAGTCTGCTGTCCTTTATCCATGGAGGCAAACCAAAACGAAAATTGGGATTCGCGATTGACCTCCCTTCACTGTACACTGGCCAGGCGTAGCCGGCTACGGATGGAGGCTTATGGACAAACTCACGGAAATCCTGGTGGACGCGCTGAAACTCGCTCTGGCGGAGCCCGGCGAGCAACGGTTGTTCAAGAGTGGCAAGCTGCCGGGGCTCTTCGCCGGCAAAACGGGTCTCAACGCGGAGGCCGCCGCCCGGGCACTCCGGGATGGTCTCCTCGAAGTGGTCCGGACTGAAGCAAAGGGAAAAACCACCGCTGAGTGGGTGCGGATCACGCCCCGCGCCATGGAGTTCCTGCACCAGCAGGAATCGCCCGTCCAGGCACTCAAGGATTTGCGGACGATCCTGCAAACCAATCAGGAGGCGATCCCACTCTGGCTGTCGGAGATGCAGCACCAACTTCAGTCCCTGGGCCATCACTTGGCGGAAGAAGCGCAGCGCTGGACCCATCGTCTGGACGCTCTTGGCGAGCAGGTGGAAGCGGCGCTGCGTCGGGCCGAGGCGGCCGGGCCGCAGCTGCCCAACGGCATGGCGGCCGAGACTCCTTGGGCAGTGGATGCCCTCGCGTACCTGGATCATCGCCGCACGGGGGGGGCAGCCAAGGATTGCCCGCTGCCGGAACTGTTCGCCGCCCTGCGCGATCGGCATACGGATTTATCGCTGAATGCGTTCCACGAGGGCTTGCGCCGCCTCCATGATCGGCACGCGCTGCAGCTGCTTCCCTTCACCGGTTCGCCCAGCGAGATGACGGAACCGGAGTACGCGCTGTTGGATGGACCGAATCTGTTTTACTTCGTGAGCCGGTGACGGGGACAGCCTCGGTGTGGTGCGCGACAAAAAAAGCCGTAGAATAACACGCGTGAAGATTACGAAGTCTCGAGCCCTTCGAGCATTTCGTTCTTCCGGTAACATGGAACGATGGCCCCCGAAGAATTATTGAAAGCACTGCGCAAGCGTCCTTTTCGCCCATTCCGTATTGCCATGACCGATGGTCGAGCATTCGAAGTTCGCCACCCGGAACT